>DASYBO010000067.1:0-3432 GCA_036500685.1 Pseudonocardiaceae bacterium | reverse complement strand
TGACCTCGTCGGGCACTGCGACCGGCGTCAGCGTCGATCCCGGGTGCCCGGCCTGCCCGCCCGGCTTGCGGTTGGACTTGCCCCGCAACGATTTCCGGGTTGGCTTGGCCAGCTCATCCGTGGAGGGTGGTTGGGAGGAGTTGGTCGAGTTCATTCCCAACCGGCGCTTGAGCTCCGCGTTTTCCGCTCGCGGCCTGACGTTCTCGGCTTCCAGCGCGGCGACCTGAACGCGGAGTTCGTTGATGACTTGCGCCTGCTGCACGACCAGGGCGGCAAGCTCGTCATAGAACGGGTGCTCGTTCCCTGGCTGCACAAGGTGATCATCCCACGTCGTCGATCAAGCCCACAAACGACCTGACCAGTTACGATTGAGGTACCCGCAGGCACCTACGGCTCGCTGCTGCGGCCGGCGCTGCCGCACGCAGCGCCCCGCACGCATCTGGGCCACCCGCCCAAGTACTGCGGGTAGCCGACCAAGCCAGCACGAATCCCGGACACCGTCGGCAGACGGCGCCTGTTCGACATTCGCCGCCATCAGGCATCCAATAGTGTAAATCGCGCAGAGTGTCGGTCGGAGAAGTCACCCGTTTGCTGGTGAGTCGAATTCCGTCCTCCTGAAACATTCACGTCGGACAACGCGATGTCGCCAGATGTCTGCCCGTCGCGAACTTTTCCAGGAGGACAAAACATGACAGGGCATCGAAGATCGCCGCGGGTCGCCGTGACGCTGGTGGCGGTCGCGGCGTTGAGCCTGCTCGGCCTGGCCGTCGCACCGACCGCCAACGCGGCCCCGGACCCAGTCCCCTTCACTCCCGGCTCGGCGCTGATCGACGGAGATTCGGTCACCACCGCCGATGGCCTGACCGACGCCAACGGCCAACGGATCTCGGAGGAGGAGTACTTCGCCGAACAGGCCGGCTTCAATCCGACCGTGGTCAGCGGTACGACGTGGGACTCGATGACCACCGACCAGTTCGCCGGCTACCAGTTGTTGATCGTCGGTGACCCGAACTGCGGCACGACACCGACATCGGCCACCAGCAACGCGAGCGCCTGGGGGCCGGCCGTGACCCGAGCGACGTTCGGCTACGTGGGCAACCGGGTCGTGCTCGGCACAGATCCGGAAGCCGCACTCCTCCACGGTAGCGGCGCGGCGCAACCCAGCGGCCCGCCCGGCCCGAACATGTACCCGTCGGAGTCGATCGATCCGCTGCAGCCCGGTTCGGGCAGGCTGGTGTCGAACCTGATGCGGTTCGCGGGCGCGATGCCCGATGCGACCGGCATGTATTTCGACACGTCCTGCGCCGACAACGGCGCCGACGCGGCAGCGCTGAACAAGCTGAGCAAGACGGACAACTTTTCCACCGGTTTCACCACCAACAACACCGCGCCGTGCGGCTCGACCGTCGCGCAGGTCGGCGCGCTGCCCTCGCCGTACCCGGCCCAGACCGACGGCGACCTGCAGGGCTGGGGCTGCTCGGCGACCATGACGTTCCCGACCTACCCGACCGACTTCCAGCCACTCGCGATCGCGACCGACACGACGACCACTTCGACGTGCGGCGTCGACCAGACCACCAGCGCGAAGGCCTGTGGTCAGACGTACGCCCTGGTGGCGGGCGCCGGCCCGGTGAGCACCGCGCCGGACATCTCGCTGACACCCACGTCGCACTCCAGTCCCGACGGCTTTCGAGCGACGGACACCGTGACGGCCAACGTCACGCAGAACGGCACGCCGGTGGCCGGGCAGTCGGTTGCGTTCGCGGTCGACGGCGGCAATACCAATGGCCCGCAGGGCAACTGCGCGCCGATCAACTGCACGACGGACGCGAACGGGAACGTCAGCTTCACCTATCAGGACTTCGGGGACCCCGGCCTGACCGACAACATCGACGCGACCACGACACTGAACGGCAGCACCGAGGAGGCCACGGCCGCGCAGGCGTGGACCGGCCCGGACCCGATACCGGTCCCGGTCAACGCCTCGGACACCGTGCAGGAGAACACGCCGACCCCCATCACACTGCAAGCCAACGACAACACCGGTCCCCCGCTGTACCGCGTGCTGACCCAACCGATCCACGGCACCCTGTCCGGCACGGCGCCCGCCCTCACCTACACGCCCGCCGCCGGCTACCTCGGAGGCGACTCGTTCACGTTCTCGGCGAACGACGCGCCCGGGGCGAATTCGGGCCCAGGCATCATCTCGATCAACGTCACCCCGAACCCGGAACCGATAGCGGACGACGCGTCGGACACTGTGCGGATCAACACGCCGACCCCCATCACACTCCAGGGCACCGACACCACCGGCGACCCGTTGACCTACACGGTGCTCAGCCAACCGACGAACGGGACGCTGTCCGGCACGGCGCCCAACCTCACCTACACACCGAACGCCGCCTACGTCGGGCCCGACCTGTTCACATTCGACGTGACTGATGGGACGGTCGTGTCGAACCCCGCCGAGGTTTCGATCAACGTCACGCCCCCGCAGCCCACGGCGGACAGCGCGTCGGCGAGCACGGCGCAGAACACGCCGACACCCATCACGCTCCACGGCAGCGACACCGACGGCGCCACATTGGGCTACTCGGTGCTGTCCCCACCGGCGCACGGGACGTTGTCCGGTAGCCCACCCAACCTCACCTACACACCCGCCGCCGGTTACCTCGGCCCGGATTCGTTCACGTTCGCCACATTCGACGGATCGGCCGAGTCGAACCCCGCCACGATCTCGATCACGGTCGTGGGTTGCCCGAAAACCGCACCGACACCGGACACCAGCGTGTCCACCGACCAGAAGACGGCAGCCAGCAAGTTCACCGCACCAGCGATCACCACGGCAGGCGGCAACGAACTGCTGCTGGCGTTCGTCGAGTCCGACGGACCGCAGAGCGCGCAGACCATCACATCGGTGACCGGCGGCGATCTACAGTGGACGCTCACCGAGCGGGCCAACGCCACACTGGGCACCTCCGAGGTGTGGCAGGCTTTCGCCACGTCGCCGGTCAGCGCGGCCACGGTCACAGCCACGTTGGCTAGCAGGTCATACGACGGATCGATCACCGTCACGGCGTTCAAGGGCGCGGGTTCGGCGGTCGGCGCCGCAGCGACCAACTCGGCGACCAGCGGCGGCCCGACGGTCACGCTGACGCCCACTTCCTGCGGTTCGCTGATCTGGGCCTCCGGCCATGACTGGACCAACGACACCGTCCCGGTCGCGGCCAGCGGACAGGCGATCGCACACAAGGACATCGACACCCGAAGCGGTGACTCCTACTGGGTCCAGGACCTGACCACCCCCACCCAACCCAACACCACCGTCACCCTCGCCGACACCGGCCCCACCAGTGACAACTGGGGGCTCGCGGCCGTCGAAGTGACACCAACCCACTGATCACCATCCGACGGCCGTTCCCACAATCCGCG
>DASYBO010000066.1:0-18709 GCA_036500685.1 Pseudonocardiaceae bacterium | reverse complement strand
TCCGGCATCGGCCACGAACTCCTCAAGAGTGCCAACGCATCGAGAAGCCCGTAGTCCTCCGGCGGACCCGATCGCGCGGTGCTGATGTTACCGCGCGGTAGCCTACTTCTTCTTCGTCCGCGTCGCACCACCGCGTCCGCGCAATGTCACCCCGGACTCGGAGAGCACGCGGTGCACGAATCCGTAGGAACGTCCTGTGGACTCGGCAAGAGCCCTGATACTGGCGCCCTTCTCGTACTTCTTCTTCAAGTCCGTGGCGAGCTTGTCCCGCGTGGTCCCGGTGATCCGGGCACCCTTCTTCAGGTCAGCCACCTTGCCCCGCCTTCCATGGACTGCAGGTGGGCCGCATCCGGCCCCTATCGCCGTAATGATCGAACACGAACGACCAGAACGCCAGACGAGCGGAAAAAATCTTCGCTCAGTGATCGGCGTGTCACGTCCAGTCGATCACCGATTGGCGATATTGCGACGCGGACGACCGCCGCGTAATCGCAGGTAGTCAGGCCAACTGGACCAGTTCGAGGTAGTCGGCCGACCAATGATCCTCGGTGCCGTCCGGCAACAAGATCACCCGCTCGGGCTCAAGGGCTTGGACGGCTCCTGGGTCGTGTGTTACGAGCACGACGGCCCCCTGGAAACGGCGCAACGCGTCGAGAACCTGTTCGCGGCTGGCCGGGTCGAGGTTGTTGGTCGGCTCGTCGAGCAGCAACACGTTGGCCGCGCTGGAAACGAGACCGGCCAGTGCCAGCCGAGTCTTCTCGCCGCCGGAGAGCGTGCCGGCAGGCTGGTCCAACTGCTCGCCGGTGAACAAGAAGGTGCCGAGGAGATTGCGCAGTTGCTGCTCACCGGTGTCCGGGGCGGCCGACCGGATGTTCGCCCACACGCTGGCCTGGTGATCAAGGGTTTCGTGTTCCTGGGCGTAGTAACCGATCCGCAGGCCGTGGCCGGGGATTACCTCGCCGGTGTCGGCCTTTTCCATGCCGCCGAGCAGTCGCAGGAGGGTCGTTTTACCCGCACCGTTGAGCCCGAGAACGACAACCCGGGAACCTCGGTCGATGGCGAGATCCACACCGGTGAAGATCTCCAGCGACCCGTAGCTCTTGGACAGCCCCTCCGCGGTGAGCGGGGTTTTGCCGCACGGCGCGGGATCAGGGAACCGGATCTTGGCGACCTTGTCGGCCTGTCGGCTGTCCTCCAACCCGGACAGCAGCTTCTCGGCCCGCTTGGCCATGTTCTGTGCGGCGACCGCCTTGGTCGCCTTCGCGCGCATCTTGTCCGCCTGCGCCATCAGCGCGCCGGCCTTCTTCTCCGCGTTCGCGCGCTCGCGGCGGCGGCGCTTCTCGTCGGTCGCGCGCGTCTCGAGGTAGCGCTGCCAGCCCATGTTGTAGATGTCCAGTTCGCTCCGCGTCGCGTCGAGGAACCAGACCTTGTTGACGACCGCCTCAAGCAGTTCGACATCGTGGCTGATCACCACCAGACCACCGTCGTGCCCCTTGAGGAAGGTGCGCAGCCAGTTGATCGAGTCCGCGTCAAGGTGGTTGGTCGGCTCGTCGAGCAGCAGCGTGGTGGTCGACTTGCCGGTGGCACCGGACTCGGACGCGGCGAACAGGATGCGCCCGAGTTCGACTCGGCGGCGCTGGCCACCGGAGAGGGTGCGCAGCGGCTGGGCCAGGATCCGGTCCTCGAGACCGAGGTTGGCGCAGATCCGCGCGGCGTCGCTCTCGGCGGCGTAGCCACCGGCCGAGGAGAAGCGGTCCTCGAGCCTGCCGTAGCGGCGGACCGCGGCGTCGCGCTGGTTCTCGTCCACCAGCTCCGCCATCGCGGTCTGCGCCTTTTCCATCTCGCGCAGGAGTTCGTCGAGTCCGCGCGCGGAGAGCACCCGATCCTTGGCGGTGACCGAAAGATCACCTTCGCGCGGATCCTGTGGCAGGTAGCCGAGTTCGTCGGCGCGGCGCACGTCGCCCGCGAACGGCTCACCCTCGCCGGCGAGCACGCGCAGGGTGGTGGTCTTGCCGGCGCCGTTGCGGCCGACGAGGCCGATCCGGTCGCCCGGCTGGATACGCAGGTTGGCGTCGGAGAGCAGGATGCGGGAGCCAGCCCGCAGTTCAAGATTGGCAGCGGTGATCACCGGAAATACTCCGTACGTGAGTGAGTGGGCGCGCAGGACGGCGTGGCTCGCCTGTCGGAACCGGCGAGTTGATCAACCACTCATTCGGTGAGAACCACCACGGGTCAATAGTACGGGACGCGCGCCAACGAATTTGTCGGTATGGCTGCGATGTCGGACACGATTCAGTCCGGCTCCCGGACCAGGATCTCCAACCCGAACACGCGCTTCGCCGCCTCGTCGAGCACGCTTCTGCGCGGTTGCGGCACGTCCAGGACGCGCGGCTGCGCCAACGCGAGCACATCGGCCAGTCCCGGCTCGGCCCGCAACGCGGCCAGCGCCTGTGCGTCCCCGCCCAGCACCACCGCGCTCAACTCCCCCACCCGAGCGCCCAGCACCCGCCTGACATCGGCGGCGGCGTGCTGGACCGCGACCCGCGCCTGACCGACCCTGCGCCGCGCGAACCGCTGCTGCGACCAGCCGCCCGCCTTGCTGCGCCCGTGCACCAATAGATGGTCCGTGCTCGAGACCAGCACGGTACCGCCGCGCGCGATCCCGACACTGTGTCCACCGAGCCGGACCAGCACCAGCCCGACCAGTCGCGGCCGGGCCAGGTGTTCCACGAGCAACCCGACCGCCGAATCAAGGTCGGCCACCGGCGCCGGCAGTAAGAGAGGTGCGAACGGCACGGCGGCGGTGGCCGTGGCGCCGTCGACGGCCTCGATCCGAAGACTCTCCGTACTCAGTTCGACATTTCGAACATTTTGGTGACGCTCCGTGAACCTTGCGAACCAGCCGACAATCCGGTCCGCAGTCACTTCAACGGTCTTACCTCCACCCGCGGCTGGGCGCACCCTGCTCATCACTGGATTCCACCCTTATTGGGCACGGAGCGCGATTCCGCCTGGTTAACACCTTAACCGCACGGATGGCGAACCTCTTCGCCCGATAACCGAAAATGGATAACCGGATCGAACGGTGCAAATAATCTTCGTGTTTAGTCGTTTGAGTGTCGGGGAAATCACTGTGAGCACCAGTCGCATCAGGCCGTTCGCGCTGAACGTCGTATCGATTGGAGCCAAATGGGGGTGTAACAAACGTCTACACCCAAGTAGGGTAACTCAAACGTGATGACGTGACGACGGGGAGTCACCATGACGATCGCACCGAGTCGACCAGACTTTGCGCCTGCCCGCATA
The DNA here is from genome assembly GCA_036500685.1 of Pseudonocardiaceae bacterium. Lineage (GTDB taxonomy): Bacteria > Actinomycetota > Actinomycetes > Mycobacteriales > Pseudonocardiaceae > CAJCJE01. The sequence continues at coordinate 15,403 of DASYBO010000066.1, read as the reverse complement.
CCCGTGGGTCGCGCTGAGCTGGCGAAGCTGCTTGCCGGCGGGCCGTTTCCGGACGCTCTGCGGGCTGCGATCAAGGGCAGCGGCTTGAGTTTGGACCGTATCCAACACCGCCTCCAACTGCGCGGCGTAACCATCAGTGTCGCTACGTTGAGTTACTGGCAGTCCGGGCGCCGCCGTCCGGAGAGACCAGAGTCACTGGACGCCCTGCGTCACCTCGAAGCGGTCCTTCGGGTGCCGCCGAACGCGCTGACCGCGCTGCTCGGCCCACCCCGACCGCGCGGGCGACGCAGGCGCGACTCCCGATTACTGGCCATGGACGCCCTCTGGGGCAGCATGGCCCTGGCCAACCTGCTGACCAGCGTGGACACCGCCTCCGACGGTCACCTGGCCCGGATCAGCCAACACGACCGCTGCGTCGTGGACTCGACACGGCAGATCCGGTCGGTGCGCGTCTCCCAGGTGTTGCGCGCCGAACAGGACGGCGTGGATCGCTGGGTACTGCTCTATGACTGGCAGACCGAGACCACCGACGTTCCGCAGATCACCAACCTGCGCAACTGCCGGCTCGGCAGGATGGTGGCCGACCGCAATGAGCACCTGCTCGCCGCGGAACTGCTCTTCGACCAGGAACTGGCCACCGGCGAGACCCTGATCATGGAGTACGAGGTCACCAACCCGGTCTCCGAGCACACTCCTCTTGTCGACTGCTACTGCCGCAGGCTGCGGCTGCCGGTTCGGGACTACGTGCTCGAGGTCAAGTTCGACCCCGAGGCGCTGCCTGAGCGGTGCCAGCAGTTCAGCTCGCCGGCAGGCGACGTCCGCCTCGCGCGGCGCCGCAACCTGGCGATCAGCCCGACCGGCGAAGCACACACCGTCGGTCTCGGCGTCGGCCCGGGTCTGGTCGGCATCGAATGGGACTGGCCGCTGGAGACAACGGACCTGCCCAACAACTAGCAGGACCCAACAACTAGAGGGCGAACGCGTCGGTCCAGATCGCGCTTCGTCGACCGGACAACGCATCGAGCAGGGCGACGGCCTGGCTGTCGGTCAGCGATGCGACGAAGTCGACGACGGCGCGACCTCGGGCCAACGCGCGCACCGCGTCCGGCCCCGGCGCACCTTCGTTACTGATCAGCTCGGGGCGGCTTGCCGCGAGGTCGTGGTACTCGCCCTCGGCCAGTTCGACCAGGTCGTGCAGCCTGCGCGGCAGCCGGTCGGACTCGCGGCGGTCGAGTAGCCAACTCTCCAACTCCTCCACCAGTGTGGTCAGCAGTCGTGCCTGGCCGCGCTGGTGCAGGGCGAGGTCGGGCCTGCGCAGTACGAATCGGCGGTGCACGAACTTCAGCACCTGGACCTCGTGCCACTGCTGCGCGGCGAGCACGACGTGCCCGGATCGGGTGGTCGGCGCGGCGAGGACGCCGACCCCGTCGGCGAGCCGCGCGGTCCAGCGGGTGGAGAACCGCGCGATCGACTGCTCCGCCTCGACCGAACCGTCGAACGGCACCGCGAGCAGCCCGTCCACCAGTTCGGTGCGGACAAGGTCGACGGCTTCGGTGAACGCGTCCGCGTCGAAGATCCAGCCGTCGCGGTCCGCGAGCCGCCTGCGCATCGACTCGAGGGATCGGCCCGGCAGCCGCGACTGGTCGGCGAGGTCACGGTCGGCGATGGCGCGCAGTTCCGCGGCGCGGGTGCGCCAGGTGCCGAGTTCGGCCGCGACGGTCGCGTGTTGCAGCACCCCGACGCGGTGGAAGTCCTCGAGGTCGTGGATGGCGTAGGCGATGTCGTCGGCGGTGTCCATCACCGAGGCCTCGACGGTCTGCTGCCACGGTTCGATCCGGCCTGCGAACACGGCCCGCGCCTGTTCCAGATCGACGAGTTCGGTGACATAGGCCGAGAACTTGGCCGATCCGGTCCCCGGCGAATCCCCTGGTTCGCGCGCGCCCCTCGGCGGCACCGGCATGCCGCTCGGGTGCGGCAGCGGGTGGCGTAGCCGGGTCCAGGGATATTTCAGCAACGCGGCGCGGACGGCCGCGGTGAGATCGAGGCCGATGCCGCGCAGGCCCCTGGTGTCCGTGGTGGTGACGATCCGGAAGGACTGAGCGTTGCCCTCGAATCCGTCCGGTAGGCCGAAACGGTGCCGCGCGATCCGGTCCAGCACCTCCTCGCCGAGGTGACCGAAGGGCGGGTGGCCCAGGTCGTGCGCGAGCGCGGCCGCCTCGACGACGTCGAGGTCGCAGCCGCCGAGTTTGTCCAACAGGCGCGCGGAATCCGTATCGGCGACGAGTCCTTCGGCGATCGCCCGCGCCACCTGCGCGACCTTGAGGCTGTGTGTGAGCCGGTTGTGCAGCAACAGCCCTGACCCGTTCGGGCTGACCACCTGGGTCACGCCGGCCAGCCGGGCGAAGAACGGCGAACTGGCCACCCGGTCCCGATCCGCCCGGAACGGATGAGCGGCGAGGTCACCGGACACCGCCGCCATCCTCGGGTCGACCGCTCGCTGCCAGCGGCGGGCCGTGCGGGTCGGCCGTTCGGGTTCGCGCATGCAGGCACGGTAACGCCTGGCCCGCGCTGGGTCGGGGTCCATCCCGTCCACCAAGTGGAACACGGGTGAATGAGCACCGGAATGCGACTGAACCGTGTGCACGGATGTCCGGAATTAACTGCTACATACAGCCAAAAGGTCGGATCACATAAAAGCCACGACGTGACCCTCTGACCAGCGAAAATGACCCCGAAGTGAATTACGGAATTGTCACGGTACTATTTCGGCGAATTTCCGTCACCAGGCGCGACCTCACCGTAAACCTACCGACTGTAGGTGTAGGTTGGGGAGGCGACGACGAGGTCGATCAGCTCCCTCGACACCGAGTGCTCGCTCGGACCAGTCGCTCAACCCGTGAGGATGTACATGCCCCCGATCGCTGCCCCCGATCTACTCGAAGTCGAGCCACCGACAGTGAAACCGATCACCTCCGGTCGTCGCGGCGTCCCGGAGCAAGTGCTCGTGATCGCCTTCGTGATCCTGCCGCTGGCCGCGCTGATCACCGCCATTCCGTTCGCCTGGGGCTGGGGGCTCAACTGGGTGGACGTGGGCATGGCCATCGGCCTGTACGTTCTGACCGGACTCGGCGTGACTGTCGGGTTCCACCGCCACTTCACGCACAGCTCGTTCAAGGCGGTGCGGCCGCTGCGGGTGGCGCTGGCCATCGCCGGCAACCTGTCTTTCCAGGGCACCACAACGGGTTGGGTCGCCGACCACCGGCGTCACCACGCGTTCTCCGACCGAGACGGCGATCCGCACTCGCCGTGGCGCTTCGGCACCTCCCCCGCCGCGCTGGCCAAGGGCTTCTACCACGCGCACCTGGGCTGGCTGTTCGATCGCGACCTCACCAACCGGGAGCGCTTCGCCCCCGACCTTGTCGCCGATCCGGCCATCCAGCGGGTCGACCGCCAGTTCCTGGTGTTGTCGCTGACCAGCATCTTCCTGCCGGCCGTCGTCGGCGGCGTTGCCACGCTGTCCTGGTGGGGCGCGGTGACCGGCCTGTTCTGGGCCGGACTGGTCCGCATCGGCGTGCTGCACCACGTCACCTGGTCGGTCAACTCGATCTGCCACATGTTCGGCGAGCGTCCGTTCAACTCCAGGGACAAGGCCGCGAACTTCTGGCCGCTCGCGGTGTTCTCCTTCGGCGAGTCCTGGCACAACCTGCACCACGCAGACCCGACCTGCGCCCGGCACGGCGTGCAGCGCGGCCAGATCGACATCTCGGCCCGGCTGATCTGGATCTTCGAGAGGTTCGGCTGGGCCTCCAGCGTGCGCTGGCCGACCCAGCGCCGGCTGGCTCGCCTCGCCCTCTGACAAACACCACATTTCGCGATGTAACGGGTATGTGCCGCATACCCGTTACATCTCCAACGTGGACAACGAGTGCCCGTCCACCCCCATACCGCTTGGTACGGTGGGGTGAGGGAGAGACCATTCCGGTGAATCTTCGCGGCTGTCTGTGAACACCTGGTAAACCCGTATTTTGATCCGCGGCGATGCCAGGCACGATTGGATGGTGCCTGCGTTGTTGGATGTTCCGTTGCTGGACAACGTGCACATCGCCTTCGCGCCGATGTTCAATCTGCGCACCGGTGGCGTGGTCGCGGTGGAAGCCCTGGCCCGACCGCCGGAGGGCGGCGCGCGCGAGCTACTACGCACTGCCGCTGATACCGGACAACTCACCCCTACCGACTACGGCCTCGTCACGCTGGCCCTGCAACGAGCCGCCGAACACCAGCTCATGCTGCCGCTGCACGTGAACCTGTTGGCGATCTCGGCCGCTCGCGCGCATGTCGCGCTGGGTCCGGTCGTGGACATGCTCCGGGCGACTCGGCGGCGCGCCACCGACGTGGTGATCGAACTGAACCCGCCGTTCTCCTCGGTGCGGCGCAAGGCGCTGCTGCGCGGTATCGAGGTGCTGCGCTCGGCCGGTTTCCGGCTGGCCATCGACGGTGTCGGCGACGGGGACCTGCCGCTGACCCTGTTGAGCTCACCGGATTTCGACATCCTCAAACTGGACCGGTCGATCATTTCGGCCGTCGACACGGATTCCAGGGCGAAGGCGACGATCGAGGCGATCGGCCAACTGTGCGCCCGCAACAACGCCCAACTACTCGCCGAAGGCGTGCGCTCCCTCGATCAGCTGTCCACTTTGCACTCTCTCGGCGTGACCACCGCGCAGGGCGATGGGCTGCACCTGGCCAAGCGCAGGCCGCCGGTGCGCGCCACCATCGAACCGCCGCGCTCGGAGACGGTGCCGACCGAGCCGATCACCTCCGCCGAGCGGCGCAGTGGGCCGAGCGTGACCGAGCTGATGCACCCAGCGACCACCCTGCCGGTCTCGGCGACCGCCGAGGACGTGCGGGAGGCGCTGGCCGCCGCGCCGATGGTGAACAGCGTTGTCCTGCTCGACGAAGCAGAACGTCCGCAGTGGACGATCGACCGCAACCGGTTCCTGCTCGCGGTCACCGGGCCTTTCGGCCATGCGCTGCACGCGAACCGCAGCGCGAAACGCCTCGGCGACACGCCTAGGGTCATCCCGATCGGTGCGTCCGTTTTCGACGTACTCGAGGTCCTCGGCGGCTCGGATCTGGTGCGTACCAACGACGACGTGGTCGTCCAGGACGCGGCGCACCGCTGCAACGGCGTGGTCAGGGTGACCGATCTGGTGCGCGCGGTCGCGGACAGCAAGGTCGAACAGGCCGCCGCGCTCAACCCGCTGACCCGCCTGCCCGGCAGCGAGTCCATCGCCCGCGAGGTCGGGCGGCGGATCAGCACCGGCGAGGTGTTCGCGGTGGGCTGGCTGGACGTCGACTCGTTCAAGTTGGTCAACGACGAGTTCGGCTTCGCCGTCGGCGACGACCTGATCCGGCAGATCGGCGTGTGCCTTGCCGACGCTGCCAAGCAGGCGCAGTCGGTGCGGGTCGGCCACGTCGGCGGCGACGACTTCCTGTTCGTGGCAGGCCTCGACGACGTCATGCCGCTGGGCACCCGGCTGATGGAGGGCAAGTGGGCCGTGGAGGGCGAGGCGGTCACCGTGTCGCTGGCCATGCTGGTCTGCGTGTCCGGTTCGGTCAGCGGCTACCACGAGGTGTCGCAACTGCTCGCGCCGTTGAAGCACCGAGCCAAGACGATCGTCGGGTCGAGCTGGGTGGTCGGCAGGCCGGGCACCGCACACGTGGACGTACTTCGGCACGGGGCCGGCGTCCCGCGCCAGGGGCGGCACGTCAGCGCGGCTGGATGAAGCCGGACTCGTAGGCGAAGATCACCGCCTGGGTGCGATCCCGCGCGCCCAGCTTGCCCAGCACATTGCCGACGTGCGTCTTGACCGTCTGCAGGCTGACCACGAGCTGCTCGGCGATCTCGGCGTTGGACAGGCCGGTGGACATCAGCCGCAGCACATCGGCCTCCCGGTCGGTCAGCTTGACGCCCGCATGGCCTGCAGGCGGCTGTTGAGGTCGGTTGCGTTCGGCCAGTGAGCGAATGGCCGCTGGGAACAGGAGGGAATCGCCCGCGACGACCGCGCGGATCGCCTGGACGATCTCGGCCGGCCTCGACCGTTTGAGCAGGAAGCCGTTGGCGCCGGCGCGCAGCGCGTCGTAGACGTAGTCGTCGTTCTCGAAGGTGGTCACCACGATGATCTTCGGCGGTCGCGGCAGGCTCTCCAGGATGCGCCGGGTCGCCTGGATACCGTCCACCGCGGGCATGCGCACGTCCATCAGCACGACGTCCGGTTCGAGCGCGCGCGCCTGGCTGACCGCCTGCGCACCGTCACCGGCCTCGCCGAGCACGGTCAGGTCGTCCTCGGCGTTGACGATCGCGCGCAGGCCCGCGCGGATCAGATCCTCGTCGTCGACAAGCAGCACGCCGATACTCATGCTCTGTCCACATGGAGCGGGAGGATTACCCTGACCCGCCAGTCGGTTCCGTCGACCCCGGCGGTCAACCGTCCATGTAGGACGGTGACGCGCTCGCGCATACCGGGCAGGCCACGACCACCCTGACCGACCCGGTGCGCGGCCGGGCCAGGGTTGCCGAGCGGGTTGAGCATGGTCAGCTCCACGAGATCGGGTTGGACGTCGACACACAGGGTGACCGGAACCCTACCGGCATGCCGCAACACGTTGGTGAGACCTTCCTGGACGATGCGGTAGGCCTCCCTTGACACCACCCGCGGCACGCCTGCCAGCTCGCCGGTGATCCGCAGATCGACCGCGACGCCGGTGAGTTCGGTCGAGGTGACCAACTCCCCCAGCGCGTCCAGCGTCGGCTGCGGGGTACGTGAACTCGTGCCGTCGGCGTCCTCGCGGAGCAGGCCGAGCACGTGGTCGAGGTCGGCCATGGCGTTGCGCGCGGACTCCTCGATCGCGGACAACGCGCGACGGACGAAATCCTGATCGCTGTCCAGCACCCGCCCAGCCGCGCCGGCCTGAATCGACACCACGCTCAGCGCGTGCCCGACCGAGTCGTGCAGCTCGCGGGCCAGCCGGTTGCGCTGGGCCAGTGCGCGGGCCTGTTCCTCGACGGCGGCCAACCGGTCGGCGGCCGACGGTCCGAGAAAGATCGGCGCCAACCTGGCCAGCACGGCGCCGACCAGGGCGACCCCGTACACCAGGCAGATCAACGATGCCAGCCCGCCGACCGGGATCAGCCAGCGCCACACGCCGCGCGCGGCCGCGAGGTGCAGGCCACCGATGTCCTGCGCCCCTTCGAAGGGCATGGTGAAACTGACCGCCGCCGCGGGCGGCACGAACAACGTGATCACGCTGACCAGTCCGCCGACCAGGATGTGCAGCACGAACCACCCGGTCCAGCGCCAACGGGTCGCCCAGGACCGGACCGAGCCGATGCCCTGCCGGACGAGCGGACCACCGAGCAGCTCCCGAACCGCGGCCCCCTCGACCGTGCGTACCGCGGGGATGAACGAGGTCAAGATGATCAGGATCGCGATGGCCAGCAGGGTCAGCAGGAGATAGCCCGCGTTGCCGAACAGGTTCTGCGTCCGGCTCAGGAGCAGCGGCAGCAGGATGGTGCCGGCCAGGATGTAGGGCACCAGCAGCGCGCCGCCCAGGATCAGGTAGGCCCACCGGCGGTAGGTGATGCCGCCGATGACCGGGCGCAGCGCGATGGACACGAGACGATCCTGACAGAACGCCCCTGCGGGGCGGCTCCCCCACGCGAACCAGATCCGGAATCACTCCTGCGAGGGAGGCGGTCGGTCCGTACGCGGGATGGACCGACCCCGCTGCTCCGGCAGGTTTGCTCGCATCGAGTTCTTGCCACGAGGGAGCGGTCATGATCGCCGTATCAGCGTATGTGTTCGGGCCGTTGAGCCTGCTCTGCTACTGCTGGCTGCTCCGGCTGGTGGCGCCCGCCCTGCTCGGCGTGCGGATCGGCGTCACCAGGGCGGTGCTGGCCACGGTGGTCGGCACGGCGTCGGCCGGGGTGTTCGGGAAGATCACCCCGCCGGGAGTGCTGAACGCGCAGTGGGACCTGGCCTTTCTCAGCCTCACCTTCGGGTTGATCGTGCTCACCTCCATGGCCTTCCTGGTCGTCTGCGAGCTGGTGCTGCCGAGGGGCGCGGTGGGTGGTCCGCTCGCCGTGGCGCGGGCGACTCGTCGTCGGCTGGCCCGGATCCGTCGCTACGTTGGCCTTGCCGTGCTGTTCTTGCGTCGTCGGCTCGGCGGCGTGCTGCTGATCGAGCGGTCCGGGCCGGAAGGCGCCGCGCGGTTCGGGTACTCGCTGCGGTTGGCGCTTGAGGAGGCCGGCGTGGTGTTCGTGAAACTCGGCCAGGTGCTGTCCACCCGCCCCGACCTGCTGCCCTGCCCGGTGGTGGCCGAACTGAGCTCGTTGCAGACGCAGGTGCCGCCGGCGCCGTGGCCCGCGATCTGCGCGCTGCTCACCGAGGAACTGGGCGCGCCGATCTCCGACGTGTTCGCCGAGTTCGACCCGGAGCCGCTGGCCGCCGCCTCCATCGCCCAGGTGCACCGCGCCCGGCTGCACGACGGTACGGACGTCGTGGTGAAGGTGCAGCGGCCGGACATCGAGCCGATCGTCACCCGCGACCTGGACATCATCTGCCGGTGGGCGGGTCGCTGGCAGCGCAGGGAGGGCATGCTGCGCGATATCGGCGTACTGGACCTGGCCGAGGGGTTCGCCGGCGCGCTACGCGAGGAGCTGGACTTCCGGGTGGAGGCGCGCAACCTCGCCACCGTCGCCGAGGCGATGACCGAGGACTCTGCGCGGCTCACCGTTCCCTTCGCGCACACCGAACTCAGCGGGCCGAAGGTGCTGGTGATGCAGCGGCTGGACGGCATCCCGCTCGGCGCGGCGGGCCCGGTGCTGGACGCGCGCGGGCTGGATCGGTCGCGGTTGGCCAGGACGCTGCTGGACGCGGTGCTGAAGCAGATCACGGTGGACGGGGTGTTCCACGCCGATCCGCACCCCGGCAACATCCTGCTGCTCGCCGACAATCGACTCGGCCTGCTGGACTTCGGGTCGGTCGGCCGGTTGGACGGTGTTGCGCGGCAACGCATCGGGCGGCTTCTGTTCGCAGTGGACAGTGGCGATCCCGAACAGCTGTGTGCCGCGCTGCTCGCGGTCGTCGAGGCGCCCGAGGGGCTGGACCGCACCCGATTGCAGCGTGCCGTGACCGCGTTCGTGACGCGGCACCTCGCCCCTGGGGCAACACCCGAGCTGGCCATGTTCGCCGACCTGTTTCGGTTGATGGCCAGCAACAAGCTCAGCGCGCCGCCCGCGCTCGGCGCGGTGTTCCGCGCGATCACCACCCTGGAGGGCACGCTGCGTCAGTTGGCGCCCGGGTTCGACCTCGTCGCCGAGTCGCGGCGGTTCGTCGGCGACCAGTTGATGGGCAACCTGCTGCCCGCCTCGATCGCCCGCACCGCCGGCAAGCAGCTCCGCTCACTCGCTCCGATGTTGCTTGAGCTGCCGGGCCGGATCGAACGGATCAGCGCGGCGTTGGAGGAACGTCGGACCGCGCCCGTTGCGGCACCGCGGCGGGATCGGCAATCGCTGGCCGGACTGGTGAATCAGGTGTTGCTCGGCGTACTCGGCGGCACCACCGGGATCATGGCGGCGCTGCTGCTTGGCGTGCGGGGCGGGCCGATGATCACCGTGTCGACCAGCCTGTACCAGGTGATCGCCTACAACCTGCTTGTCGTTTCGGCCGGCGTCGGCCTGCGCGTGCTGCTCGGTGTGGTGCGCAAGCCCTCGCGGGTCTGATCACAGACGGCGGCGGCCGCTCCTGGGGGGTGCGGCCGCCGCTTTTGTCCTACGTGGACAATCAGCTGTGCTTATGTCAGAAATGTGCTGCCAGCAACGGAACCAGCGTGTTGGCCTTGGGGGTACCAAGACCGGACGCGGGATCCCAGCCCTTCGTGGCGGGGAAGCCGGGCACGGTGATCCCGGCGCCGTGGTAGGTGTTGTCACCGGTGGTGATGTCGTGGAAGAACACACCGCCGATGGCACCATGGCCCAACAGGTACAGCTCGTCGTTGATCGCACCGATCCGGTGGTGGCCCAACTGGTCCGCGAGCGCGACCAGACCGGCCCACTGCGGCGAGCCCGCACTGGTACCGCCGAATTGGAACACCAGGTTGGCGCCCTGACCGGAACTGCTCCACACCGCGAGCACGCCACCGATGATGGCCGCGTTGTAGGACACGTCCGGCACCCCACGGGAGGGCAGGTGCAGCGAGCGCTGGTAGCGCGGCGTGCCGTACAGCACGCTGTAGCCACCGCCGCCCGCGGCGTTGAAGTTCGGCTCGTTCCACACGGTCTCGCTGTGGTACGCGCCGGTGGTGCCGTCGGCGTCGAGGATCGTGCCGCCGACGCCGGTCACGTTCGGATCGGAGGCGGGCGTGCTGGCCGCCTTGAAGAACGAGCTGCCGTCACAGGTCGGCTGCGCGGCACCCTGGTCGCCCGCTGACGCGAACACGGTGATGTGCCTGGCCACCGCCTGCTGGAACACCTGGTGCGCCTGCTGCTGAATGGCGGGCAGCATGCATTGTTCGGCCTCGCCGAAGCTCTGCGACAGCACGTCGCCGAGGCCCTGCGAGACCACGGCGCGCTGCGCGTCGATCAGGTCCGCGTCGTTGTCGCTCTTGGCCAGCACCAGATCGATGGTGGCGGCCGGAGCGATCGCGTGCGCGTACTCCACGTCCAGCGTGATCTCGCCGGCCCAGCTGACCTCAACGGCGTTGCTCGGGTCGAACGGCGTGAGGCCATCCGGCGCGATGATGTTGAGCTTGGGCGCCGCCAAGCCGAACAGCGAGTCGAACGTGGCGAGGTCACTGGTGATCGTCGGGCTCTGGAAGGCGTCGACGATCGCGATCGTCTGACCGGCACCGTCCAGGTGGAACTGACTGGCCAGCTTGTCGACCCCGTACGCCGCCCGAATCTGCGTCGGGCCGTAGCACTGGGCCGGCGTGGTGATCTGGCAGGAGAACGTGGTGTCGTGCGCGATGGCCGACACGTGGCCTGCGACCTGGTAGTGGGGGTGCGCCCCGATGGCGGGGGTCATCACCCCGGTTGCCGCGGCCGCGACCCCGGCGTATCCGGTCAGTGCGGTGGCCGCAGCCACGGACAAACCGGATAACGCCGCGACCAAGCGACGGCGGGGATGAGCATTCACGGGCCCCTCCTGAAATGGTGAAATTTCTGAGGGAGCCTGTCATTTCAACTACAGTGCGTCAAGACGTCGCCCCCAATGACCCCCAAGCGTTAATCCATCAGGGTGATATTCGCCGACAATCGTCACGAATGGGGTTCGTCGCGCTCTCCGAGTTCGGTGTCCTCGTCGGCGTCCAATTCGGCTGCCGCCTCGGCTTCGGCGGCGGCCAGTTCCTCCGGCGTCGCGTGCGTTTCCATTGGTCGCCGATCCCCGGCGACCGGGCGGGGCGTCATGCTGGGGGTCTCGATCGGCGGCAACCGGAAGTGGACCGGTTCGAACGGCACCTCTTCGGCAGGTGCGGCGGCGGACTCGGCGGGCGGGTCGGGGGTGGGCTCGATGGCTGGCTCCGGGTTGGATTCGGCGAGCCGGGGCTCGGCGGGCGGCTCGGGCTCGGCGGAATGTTCGGCGGAATGCGAGGTGACTTCGGTCGCCGTGAGTTCGGCGGGTTCCTGCTGGGCCGATTCCTGCTGGGCGGATTCCTCGTCCTGCCAGTCCTCGACCGGCAGATAGGAACCGAACCACTCGACAGGTTCGCCCTGCGCCAATTCCGCGCGCGGTTCCAACAGCACCTCGGCGCCGACCGGGCGATATCCCGACGCCAACAAGGCCCGCAGCGACGCGGCATTGCCCGGCGCGACCTGCGCCCAGACCGACTCGCCCTGAGGCAGCAGGCCGAGCGCGGCGCCGAAAAGGCCCCGACCGAGCCCGAAACCACGCAAGGCCGAGTCGACGTCGACCGCGACCTCCCAGCGACCAGCGACGCCACGCCCGATCACCAGCAGCCCGCCGGCAACCGCCCAGGCCCGCACGTCCGCCCGGTAGCGCTTGGCCCGAGCAACTCGCGGGTGATCACTGTCGGTGATTTCGGCGAGTTGCAGTCCACGCCGCCTGCCGTGCGCGCGAGCGACCATGACCGCGTCGATGGTGCCGATCGCGCGGCCGGTCACGGCGGAGAGCAGGGTCAGGAACGGCGGGCCGAGCGGCGCGCTGAGGTCGTCGGTCGGCAGCCAGGACCGCACCCATTCGGTGCTCACATCGGCGACAATGATGTGCTGACCGGGAAATGCGAGCACGCCGACGGAGCGTTCGTCGGGAGGCGGTATCACGGTCAGGTCGGAATCGGTGGCCGGCGGCGTGCCGTCGGCCACTCCGCGCAACAGGTCGGCGAGTTCGGCCACGAACGCTTTCATACCGCAGTGCGCGCGGGAAGGAAGCGGTCGGTGGCATTTTGGTGCGGAGGCGATACAACAGGGCCGAGCCACGCAGTCACTTTCAGTAATCACGCAACCGATCGACACCAGATGGGGTTCAACTCTCCGTGACCCGAACCGAGACCACGTCCGCGCCGCCGACCGACGACGCAGTGGTCGCCGCGCTGGCCGCCGATCTCGACGTCGGCTTCGTCGAGCTGTTCAACGTCCACCGCAACGCGGTCTTCTCGACCGCCCTTCGGGTCTGCGGTCGGTGGGCGGAGGCGCAGGACCTGACGGCGGAGACGTTCCTGCGCGCTTATCGCGCCCTGACCGACTACGACACCGGGCGCATCACCGCGCTGCAACCGCGGCCGTGGCTGCTGACCATCACCCTCAACCTCTGGCGCAACGCCCAGCGTGACGCGAGCCGCCGCCCGGCCACGACCGAGCTGGACAGCGCGCCGGAGCCCACCGACGAACACCAAGACGTCGAGGGATCGGTACTGCGCAACGAAACCGCGCGGGAACTGGCCGATCTGCTCGGCAACCTGCCCGAGGAACAACGTATCGCCGTTGTCCTGCGTCACGTCGTCGACCTGCCGATCGCCGAGATCGCCGAAGTTCTCGGCCGACCGGAAGGAACTGTCAAGTCTCATATCTCGCGAGGGCTACGACGACTGCGCGAGCTGCAACCGGCTCCCGAACCGTCCGGAGGACTCCGATGACCGAGCAAGACTTCCTCACCACCGCCCTCGCCGACCTGCGCGTCGACCCGCCCGCCGAGCTGCTTGACCAGATCGCCGCGCGCTGGGTGCAGGTGAGCGGCCCGACCGGGCCGCTGTACGTGGCAACGACCGACAAGGGCGTCTCGTTCGTCCGGACCGGCGCCGCCGTGCACGACACCGACGCGGAGTTCGTGGCCGCGTTCCGTGAACGGTTCCGTCGCCCGCTGCTGCCGGCCGACAAGCCGCCCGCAGGGCTGCTGCCGGCGCTGCATGGCCGGAAGGGCACCAACCTCGCCTTCGACCTGCGTGGGTGCACCGACTTCGAACGCGACGTCTTGCACGCGGCGCAGCGCATCCCGGCAGGTCAGGTGCGGCCCTACGGCTGGATCGCGCACCAGATCGGCAGGCCGAAGGCGGTCCGCGCGGTCGGGACGGCGCTGGGCCACAACCCGGTGCCGCTGTTGATCCCGTGCCATCGGGTGGTCCGCTCGGACGGCGATCTCGGCGAGTACGTGTTCGGCCGGCCGGTGAAGGAGACGCTGCTCAGCGCGGAGGGCACCAACCTCGCGGAACTGGCCGACCTGGCCGGGCGCGGCATGCACTACGTCGCCAGCGACACCACCGGGATCGTCTGCTTCCCGAGTTGCGCGGCGGCGCGCCGGATCACGCCTGCGCATCGGCACGAGTTCCGTGGCATCAAGCAGGCGGAGCAGGCCGGTTACCGGCCCTGCCAGCTGTGCCGGCCGGTGGGCGCGGCCGGATGACGGATGGGCTGCTCCCCCGCGAACCCGCGACCGTCGCGCCCGGCGCGGTGCATGTGCCGGGTTGGCTCGACGCGGACGCGCAGCGGCGGCTGATCGTGGCCTGCCGGGAGTGGGCCGCGCCGCCCGCCGGGCTGCGCGCGGCGCGGCTGCCCTCCGGCGGGGTGATGTCCGTGCGCACGGTGTGCCTCGGCTGGCACTGGTATCCCTACCGCTACTCGCGCACGGTCGACGACGGCGACGGCGCGCCGGTGAAGCCCTTCCCTGACTGGCTGGGCGAACTGGGCCGGCGCGCCGTCGCGGATGCCTACGGCGACTCGGCTGCAGGCGCCCGCTACCGGCCGGACATCGCGCTGGTCAACTTCTACGACGACAGCGCGCGGATGGGCCAGCACGTCGACAAGGAGGAGCGCAGTTCGGCGCCGGTGGTGTCGCTGAGCATCGGGGACAGCTGCGTTTTCCGGTTCGGCAACACCGAGAACCGCAACAAGCCGTGGACGGACGTCGAGCTCGCCTCGGGCGACCTGTTCGTGTTCGGCGGGCCGTCGCGGTTCGCCTATCACGGCGTGCCGAAGACTTATCCGGGCACGGCCGATCCGGAGGTCGGTCCGGCCACGGGCCGGTTGAACATCACCCTGCGCGAGTCCGGCCTGAGCTGAACCTCCCTTGCGACGCGCTACTCGTCGCCGTATGCTCGTAGACGAGTATTCGTCCACGAGGAGATCGCGATGGCCACACGCAGGAAGGTCGGCAACATTTTGGCCCTTGGCGTCCTGTCCACGGTCATCCAGCGGCCGATGCACCCCTACGAGATCGCGTCGATCATGAAGGCCCGTGGCAAGGAACGGGACATGCCGATCAAGTGGGGCTCGCTGTACACGGTCGTCGGCAACCTGGAGAAGCACGGGTTCATCGAGGCGACCGAGAGCGTGCGCACCGGCGGCCGTCCGGAACGGACGGTCTACCGGATCACCCAGGCCGGCATTGCGGAACTCCAGGACTGGACGGCGGAACTGCTCGGCACGCCCGAGGAGGAGCAGACCAGTTTCGAGGCGGGACTTTCCGTGCTCGGCGCGGTGCCACCAGACGTGGCCATCCGCGTGCTGCGGAATCGGCTCGACCTGCTCACGGCCTCCCTCACCGAGCAACGCGCCGAGTACTACCGGACCCTCGACGAACTCCCCCGGCTGCTGGTGGCCGAGTGGGACTACAACCTCGCCCTGCTCGCCGCCCAGATCGACTGGGTGCGGGCCTTCCTCGACGACCTGACCAGCGGCGCCATGCCCGGCATTCCGCAATGGCGGGAATGGCACGAGACCGGCCGGATTCCGGCTGAACTGGCCGAACTCGCGGAAAGAGGCGCGGTAAAGGACTGAACAAGGAAGCCCTGACGCGGTGCGGCAACACCGCGCCAGGGTGGATGCCCTCGAACCGACGTCCGCGGTAACGGAACCTCGGCCCGTGAATTGGCAGTCACGAGCATAGTCGAG
>DASYBO010000065.1:0-12996 GCA_036500685.1 Pseudonocardiaceae bacterium | reverse complement strand
CCTGCCGTCGAGCCGGTTGTTGACCTCGCCGAACACCCATGGAGGCATGCGCTCGATGAAGTCGCGAGGAAACCCGAGGGTGAAATCCGCCGCCGCCGCCAGACGCTCAATCGCGTCATCCGGCAGTACGACGTCAAGGGCACCGAGGTTTTCTTGCATCTGTTCGGCCGTGGTCGACCCGAGGATCGGATGTACCGCGTTGGAACGCGCCCTGATCCAGGCAATGGCGACCTGTGCCGGAGTGGCGTTCACCTCCTTGGCGACTGCCTGCACGGTCTGTATGACGTTGCGTTCACGCGAGTCGTGCGATTCGGAGACATCGTCGTCGTTTGATGTCGCGGACAGGGCGCCATGGGCGAGCGGTGACCAGGTGGCCGCAGTGATTCCGAGTGTTTCGGCCATCGGCAGAAGCTCTCGTTCGATATCCCGGTTCAAGAGGTTGTACGGCGCCTGTAAGGCGGCGAAAGGTGTCCAGTTGTGCCAACCGGCAAGGGTGTTGGCGTGGGAGATGACCCAGGCGGGCGTGTCGGAGATGCCGACGTACAGGATTTTCCCCTGACGTATGGCGTCGTCGAGCGCCCGCATCGTCTCCTCTACCGGTGTGTGGCGATCCCAGAGGTGAACCCAGTACAGATCGATGTAGTCGGTGCGCAGCTGTCGTAGGCTCGTCTCCAGCGAGAGGGTCAGGTTCTTACGGTGGTTTCCCGCCGCGTTCGGGTCGTTGCCGTTGCGGGAGATGGTGTACTTCGTTCCGATGACGAAACGATCGCGGCGGCTCTCGATGAGTTCACCGATGACGGCCTCGCTGAGGCCGCCTCGATAGTTGATCGCGGTGTCGATGACGTTGCCGCCGGCATCGGCGTAGATGTCTATTATCCGTCGGCACTCGGCCGGCGGCGTCCCGCCGTCGCCATGCTCGCCGAAACTCATGGCGCCGAGAAACAGCTCGGAGACTCGAAGCCCGGTCTGACCCAACAATCGATAGCGCATTCTTCTCCTACCGTCATGCGCACGCCCGATCGCAACTGCATCGGGTGTGGCCAGTTATTTCAAGTATCCGTAGAGGAAAACGCGTACGCCTGCGGTAACTATATCGACGATTTCCTCTTCAGGAGGAATCGAGCCATGGTGTGACGGGTTTACCACCGAGACCAGGTTCATCAGGTGAACGGCCGCACGTGCCGGGTTTTCGATGTGCAGTAGCCCGCGGTCTTGAATCTGTTGCAGGCGTTGCGCGAGCTCCTGGCGGACGCGTAGCGGTCCGGTCTCCAACCAGGCGTCGATCGCGGCAGGTGAGATGTGCCCGGCCTCC
Source organism: Pseudonocardiaceae bacterium (assembly GCA_036500685.1). Classification (GTDB taxonomy): domain Bacteria; phylum Actinomycetota; class Actinomycetes; order Mycobacteriales; family Pseudonocardiaceae; genus CAJCJE01. The sequence continues at coordinate 11,684 of DASYBO010000065.1, read as the reverse complement.
GCATTGATCTGCCGGACGAGCGCAAAATGCTCCGCATAGCCTGCTGGTGGTACGGCGAAGTCGACGCCGAACTCGATCAGGTCCTTCTCGATGTCGATGATCTTGTTCAGATGGCGATCGATGATTGCGATCTGTGCTTTGGCCGCCCGAGTCGCACTCTCCTGAATCACCGCCTGGAACAGTTGGGCCTTGTCCGCAAAATGTTTGTAGATTGTGCGAGTGGATACACCGGCCTCGACCGAGATGGCGTCGATGCTCGCGCGCGTGTAACCATCCCGCGCGAAGACGCTCAGTGCGCCACGCATGATCGCCCTCCGCTTGTCGGGCAGTCCGCCGTGCTGGCGTGTCGGCGCCGTGTCGTGTCCGGGCATAGCCACTCTCCCACGTACAATTATCGTTTTACTAGTTGCCGTACACGTAGTACAGTACATGGCGCACTCTCGTTGCCCAACCAGCAAGTCGAAGGAGTAGGACGGATGACCCGGATCGCTGTCATTGTCGGAAGCACCAGGCCAGGCCGCAGGGCAGAGGCAGTGGCCAAGTGGGTCGAGGAGGTGGCCGGCCGGCACCCTGCCGTTGAGGCCGGTGACGCGACGGTTGAACTGGTCGATCTGGTCGACTATGACCTGCCGCTGCTGGACGAGGTCATGCCGCCGATGTTCGGTGCCTACAACAACGCGCCTACCCGGCGGTGGGCCGCCAAAATTGGATCGTTCGACGGCTTCGTGTTCGTGACCCCGGAGTACAACCACTCGATCCCCGCCGCGTTGAAGAACGCGATCGACTTCCTGTTCAAGGAATGGAACGACAAGGCTGCCGGGTTCGTCAGCTACGGCATACATGGCGGCACTCGGGCCGTTGAGCACCTGAGGTTGACGCTGGCCGAACTGAAGGTTGCCGACGTGCGCACCCAGGTTGTTCTGCCGGTGTTCACCGAATTTCAGTTCAGTGACCCGACCGACCCGACCGATCCCGGCGTCGTGGCCCCCGGGCCACATCAAGTGCCCACCATGATGACGATGCTGGACGAGATCATCGCGTGGTCAGGAGCGCTGAAGCCGCTTCGCGACAGTACCGCGTCCGCTGAACAGCGCATGGCGGATGCCCGGTAGCGGTTTCGTACCAACGGTAATCGGCCCGCAGGCCCAACTCATGTACTGGGCCGGTTGCCACATGAGTTCGACCACGGTCCCTCAGCCTGTCTCTGCCAGTATGTCGACGGCAGCCGAATACTGGTTCTGGCACGATTTTCGTGACGAACCCCGCTGCCTGGCGCACGTTCCTACGCGCCCAAGCCGGCGGGCTACTCGCGGTCGACTTCTTCCACGTCGACACTGTGACCTTGAAACGCCTGTATGCGGCATTCGTGATCGAGCACGGCACACGCCGGGTCCACCTGCTCGGCGTCACGGGCGCGTCTGGGGCGCGCGAGAGACCATTGTGGACAGTCAGGGTGATCAAGCGGAGATAGCAAAACGGCAGGTCAACCCTGAAGTCGACCTGCCGTTGGGATGTGCGCCGCCAGGGACTTGAACCCCGAACCCGCTGGTTAAGAGCCAGCTGCTCTGCCAATTGAGCTAGCGGCGCTTTGTCGGTTTGGTCTCCCGCGCCAACGGAAGAAAGATTAACACAGGGCTACCGCGACTCTGAAATCGGGGGGTCGGCTTGGGCTGTACCGCCTGTCACACACCCGGAAACGAGAACTGGGCCCCGATGAACCTTCATCGGGGCCCAGTTACGTGGGGTGAGTGACGGGAATCGAACCCGCGACACCTAGGACCACAACCTAGTGCTCTACCGACTGAGCTACACCCACCACGCATCCAGGAACGCACTGTCCTGGCGGTCCGCATATCGTAGCGCGCCCCGAGCAGTGGTCAAAAACGGGGCTCAGGACTGCGGCTGCTGGCCGAGCAGCTCGGCCGCCACGGCGCGGGCGACCGGGGTGGTGGGGCCTGGAGCCGGCACGAACGCGGTTCGGCGGTAGTACTCCAGCTCCAGGATGGACTCCTTGATGTCCGCGAGAGCCCGGTGGGCGAGGCCCTTGCCGGGCTGGGCGTAGTAGATCCTCGGGTACCAGCGTCGGCACAGTTCCTTGATCGACGACACGTCGACCATGCGGTAGTGCAGGTAGGCGTCGAGGGTAGGCATGTCCCTTGCGATGAAGCCGCGGTCGGTCGCGATGGAGTTGCCGGCCAGCGGCACGGTGCCGGGCTCGGGGACGTGGGTGCGGATGTAATCCAGTACCTGCTGTTCGGCCTCGGCCAGGGTGATCGGGGACCGCCGGACCTCCTCGGTGAGGCCGGATTTGGCGTGCATGTTCCGTACGACCTCGGGCATGCCGTCCAGGGCCGGGTCGTCGGCGTGGATGACCACGTCGACGCCTTCGCCGAGGATGTTGAGGTTCGCGTCGGTCACCAGCGCCGCGATCTCGATGAGGGCGTCTTTGCCCAGATCGAGTCCGGTCATCTCACAGTCGATCCACACCAGGTGCTCTGCCACCTGGGCAGCCTAACCGGCCGGTTCCAGGAACGGCGTGAGGATGCCCGGCGTTGCCTCCTCGACGAAGGCCAGACCGTCGGATTTGGCCAGGTCGAGGACGTGGAACACACCCGGACCGGCCGAGGTCGTCGCGGCGAGCGTGATCAGGCCGGTTCGCCGCTGGAAGAACGACTCGTGCACTCGCCAGCCGATGATGCCGGTCCGCTGCAGCGCCACGGTCTTGCGGTCCAGGGAGCCGAAGCGGGTCACCAGGTAGGGGCCGGCGAGGGTGTGTCCGAGGTTGTGGAAGCGGTCGTAGCCCAGTGCGATCGCGATCGGGATGGTGATCAACGCCACCTGCCACGGCCACTGCGGCAGCCAGCCGGCGGGCAGCGACGCGAGCCAGAGACCCAGGATCAGGATGGCCGACGGGACCAGGGTGCGGAGCAGCCGCCTGCGCAGGGCGACCCTGGGGTGCGGCGTCAGCGTGGCGGTGGTCGGAGAGGTCGGTTCGTTGACGACGGTGCCGGCGACGCGGTGGGCCTCGGCCAGCGGGCCTGGTGGCATGAGGACGTGGGCCTGGTTGCGGGCCTGTAGGCCGGTGGCGATGGCCAGGCAGCGGGCGCCGTTGGCCAGGCGGAGCAGCAGCGGCTGGCTGACCTCGACGCCGCGCAGCCGCGCCTCCTCGATGGTCACGGCGGACTTGGTCAGCAAGCCGCGCCGGACGTGCAGGGTGTGGTCGGGCTCCCTGGTCAGCCGGTAGCCGGCGAACTGGACGATGTAGACGATCACCGAGCCGCCGAGCACCACGATCAGGCCGCCGATGGTGGCGACGGCGATCACGACGCCGGTGGGTGTGTTCTCGATCCAGTGCAATCCGGTTTGCACCGAGCCGATGTTGGCGACGTTGATGCCGAGTTCGTTCACGGTGCGCCAGATGATGCCGGCGAGGGCTGCGATCGCGGCGAGACCGGAGAGGGTGAGGGGGGCGTAGCGGAGCCATTTGCGTTGCAGGGACGCGATTTCCTCGCCCTGCTCGACCGCGGCGGGCGCCGATGCGGTGAGGAGGTCGGTGCGGGCGGCCACGTTCGCGGTTCTGGTGAGCAGGACGCGGCGGATCTGGTCGGCGTCGGCGGCGGTGACCGCGTCGAGGACAAGGCCCTTGTGCTTCTTCTGTTCGTGCTGGCCGGTGCCGATCCGTACCGCGGTCACGCCGAAGAGCCGGTGTCCCAGCTTGGCGGTGGACTCGACGGTGCGCACGCGTTCGCGGCGGGTCGCCAGTTTCTGGCGGAAGACCAGGCCGGTCTGCATCTCGACCTGGTCGTCGGTCACCCGGTACTTGGTGGTGGCCCAGTGCACCAGGCCGCGCAGCACCAGCAGCCCGATCACGGCGAGGCCCCACAGCAGGTGGGTCATGTCCTCGTGGCCGATCGCGAACAGCGCGACGACCAGCGGGATGATCAGCCCGAGCACCTCGTTGAACGGGCGGACGAGCATGGTCCTGGGGGTCAGCCGGTGCCATTCGGAGATGGGGATGACGGCGGCCGGCATGGGCGGCAGGTCGGCAAGGTTGGCGACCACGGGTTCGTCGACCGGGCGGGTCATGTGGCATCACCCTGGGTGGCCTGGGTGGTGCGGGTCAGTTCCTCGACGAGTTGGGTGGCGTCGGCGTCGGCGAGGCCGTTGATCTCGATCGGGCCCGCGGCGGACGCGGTGGTGATGGTGACCGTGGCCAGACCGAGCAGCTGCTCGAGCGGTCCGCGTTTGGTGTCCACGGTCTGGATCCGCGACGCGGGGGCGACCCGCCACTCGCGGTTGAGCCAGCCCGCCCTGGTGAAGACGGCGTCCGAGGTGGACTCCCAGCGGTGCACCCGGTAGCGCCACTGCGGCATGACCGCGATGTGCAGCACGGCGAGCACGATGGTGATGATCAGCGTGTAGGTCAGCCAACCGGGCGGCGGGGTGGACAGCACGATGCCCAGGATCTGGCCGACGATGAGCACCAGCCAGGTCACGAGCGGGCGCAGCGTCCACCACAGCATGGCGCGCGGGTGGACCCGGTGGGCGGGCGCGCGCAGGCGCAGAGGTCCGGTTGGCGCGACCGGGGTGGGTCCGGATGTGGGCGGGCCGGAACCGGGTACCGGATCAGTGGTGGGTCCGTTGTGCATGGGTTGATCCTGTCAGTCACCGGCTGCCTGGCACTGTGCCAGTCGTCGTTGATTGATGCTGACAGATGTCATGCCGATCCGCGGACAAAGAACCGCGACAGCCCGCTGCCGACGCAGTGGGAGCGGGGCGTCGGGGTTACCGCCTCGGTCAGGGTTCGGCCTTGACCGACGCGTCGACGGCGGCGTCCCGCAGGATCGCGCGCAGCCTGCCAACTTCGAGTGGAGCGAGTACCGCGGTCTCGCCGGGCGGCGCGACCAGCACGATGTGCCCGCCACTGGCGAACACCGTCAGTTCCCGTCGGCGTCCTGCCACGTCACGGCAACCGATAGACCATTCCTTGCGTGGCGCCATCACTGCCCCCAACCTGCGGTCGTGGTCCTGCGCATCGTTCGTGCTAACACGTGACGTCTCCATGGGTTGTGCTCTGGTGTTCGAGGGACGCCCGCGGCACCGGGGCATGACGCGGGTTCGGAGGTAGGGATCCCCCAGGTGTGCAATCGTTTCTCGTACCACTAGCGTCACACAAGCTCTGATCACTAGCGTCACAGCAAGATCCCAGGTTGCGCGATTGTGAGGTTGTAGCATGACCGACCCAAGGCATGTCGTCATTGTTGGCTCGGGTCTTGCCGGTGCCTCGGCCGCCGCCGCCCTTCGCGAGCGCGGGTTTGCCGGAAAAGTGACGCTGTTCGGCCAGGATCGTTACCGACCGTATGAATTGCCGGCTCTGTCCAAGGGAATTCTGATCGGCGACACCGACCACCCGGATTGGGTCCACGAAGAGGGCTTTTACCCCGAACACGACATCGAACTGCGCACGTCGAGCCGGATCACGGCGCTGCGGGCCGACGAGCAGATCGTGATCGACTCGGACGGCACCGCGCACCACTACGACCGGCTGCTGCTGGCGACCGGCTCCAAGCCGAGGCACCTGCCGCTGGCCGGTGGCGACCGGCCCGGCCTGTACACGCTGCGCACGCTGGACGACGCGAACAACCTTCGCACCCGGCTGGTGTCCGGCGCGCGGGTGGTGATCGTCGGCGGTGGCTGGATCGGCTGCGAGGTAGCGGCGGCCGCGCGTGGGCACGAGGCGCAGGTGACCGTGGTCGAACCGCTGGTTCTGCCGCTGCACCGGGTACTGGGCAGCACCATCGGCGAGGTCTTCCGCGACCTGCACGCCGAGCACGGCGTCGACTGGCGCCTCGGCGTCGGGGTCGAGTCGATCAGCGGCGGCGCTGACGAGACCGAGGTGGTCAAGTTGGCCGACGGCACCGAGCTGACCGCGGACGTGGTCGTGGTGGCGATCGGCGCGGGCCCGGACGTGACCCTGGCCAAGGAGGCCGGGCTGACCATCGCCCAGGACGGCGGGGTCGCGGTGGACGCGGCGCTGCGCACCTCGGCGCCGGAGATCTACGCGGCGGGAGACATCGCATCGCACGCGCATCCGCGCTACGCCAAGCCGGTCCGCGTCGAGCACTGGGCCAACGCCAAGGACCAGGGCGCGCACGTGGCCGGGTCGCTGCTCGGCGGCGATGACCCGTACACGGCTTCGCCGTACTTCTTCTCCGACCAGTACGACCTCGGTCTCGAGTACCGGGGGCTGGCCGATCCGGACCATGACGAGCTGGTGGTGCGCGGCGATCTGGCCGGCCGCGAGTTCATCGCGTTCTGGCTGCGCGACGGCAAGGTCACGGCGGCCATGAACGTGAACTCGTGGGACGAGGGCGACGCGCTCGGCGCGCTGGTCGACAACGGGGTCTCGGTGACCGAGGAGCAGCTGCGCGGCGCGGATCTCAGCACCTTGAGCTGATCGGCTCAACACTCACCCAACCCGCCGGCCGGACGCGCGATTGACGCGCGTCCGGCTGTTCGCGCTTGCGCGATTCAGTGCGCATTCGTGCAGGCACGGCGGAGAAATATCCATTCGGGCGCTGGTTTTCCGACAAACCAGGGCTAATCTGCCGGGTGTGTCCTGTATCACCTAGTGAGTCCATGAACGATTCAGAACACGGGGACGCGGTCGGCTCGATGCCGATGTTTTTCATCTGGGGCGTAACACACCTTGCCAGCAACGACTGACCGGCTCGGACAGCGGCCGTCGAACACAAGGTGGGGGAGGAGAGATGTTCGATGACCCACGCGGTCGAGTCGAATGGAGTGGCGGATCCGCCGCTCATGGTTCCCCGGCAGCTGGCCGCGCTGCTGAGACCTGAACTGGACAGCCTGGCCGAGGAGATCATCACCGAGATCAGGCGCAACATCCCGGAGTACGCGCGGCCGATCGACGGGCCCTACGGCCAGGCGCTGCGCGTCGGCGTCGGCATGGCGATAGCGGCGTTCGTCGACCAGGTCGGCGATGCGGCGATGCCGCGCGAGCACCGCGACGACGTCTGCCGCAAGCTCGGCCAGAACGAGGAGCGCGAAGGCCGCAGCCTGGACACCCTGCAGGCCGCATATCGTGTCGGAGGACGCGTCGCGTGGCAGCGGATCATGAAGGTCGGCAGACGCAACAGCTTGTCATCGGCCACCATGTCGCAGCTGGCCGACGCGCTGTTCGGCTACCTCGACGAGCTGGCCTCGCTCTCGCTGGCCGGCTACACCGAGGCGCGGGCCCGCTCGGCCGAGGCGGTGGAGGAGTGGCGCCGCAGGCTGCTGCACCTGATCCTGGAATGCGCGGCGGTGCCGGACAACGCGATCGGTGAGTTGGCAGCGCTGGCGCGCTGGCAGGTGCCGACCGATGTCACGCTGGTCGCGGTGAACTCGGGCGCGACCGTGGCCAGACCCTTGCTCGACGAGGACATCCTGACCGAACTGCGCGGCGCCGAACCGTACCTGCTCATCCCCGGCCCGCTGACCCCGGCACGGCAGCGCACACTGCAGACGGCGCTGCCCGGCGAACGGCTCGCGGTCGGGGTGACCGTGCCGCTGCGCGACGCCGTCGACTCGCTGCGCTGGGCGCGTCAGGCGTTGGGCATGGCCGGGCACGGCGTCTTCGGGCCCGGCAAGATCGTCAACTGCGCCGAACACCTGTCCACGGTGTGGCTGCTCTCCGACACCGCGCTGATCGAGCAGATCAGCAAACGCCAACTGGCCGCGCTGGACGGCCTGACCAGCAAGCAGCGGACCAGGTTGCTGGAGACGCTTGGCGCGTGGCTGCGGACAAGAGGGAGCGCAGCGGAGATCGCCGAACAGCTCAACGTGCACCCGCAGACCGTGCGCTATCGCATGCGGCAGTTGGAGAAGACCTTCGGCGCGCAGCTCGACGACCCGGACCAGCGGTTCGCGCTGGAACTGGTGTTGCGCGCGTCGCGGCTGCGTGAGCTGGCGCGGCGACGGGAGGCGGCGGCGAATCTCGCGGAGATCGTGGAGCGACCCGCTGCGTCCTAACCGGACGGACGAGAGCAAAACCGGGGCTGGTCACCGAAACGGTGGCCGGCCCCGGTTTCTTTGTGCGCCCGGGAGAAAGAATCAGGGAATGGTCACCGTCGGCTTGCCAAGGGTCAGCGCGATCGTGTTTCCGGAGCCGGGAATGATCGCGTTGATGATGAAGGTGGTGAAGCCGCAGTTGCTGAAGCTGGGAATCGTGTACGTGCCGGAGATGTTGCCGCCGAGCAGGACGTTGAAACCGGGGTCGGAGGCGAGGTTGATGGTGGCCGGGCTGGTCTGGCAGGAGTCGCCGATCGGTACGTCGATCCCGGCGACCTTCACATCGGTGAGTTTGATGGTGATCGTCGAGGTGCTCTGAATGCCGCCGTTGACGTCCTTGCCGGTGGTCGGGGCGTCCTGGATGAACTCGGTGGTCGCGGTGACCGGTACGAAGCCGAGTTCGGTGAAGGTTCCGGTCGCGGGCGGCAGGTCCAGGTTGGCGGTGAAGTTCCCGGTCGCCACGTCGAGCGTTGCCGCGAGGGTGCCGGGGCCGAGCGCCATCGTCGACTTGGTCGAGGCGATCGAGGTGCTGCCGTTGACCGCGTAGGTGGCCAGGATCGACGCGTCGGGGGCGGCGCTTGCGACCGGTGCGGCGACGACGAGGCCGGCGACGGCGATACCCGCCGCAGCCGTCGCGGCGATTGTTCTGCGCAGGCGGATCGACGAAATTGCCAATCGAATCATGGGGGAATCTCCTGTGGGTGGAATGATTCAAGGCCCGAGATTACTTGCGAGTAGTTTACTGCTCAGCCGATTGTTGTACAACAAATTCAGCTCGTCGGAAGAGAGCAAAAATTGTGTTCCGATGACAATAGTTAATTGATCGAATGCGCGTTTTCGAGCGTGTTTCTCCTCAGTGGATGCCGAGCAACTGGTTGAGGCTGGTCGGCGCCACCGACACCCATGGGCCCGCCTGCGCCGAGGCCGATGGCGGGGTGGCGGGCGGCGGCAGAGCGGGGCCTTGCGGTGCGTTGGCCGAGCCGCGCACGTCGATGCCGGTCGACGGCGACGACGCGCAGGAGGCGTTGGCGTTCATCGGGACCGATGTGGTGTTGGTGCTGTCCGGCAGGCCGGTGCTGCCGTAGCCGTGCGTGCACACGGACGGGTTGAAGAACTCAGGGAGCAGGCCGAAGTTGGCGCCGTTGCCGCCGATCACCGTCGATCCGGCCGCGATCGCGGCCGGGCTGGTGGACAGGAACTCGGTGATGCCGGTCTCCCTGGTCTGGGCGAGATCGGCCAGGTTGATCAGGTTGGCGATCAGGTCGCCGAGGCTGGGATTGTTGTCCTTGAGCAGTTTGGAGATCTGATCGCCCGCGCCCGGTGCGTTGTCGATCACCGAGCGCAGGTCCGGGTCGGACTTGTCGAGCTGTTGCGCGATCAGTTCCGCGTTGCGCCCGAATGCCTGCAACGCGCTTGACTCCTGGCTCTGGGTCTGGAGCACGGTCTGGCTGTCGTTGATCAGCTGTTGGGTCTGCGGCAGGTCGTTGGTGGCCGCCTTGGTCAGGCTGCCGCTGGTGTCCAGCAGGGTTTGCAGGTTGGGGCCTTGGCCCTGCAACGCGTTGTCGAACTCGTCGACGACCGTGCGCAGCGACTGGGTCGGCACCGACGCTGCCAGGCCGTCGATGCTCCGCAACAGATCCTGTACCGGCAGCGGGGTCTGGGTGTTCTGCTGCGCGATGGTGTCGCCCGCCTTGAGATAGGGCGCGTTGCCGGTCTTGGGCCGCAGGTCGATGTACTGCTCACCGACGGCCGAGCGGTTCGCGACGACGGCCTGCACCTGCGCCGGGATCTGGGGCGCCGAGTCGTCGATGTCCAGGTCGGCCACGACGCCGTCCGGACTGAGGTTGATCGCGCCGATCCGCCCGACCGTGACACCCCGGTAGGTGACGTCGCCGTTGGGGAAGGCGCCGCCGGTCTGGGCCAGGTCGACGTGCACGACGTAATAGCCGGACAGCCCGACGTAACGGCCGAGATCGGCATAACGGAGTCCGATGTAGACGATGACGGTGAGGCCGATCACGATGAACGCGATGATCTTCACCCTGGTCGCGGCGGTGAGCATCACTTGCCTCCCGAAGATGGCGTCGTGCTCGACGGCGATGGGTCGGCCGAGGATGAGCCGGTCGACGAGGTCGGCGGGGGAGTCGACGAGGGCGCACCCGTGCTGGTCGACGGGATGGCGAGGGTGCCGCTGGCCGACGGGATCGGCAACGGCGGCAACGCCGGACGGGCCGACGCAGTGGTGCATGGGGCCGGAGTCGGGCACATCATGGGGGAGACGGTCGCGCCAGGCGAGAGGGTGTCGGTGTAGCCGTTCGCGTTCGGGGTCATCAGCAGCGTTTCCGCGTTGATGGTCAGGTACAGGTTCAGGTAGGAGCCCTTGGAGCCGTTCAGCACCGCGTCGGTGAAGGGGTAGGTGAACATCACCTGGAGGGCCTGAGGTAGCGCGGCACCGGCATTCGCCAACTGCCGCAAGGTCGGCGCAAGCGCTTGCAAGTCGGCGATCAGGTCCTTTTCGCTGGCGTTGACCGTGTCCACCGCGACCCCGGACAGGGAGTTCAGCGAGTCAAGCATGGTGACCAGCTGCTGCCGCTGCTGATCGAGGATTTGCAGGCCGGGGGCGAGGTTCTGCAGGACGTTGCCGAGCTGCTGGTCGCGGTTGGCCAGTGCGCCGGCCAGCTGGTTGATGCCATCGAGCGCGTTGGTGATGTCCTGCTTGTGGTAGTCGAGGTTGCTGACCAACTCGTTGATGTTGTTGAGCATCGAGCGGATCTGCGGCTCGTTGCCGCTCAACGCGCTGTTCAGCTGGCGGGTGATGGTCTGCAACTGGCCGATGCCGCCGCCGTTGAGCAGCATGGACAACGCGCCGAAGACCTCCTCGACCTCCGGGTTGCGGTTCGTGCGGGCCAACGGGATGGTCGCCTTGTCGGCCAACGTGCCCTGCGCGCCATCGCTGGGCGGGGCCAGTGCGATGTACTTCTCGCCGAGCAGGCTGGTCTGCTCAAGGGCGGCGGTGGCGTTCGCGGGCAGGTGCACGTCGCCGTTGATGAGCATGGTGACGTTCGCGGTCCAGCCGTTGCGGGGCAACGTAATCGACTGAACCCGGCCGACCGCGACGTCGTTCACCTTCACCGCGGCCTGCGGCACCAGGTCCAGCACGTCGGTGAACTGCGCGGTCACCGTGTACGGGTGGCTGCCGACATCCGCGCCGCCAGGCAGCGGCAAGTCGTAGATGCCGCCGAACCCGCTGCTGTCGCTCGACCCGCTGTTGCTCGACCCGCACCCAGCCACCACCATCGTGACCATGCCGAGCGCGGCGATGGTCGTCGCGAGCCGTGCCCTGCGTTTCACCGGCCACCTCCTTGCGTCGAGCCGTAGACCGTGCCAAGTGGCAGCGGCAGGGCGGGGAGCAATTTGGCCTGTGTCGCGGTCACCGGGACCATGCCTTTCGACGCGCCCGGTTCCACCGTTGGCGCCAGTTCGGGCAGGTAGCCGCGACCGTCCAGCGTGTGGGTCGTCGCGTCGTACGCGCCGAGCAGGTTGTCCACCGCGAGGGGCGCGTCGTTCAACGCCTCCGCCAGCGAGGACCGCTCGTTGGTGAGGATCTGGCT
>DASYBO010000064.1:0-7658 GCA_036500685.1 Pseudonocardiaceae bacterium | reverse complement strand
CTGATCACGGAGTGGATCAAAATTCTCGACAGGTATACCACGTGGTGTCTGCACTGGTGGTGCGTGACACGTGCGTATTTGGTTACAGTAACCAAACAGTGCATAGTGTGCGCTGGTGGTTACCGGTCCTGCAACCGTATCGTCAAGGGTGCGCGCCCACCCTAGGAGGGACCATGACACTGAGTCCGCAGCGGGTCGGGGCCGACTCGAGGCTGGCGCCACTGGTCAACGGCGCTTCGATCAAGATCAAGACCCCGTCGGCCGCTGGTTCGGAGACGATCATGCTGACTACGGCGCACTGCACGATAGTCGCCGTCGACATCGAAGGCTTCGGTCGCCGCAGCCGCACCAACATGAACCAAGTTCGAGTCCGTCACGGCATGTATCGGTCGATGCGACACGCGTTCGACGCGGCCGGCATCTCCTGGGCGTCCTGTCGCAACGAGGACCGCGGCGACGGTGTCCTGGTCCTCGCACCGGCGGACATTCCGAAGGTGCTGTTCGTCAACTACCTGCCGGACATCCTGCTCCGGGCGTTGACCGAACACAATTCGGCGCATCCGGTTGAGGAGCGGATACGTCTGCGCCTTGCTTTGCACGCGGGCGAAATCACCTACGACGAACACGGCGTGACGGCATCGTCGATCACGCACACATTCCGACTGGTCGACGCCTCGGCCCTCCGGACGAAGCTGGCAAAGGCAACGGCCACGCTGGCCATTATCAGCTCGGACTGGTTCTACGACGAGGTCGTTCGGCACAGCGAACGCAGCGAGGCCAAGTCGTACCGGTCGATCAACATCACGAGCAAGGAAACCATTGCGAGAGCGTGGGTTCGACTGCTCTAAATCAGAGGCAGCCTTTCAGGCTGGGGGGAGTCGAGGCCGGCCAGGAGTTCGGCTTGACGTGTCCGGTAGGTGGCGACGTTGCCGAGTTTGATGTCCTCGTAGCCGCGTACCTGGTCGGGCAATTCAGCGAGTTCGGTCAGGACGGCCGCGTCCGGTTGTGGGGCGGCGAAGGCGCGCAGGATGCTTGTCCGGTATTCCTCGACCAGTGCCCGCTCGACCTTGCGCACCTCGGTTCGGCCGAACGGGTCGAACCAGCGGCCGCGCACGCCGCGCAACGCGTAGAGCGCGCGGAAGCCGGGCCGGAACCAGGAACCGAGGCTGATCTTGCGCCTCATGCCCAACGCGCGCAGCACCGGTGGGTGCAGACGGTAGGAGTAGCTGGTCTCGCTGCCGAATCGGTTTTTCAGGTCCGCCAACACCTTTTCGTCGACGGAGAGTCGGGCGACCTCGTATTCATCCTTGTACGCCATGAGTTTGTGCAGGTTTCGAGCCACTGCTTCGGTGACCGTGGTTGGGCCTGCTTCCAGCACTCGGACCTGTTCGACGAAATCCGCGTAGGTGCGGGCGTAGGCGGCGTTCTGGTAAGCGATCAGCTCGGGGATACGGATGTCCAGCAACCGCGCGAGTTCCGTGCCGGCCGGGGCGGCGACCAATGCGCGGATATGCGCGGCTTCGGGGGTGAGAGGTTCGGGTTCGGCGATCGGCGCGGCGAGTTCGGCGTCCAGAGCGGTCGGGTCGGCGACGAGTTGGCGGCCGCGGCGGAACGCCTGGAGGTTCTGGTCTACCGCGGTGCCGTTGAGGGTGATCGCCTGCTCGATCACTTCGGCCGGCAGGGGAATCGAGCCGGTTTGGAACGCTGCGCCCAGTTGCAGGATGTTCGCGAACTGGTCGTTGTCGAACAGTTGCTCGGCGAGGCCGCGCGCGTCGAGCGATACGGTCCGGGAGACGGCGTCGGCAATGGCCGAGCGCACGGTTGCCGGCGCGGGGAAGGACACGCTGGTGTCGGTGATCATCGCGCCGGTCGGTACCTCGGTGGTGGACACGACCGCCGTTGTCCGACCGGGGTCGGCGGCGGAGAGGTGTGTCGGGTCGGCCGCGACCAGGGCGTCGCAGGCCAGGTAGAGGTCGCATTCGCCGTCGGCGATCTTGGCGGCGCGGGGGATCGGCTCGGCGCTGACCTTCACGTCGGATACGACCGCGCCGCCCTTCTGCGCGAGGCCGGTCTGGTCGAGGGTGCGGACCTGGCGGCCGGCGATCACCGCGGCGGTCGCCAGGATCTGGGCGACGGTGACCACGCCGGTGCCGCCGATTCCGCTGATCCGCACGGTGAAGTCGTCAGGGTCGACGCGGAAGGCAGGCGCTTCGATCGCGTTGTCCGCCAACGGAGTCAGTGCGCGGTGTGGCTTGGGGCCCGCGGGCTTGACGGTGAGGAAGGACGGGCAGTCACCGTTGAGGCAGGAGTAGTCGAGATTGCAGGAGGACTGGTGGATCGCGGTCTTGCGGCCGAACTCGGTGGCGATCGGCTGCACGGAAAGGCAGTTCGACTTGGTGCCGCAGTCGCCGCAGCCCTCGCACACCCGCTCGTTGATGACGACCTTGGTGTCCGGCGTCGGCTGCTTGCCCCTGCTGCGTTTGCGCCGCTTCTCGGCCGCGCACTCCTGGTCGTGGATGAGCACGGTGACGCCGGGGATCACGGCCAGTTCCTCCTGGCTGCGCAGGAGTTCGTCGCGGTGACGGACCTGCACCCCGCTCGGCAGGCCGGCGCGGCGCAGCCGCTTGGGTTGGTCGGTGGTGATGATGACTTTGCGCACGCCTTCGGCCAGCAGCATCGCGGTCAGCCGGTTCAGGGGCAGTGCGCCGACGGCGTCCTGGCCGCCGGTCATGGCCACGGCGGAGTTGTGCAGCAGCTTGTAGGTGATGTTGGTGCCGGCCGCGACCGAGGCGCGGATGCCGAGGCTGCCGGAGTGCGTGAACGTGCCGTCGCCGATGTTCTGCACCAGGTGATCGGCCTGCACGAACGGCGCCATGCCGATCCACTGCGAGCCCTCGCCGCCCATCTGGGTCACGCCGATGACGTCGCCGACCTGGGTCTCTGGCATGAACAGCGTCATCGTGTGGCAGCCGATGCCGCCGCCGACCAGGGTGCCCTCCGGCACCTTGGTCGATGAGTTGTGCGGGCAGCCGGAACAGAAGTACGGGGTCCTGGCCAGCAACGGGATCGAGATCCGTTCCCGGCGCCGACGCTGCCGCCAGGCCGCCACCGGTTCGACGTCGCCGAGCCGGCGCGCGAGGCCGCCGGCGATCCGGTCCGGGTCGAGTTCGCCGAGTTGGGTGAAGAGATCTTTGCCGGACACTGTTGGCGCGTTGGCTCGGCCGTAGAGGATCTCTTTAACCTGCGATTCGACGAAGGCGCGCTTCTCCTCGACGACGATGATCTCGTCGAGGCCGGCCGCGAACTCGCGCACGATGGTCGGTTCGACCGGGTGGATCACGCCCAGCTTCAACACCCTGATGCCGAACGTCCACAGGGCCTGTTCGTCGAGGCCGAGCGCCGCGAAGGCCTGCATGACGTCCAAATAGGACTTCCCGGCGGTGATGATGCCGATCCGATCGGCCGGGTGCGTCGCGGTGATCCGGTTGATGCCGCTGATCCGCAGGTATTCCAGGGCGAGTGGGACGCGCACGGTGAACAGGCTGCGTTCGAGGGCGGCCAGGTTGGCGCCGAGTAGCTTGCCGCTTGGTTTGTGTTGGTAGGCGGGGAAGTCCGGACCGAACTTCGGCGGGGTCCACTGTGGATATACAGTCGCGGTGCCTGCCGCGTCGGCGACGTTGGCCACGATCTTCATCGCCGACCAGATGCCGCTGGCCCTGGACAGTTCGACGGCGTGCTGGCCGAAATCGAGCAGGTCCTGGCCGTCAGCCGGGAAGAACACCGGCATGGCCAGATCGGCGAGGGCCAACTCGGACGCGCACGGGATCGTCGAGGATTTCGCGTTCGGGTCGTCGCCGACCAGGGCGAGCGCGCCGCCGCGCGGGTCGGTGCCGGCCATGTTCGCGTGCCGCAGCGCATCCGTGGCGCGGTCAAGGCCGGGCGCCTTGCCGTACCAGACACCGAGCACACCGTCGTGTTCGCGCAGGCCGACGCCGGACGCGAGTTGGCTGCCCATGACGGCGGTCGCGGCGAGTTCCTCATTGAGGCCGGGCCGGTGCACCACATTGTGCGCGGCCAGCATCGTCGCGCGCCTGCCCAGCTCCAGGTCGTACCCGGCCAGCGGCGAACCCTCGTAACCGGACACGAACACGGCCGGGTCGGCGCTCGCGGCGCGGTCCGACCTGACCCGGTCGAACAGCAGCCGCACCAGGGCCTGCACCCCGGTCAGGTACACGGTGCCCTCGTCACGCAGGTAGCGGTCCTCGAGACTGAAGTTGGGCACGGCGACTCCCATCGACGCTGAGAGGCAGGTCACGCATAGGTCACACCCGATCGGGTGATCGCGCAACAAGCATCGTCGAATCGGTGGACAACGCGCAAAAATCCGGAGCGAACGGGCTGCCAGGCGCTGATTCCTTGCGTACCGTCCATGGCTCATGGCCGAGGAACTGGACGAGACCGACCACGAGATCCTGGCACTGCTGGTCCAGGACGCGCGGCGCACCCTGTCCGATATCGCGGAGCGGGTCACGTTGTCCACGGCCGCGGTGAAACGTCGGGTCGACCGGCTGGTGCGGACCGGGGTGATCACCGGGTTCACCGCGCAGGTCGATCACACCAAGTTGGGCTGGGGGATCGAGGCATTCGTCGAGCTGCGCTTCTCCGGCACGTCGAAGGTGAACGACATCTTCCGGACGACGACCAGGATGCCCGAGGCCCAGGCGGTGTTCACCATCGCCGGCGATCCCGACGCGTTGGTTTGGCTGCGTGTGCGCGACCTGGCCCATCTGCAGAAGACCATCGACGAGATCCGCAGGAACCACCAGGTCACCGGCACGAAGACGCTGATCACCCTGGATTCGTGGGCGGCGGGCCAGCAACCGGCGCCGGATGTGTGATGGCAGTCACATTGGGTGCGAATGTCGATCCGCTGCCCCGCCGTTCGACGCGACGATGACGCCCGACACCACGAACCACCAAGGGGACCAGCCATGACCAGCGCTTACGCCGACGTTAACGGCCTGCACATGTACTACGAGTCGCACGGCGACGGCACCCCGCTGGTGCTGCTGCACGGCGGCGTGATGACCATCGACCTCAACTTCGCCGGCCTCATCCCGACCCTGGCCAAGAGCCACCAGGTGATCGGCGTCGAGATGCAGGCGCACGGCCGCACCGCCGATATCGACCGCGCCATCACCCCGGCCGCGCTGGCCAGTGACATCGTAGGGCTGCTCGACCACCTCGGCATCGACCGCGCGCACATCCTGGGCCACAGCATGGGCGCGGCGGTCACCATCGAACTCGCGGTGAGCCACCCGGACCGGGTCCGTTCGGTCGTGCCGATCTCCGCCAGCGTGCGGATCGAGGGCATGCACCCTGATCTGCTGGACCCGAGCAAGTTCGCCACCTCCGACCGGTTGCCGACCCCAGCCGACTTCGCCGACATGCGCGAGGCCTACGAGCGGCTTTCCCCGACCCCCGAACACTTCGACGAGTTCCTGGCCAAGGTGTCCAGCAGCAACGGGGACCTGCGGGGCTGGAGTGACGAGCAGTTGGCCGGTATCACCGCGCCCACCCTGATCGTGCAGGGCGACCACGACTTCGTCACCAACGAACACGGTGCCCTGATGCAGCAGTTGATCCCCGGCTCGCACCTGGCCGTGCTGCCGAACACCACGCATATGCAGATCACCAGGCGGGCCGACTATCTGCTGCCGATGCTCGCGGCCTTTGTGGACTAACAGAGCCCGGACCGACAACGGAACGAAAGATGGGGCGACCCTTGCCGAGTCGCCCCATCGCCGTGTTTCAGTGCGTCAGCTCAGGGTGAGGGCCGTGTCGTCCAGGACGAACGACGTCTGCAGCGAGCTGTCCTCGCTACCCGAGAACTTCAGCGTCACCGTCTGGCCGGCGAGGCTGGACACGTTGTAGGTGTGCAGGGTGTAACCGTTGGCGGCGTTGAGGTTGGAGAACGTCGCCACGGTGGTCGAGCCGGCGGTGATGGTCAGCTTGTCGTACTGGGTGGTCCTTGTCGTCTCCGCGGTGTCGATGTGCAGGTAGAACGACAGGCTCGCGCTGCACCCGGTCGGAATGGTGACCGACTGGGAGATGGTGTCGGTGTGCGTTGTGCCGTAACCGTCCAGCCACGCGTTCCAGCTACCGGAGTGCGCGGGCTCGCTCGGACCGTTCTGGCCGATCACGGCGGGGGTCGACGCCCAACCGGTGTTGCCGGACTCGAAGCCGGGGTTGGCCAGCTTCTGGCCGGGCGCGGTGCAGCCGCCACCACCACCGCTGGTGTTGATCACCCAGCTGAACGAGGCGGAGCCGCTCGCACCGGTGCTGTCCGTCGCGGTCACCGTGACCGCCGAGGTGGCGGCCGTGGTCGGCGTGCCGGAGATCAGACCGCTGCTTGAGATGCTCAGACCGGCCGGGAGACCCTTGGCGGCCCAGGTGTAGGGCGCGGTGCCGCCGGATGCGGACAGCTGGAGGCTGACCGCGGTGCCGACCGTGCCGGTCTGGTTGCCGGGGTTGTTGGCGGTGACGCCGCCGCCAGTGCTGGTGCCGCCGAACGCGGCGAGACCGTTCGGGGTACCCATGCCGGTCGGGCCGTCGTAGCCTGCGGCTGCGGTGCACAGGTAGGCGGGGCTGCAGGACCCGTCGGCGCCGCTGGTCACGTCGTTGAGGTTGCTGGCGTGCTGGTAGACGTCCTGCGCGGGGGTGTTGCCCGCGTTGCCGGCCAACGCGTACATGGCCGCGATCATCGGCGAGGACGCGCTGGTGCCACCGACCTCGTTCCAGCCGGTGTTGCCGTTGGAGGTGTCGTAGACGGCAAGACCGGTGCTCGGGTCGGCGTCGGCCGAGACGTCGTTGTCGGTGCGGCCCGAGCAGCCGGAGTCGGTCTGCCAGGACGGCTTGCTCTCGAAGGTCGAGCAACCGGAACCGGTGCCCTGACCGCCTGCGCTGGAACCCCACACGGTTTCGGTCCAGCCGCGCGAGTTCGACGCGGTGTTCAGCGCGGTGCCACCGACCGACACGACGTCCGGCGAGGTGGCCGGGTAGATCACGCCGTAGCCGGAGTCACCGGCGGAGGCGGTGATCACCTTGCCGGGGTGGTTGAAGTAGGACGAGTCCATGCTGGAGTCGCTGGAGGAGTCGGTGCCACCCCAGGAGTTGGAGATGTAACCGGCCAAGCTGGCGGCGGTGTTCTCCGCGACGTAGAGGCCGTTGCCCTGGTCGTCCTGGGCCTCGACGAGCACGATCTTGCAGTTGGGGCAGATCGCGGAAACCATGTCGAAGTCGAGCGATTCCTCCAACGTCCAGTCGTCGCCGGCCGGTGGCGCGGACGGTAACGGCGAAG
Organism: Pseudonocardiaceae bacterium; assembly: GCA_036500685.1. Taxonomy (GTDB): domain Bacteria; phylum Actinomycetota; class Actinomycetes; order Mycobacteriales; family Pseudonocardiaceae; genus CAJCJE01. The sequence continues at coordinate 298 of DASYBO010000064.1, read as the reverse complement.
TCTGACCGTTCTGGTTGACCTTGGTGAAGTTCGCGGCAGGCAGGCCGGCCGCGGACCGGTAGGTGGCCAGGTCGCTGGCTGCGTTCGCGTCGTCGTAGGCGTCGACGACGGCGACCGTGGCGCTACCGCCCTGGCTGGCCGCTGCCGACGCGATGTTGTACGCCGACTGCAGGTCGGACGGGCCGTAGCCGAAGCCGGACGGGATGGCAGCAGGGGTGTCGGGGTGCGCCGCTCGCACGGCGCTCTCGGTTAAGGAGTGCTTGTCGGTTCTCTTGAGAGCCTGGCAGGCGAGCTTGCC
>DASYBO010000063.1:0-9323 GCA_036500685.1 Pseudonocardiaceae bacterium | reverse complement strand
GGTAGCGCTCGCGCAGTTCCCGTTTGAGGATCTTGCCGCTCGGGTTCTTGGGCAGCGCGTCGAGCAGGATCACGTATTTCGGACGTTTGTAGCCTGCGAGGACGGTTCGGGCGAACGCGCTGATCTCCTGGCCGGTGAGGGCCTTGCCGGCCTTGGGCACGACGACCGCCGTGACCGCCTCGATCCAGTGCGGATGGGCCACGCCGAACACCGCGACCTCGGCGACCGCGTCGTGCTGGTACAGGGCCTCTTCGACCTCGCGGCTGGCCACGTTCTCACCACCCGACTTGATCATGTCCTTCTTGCGGTCGACGACGGTCAGATAGCCGTCCTCGTCGAAAACGCCGAGATCGCCGGAGTGGAACCAGCCGTTGGTGAAGGCTCGCGCGGTGATCTCCGGCTTGCCGAAGTAGCCCATTGTCGCGTGTGGACTCCGATGCACGATCTCGCCGACCGTCCCGGCCGGGACCTGCTGGTCGAACTCGTCGACGACCCGAGTGTCCACATTGAGCGCGGGCCGGCCGGCCGAACCGGCATGGGCCTGCTGTTCCTCCGGTTGCAGGATGGTGGCCAGGGGCGCCAACTCGGTCTGGCCGTAGAAGTTCCACAGCCGGATGTCGGGCAGTCGGTCGCCGAGCTCCCGCAGTACCTCGACCGGCATCGGCGATGCGCCGTAGTAGCCCTTGGTCAGGCTGGTCAGGTCGGTGCGGTCGAAATCGGGCGAGCGCAGCAGGGAGATCCACACCGTCGGCGGACTGAACAGCTTGGTCGCCCGGTGTTTCGCGATCGCGGCGAGGACCGTGGCGGGATCGGGGCCGCGCAGAATGACGCTGGTCGCGCCGAGATACACGTCAACGGAGAGGAAGCAGTCCAGCTGGGCGCAGTGGTAGAGCGGCAGCGAGTGCACCTCGATGTCGTCGCCGGACATGCCGCCGTCGATCGCGCAGCTGACGTACTGCCACATCAGCGACCGGCTGGTGTGGATGGCGCCTTTCGGTCGGGATTCGGTGCCGCTGGTGTACATCAGCCGGATCGGATCGTCGTCGGCGACCGCGACGGGTTCGGCGGATGCGCCGTCGTACTCGGTCCACGAGCCGATGTCCTGCCAGCTGGCCGGGGGAGTGCCGGTGCCGAGGTCGATGGACAGCCGCAGCCGCACGGTGCCCGAGGACTCGGCGGTCGCGGCCTCGGCGGTCGTGCTGAGTCCGTCCTCCGCCACGAAGGCCACCGCGCCGCAGTCGTCGAGGATGTAGGCGATCTCGGTGGCGCCGAGCATGAAGTTGACCGGAACGAGTACCACGCCCCGCCGGGCGGTCGCGAACGCGAGTACCGCGAACTGCCAGCAGTTGTGCGACAGCACCGCTATTCGCTCGCCCTTGCCGATTCCGCCGGCGGCGATGGCGTTCGCGACCCGGTCGACGCACGCGTCGAACTCGGCGAAGGTCAACCGGGTGTCGCCGTCGATGATCGCGGGCCGGTCGGGATGGCGTGCCGCGCTGCGGCGCGGGATGTCACCGACGCCGTGTTGCCTGGCCCGTCGGATGTCCTTGGCGGTCGACTCGCTGGGCATGGGCCACAGCCTACGTCACGGGTCCGCTGTGATTGTCAAAAACGTGTCGTGTTTTCGACAGGGCAAAGGGAAGCTCTGGATTAACGCCGGTCGAACTGGTTTTACTTGCGGGGCCGTCAACCTGAGGGAGATTTGTCGTGAGAACTCCGCGCGGGCGAGGCCGGATCGCCCTATTGATTCCAGCAATTGTCGCATTCATTGTGGCATTCGTGGCCATGCCGCCATCGGTGGCCACCGCGTCGAGCAGGGCCGCCGCCTCGACGACGATCGCGATCAATGGCAGTCAGGGCGGGCGAACCTTCGACGGGATCGGCGCGATCAGCGGCGGCGGCGGTAACACGCGCCTGCTACCCGACTATCCGGCCGCCCAGCAGAGCCAGATCCTGGACTATCTGTTCAAGCCGGGTTATGGCGCGGATCTGCAGATCCTCAAGGTCGAGATCGGCGGCGACACCAACTCCACGGACGGCGCCGAACCCTCCATCGAACACACGAGGGGCAGCATCAACTGCGGCACCGGCTACGAGTTCTGGCTGATGGAACAGGCCAAAGCCCGCAACCCCAACGTGAAACTCTACGGCCTGGCCTGGGGCGCGCCCGGCTGGATCGGCGGCGGCGACTTCTGGTCGACCGACACCATCAACTACCTGATCAGCTGGCTCGGCTGCGCCAAACAGGACGGCCTGAGCATCAACTACCTCGGCGGCTGGAACGAACGCGGTTACCAGATCTCCTGGTACGAACAACTCCGCACCGCCCTCAACGCCAACGGCTACTCCGGCGTGCAGGTCGTCAGCGCGGACTCCGACTGGAGCGTGGCCAACGACGTCGCCGGCAACTCGGCCTTCGCCAATTCGGTGTCGATCATCGGCACCCACTACCCGTGCGGCGGCGACGGGGGCGACGCGACCAGTTGCCCTGGTGACCCCACCGCCGAAGGCACCGGGAAACCGTTGTGGGCCAGCGAGAACGGGTCGCAGGACATGAACAGCGGCGCGCCCGCGCTGATCCGCTCGATCACCCGAGGCTACCTCGACGCCAAGCTCACCGCGTACATCAACTGGCCGCTGATCGCCGCCGTGTACCCGAATCTCCCGTACGACACCGTCGGACTGATGACCACCAACCAGCCGTGGTCCGGCAACTACAGTGTCGGGGAGAGCCTGTGGGCGACCGCGCAGGTCACCCAGTTCACCCAACCCGGCTGGCAGTTCATCGACTCCGCGTCCGGCTACCTCAGCGGCGACCGCACCAACGGCAGCTATGCGACCCTGAAATCGCCCAACGGCAGCGACTACTCCACCGTCCTGGAAACCACCACCGCGACCGCCGCGCAAACCGCGAACTTCACGGTGTCCGGCGGCCTGTCGACCGGCACCGTGCACGTCTGGGCCACCGACGTGAACGCGCCCAACCCGGCCACCGACTTCATCCACACCCAGGACATCACCCCGACCAACGGGTCCTACTCGCTGACCATGCAACCCGGCTACATCTACACCGTCACCACGACGACGGGGCAAGGCAAGGGAGCCGCGACCAGTCCGGGCGGCGCGGGCTTGGCCCTGCCCTACAGCGACAATTTCGACGCGGACGCGACCGGCAGCGAGGCCCGCTACCTGTCCGACATGCAGGGCGCCTACCAGGTCGAACCCTGTGTCGACGGCCGGTCCGGCCAGTGCGTGCAGCAGATGGCGCCGGTCAAGCCGATCGAATGGCAGAACGACTCCGATGCCTTCGCACTGCTCGGGGATACCGGCTGGTCCAACTACACCGTGAGCACCGATGTCGACCTCCGCCAGGCCGGCACCGTGGAACTGCTGGGCCGGGCCAACACCCAGGCCCGGCCGCAGGGCGACCAGAACGCCTACCTGCTCCGCGTCTCCGACAACGGCGCCTGGTCGATCGACAAATCCGACACCAGCGGCACCATCACCACCCTGGCCAGCGGCACGAGAGCCGCGCTGGGCACCGGCTCCTGGCACACGATCGGCATGACCCTGCAAGGCTCGACGATCAGCGGCACCGTCGACGGCACCACGGTCGGCTCGGTCACCGACATCTCGTATCAGACCGGCCAGGTCGGCATCGGAGTCGTCGGCTATCAGACCGACCAGTTCGACAACCTGTCCATCACCCCCGGCACCGGCACAGGAGGGGGACCGACCGGTCACGTCACCTCCGGCATGGCCGGGAAGTGCCTCGACGACTACAACGCCTCGCTCACCAACGGCAACAAGGTCGACATCTGGGACTGCAACCCCAGCGGGGCGCAGATCTGGACCGTCTCCAACGGGACACTTCAGATCCAGGGCGTCTGTCTGGACGTCACCGGCGCCGGGTCGACCGCGAACGGCACGCTGGTGGAGATGTGGGGCTGCAACGGTGGCAGCAACCAGCAGTGGAGCGTCCGCAACGGCGAGTTGGTCAATCCGGCCTCCGGCAAATGCCTCGACGATCCAGCGTTGAGCACGACCAACGGAACCCAACTGGAGATCTGGGACTGCAACGGCGGACCCAACCAGCTCTGGACCATGCCGAGCTGAGTCAGGCCGGCCGGGTCCAGCGCTGGACCCGGCCGGTCAGCTCGTCGCGAGGACGATGCGGCCGTTGGTCGAGTGGTTCTCCAGTTTCTCGTGTGCGACAGCCGCATCGGCGAGGGGGAGCACCTCGACCTCGGTGTTCTCCAGCCCGGCGGCGACGGCTTGCAGTGCGGCCTCGGCGGCGGGGGCGATGGCGTCGGGGTGGGCTGGCAGGTAGACGCCCGCGTTGAACCCGGAGACGGTGACGTTGCCGAGCCAGATCTGGTTGCTGTCGACGCGATGGTCCCAGTCGCCGCTGGCGTTGCCGGCCAGCAGGAGACGGCCGGACGGCGCGAGCAGCCCCAGGCTGGCGGTGCGGACCAGGCCGCCGACCGGGTCGACGATGACGTCGAACTTGTCCTCGCCGAGGATGCCGGGCAGTTGGGCGGAATCGACGATGGTGTCGTAGGGCAGCTTGCTGGCTGCCGCCTCGTCCGTCCTTTCAGGACGGACCGTGCCGACGACGTGGGCCGCGCCCAACTGTCGGGCGATGCCGGGGAAGGTGGCCGCGAGCGCGCCAAGTGCGCCGTGGATCAGGATGCTCTCGCCCTCGGCCAGGTGGACGACGCGGGTCAGTGCGACGTGGGCCATGATCGCGTTGGGGACGACGGCGACGGCGAGGGCCGGATCGATGTCGTAGTCCTGCGTCGAGACGACCCGCGTCGCATCGCCGAGGTAAACCGAGGCGTAGCCGCCCGTCGCGTTGGCCGAGAGCGACACCACCCGCTCGCCGACGGCGAAGCCGGTGACCCCGTCGCCCAGCGCTCGCACGGTGCCGGCGACCTCGAGACCGGGAACGTAGGGCGGTTGCGGCAGCCCTTGGCGGTTCTTGTACAGCCCCTGCCGGATGTAGACGTCGATGAGGCCGACGGCGGCGTGGGTGACGTCGATGGCGACCTGGCCGGGGCCGGGGATCGGCTCCGGCAGATCGGCGATGGCGAGCACATCCGGTTCGCCGAAGCGGGTGACCTGAACGGCCTTCATGACGATCTCCCTTCGATAACGCACTCGGTGATGCGTTAATTCGACGGTAGCACATCACGAGGTGCGTTATGTTGGACGTGTGCGTGAGCGAGCTCGATCAGTCGAGGACAAGACCCGCCGTGCCGAAGACCTGCTGGCGGCGGCAGAGGAGGTCGCGCTCGAACTCGGCGGTGTCCGCCACGTCACCTTGGCAGCGGTCACCGAGCGGGCCGGCCTGCACCGCACCGGCGTGCGGCGCTACTACGCCAGCAAGGAGGAGCTGCTGCTGGAGATGGCCGAGCGAGGCTGGGATCAGTGGCGCGACGCGATCGAGGCCGAGGTCGAGGAGCGCGCCGGACTCGGCCCGGCCGAGACCGCGGCGGTGTTCAGCAGCACCCTGGCCGGGCTGCCGGTGTTTTGCGACCTGTTGACCCACGTTCCGCTGCACCTGGAAGGCGACGTCGACGTCGAACGAGCGCGCCGGTACAAGACCAACGCCTTCGCCGCCCACGACGCGATCGTGAGCGCGCTGAAACACGCGAGCACCATGACCGCCGGGCAGCTCAACGACCTGCTGGCATCGGCGGTCGTGCTGGCCGCAGGCTTCTGGCAGGTGTCCCACCCGACGGCCACGCTGGCCGCGTTGTACGAGCAGGAGCCGCGCTGGGCCCATGTCGCGCTCGACTTCGCCCCGCGACTGGCGCACCTGCTCGAAGCCGCCGCGATCGGACTGTCAGTCGGTGGGGCGTAGCGCGGGTGCCGGCGCGAGGCCGAGGTGTTCGCGCAAGGTCGCGCCCTCGTACTCGGTGCGGTGCACGCCGCGTTCCTGCAACAGCGGCACCACCGTGTCCGCGAACTCGTCGAGGCCGCCGGGGACCAGGTGCGGGATGAGGATGAAGCCGTCGCTGGCGTCGGTCTGCACGAACTCGTTCAGCGACGCCGCCACCGCGGAAGGCGTGCCGATGAACGACTGCCGGCCGGTTACCTCGATGATCAGCTCACGCAGCGAGAGCTTCTTGGCTTCCGCGATCTCCCGCCACTGCTTCGCCGTGGCCAGCGGGTCCTTGTGCATCCGAACGCTCGCCCTGCCCTTGGCGATGGTGTTCTCGCCGACCAACGGATCGACCTCGGGCAGCGGACCGTCCGGGTCGTGGTCGGACAGGTCCCGGTTCCACAACTGCTCGGCCAGCTTGATCGCGGTCCGGCCACTGACCTGCTGACGCCGGATCACGTGCGCCCGCTCCTGCGCGTCGGCGTCGGTGTCACCGAGGACGAAGGTCACGCCTGGCAGGATCTTCAGCGCGTCGCGGTCCCGGCCGTACTTGGCCAGCCGCCCCTTGACGTCCGCGTAGAACGCGCGCCCGGCCTCCAGAGTGCCGTGCCGGGTGAAGATCGCATCCGCCGTCGCCGCCGCGAACTCCCTGCCCTCGTCGGAGTCGCCGGCCTGGAAGATCACCGGCCTGCCCTGCGGGCTGCGCGGCACGGTGAACTGGCCGGTGATGTCGAAGTGCGGCACGTGATGATCGAACGAGCCGGCACGCGGGTCGCTGATGAACACCCCGGACTCCTGGTCCGCGACGATCTCGTCACCGCGCCACGAGTCGAACAGCGCCCACGTCGCGCGCATGAACTGTTCGGCCCGCGCGTAGCGCTCGTCTTGCGGCAGGAACCCGCCTCGGCGGAAGTTCTCGCCGGTGAACGCGTCCCACGAGGTCACCACGTTCCACGCAGCCCGTCCCGCCGAGAGGTGGTCCAGGGTGGCGAACTGGCGCGCGACCTCGTAGGGCTCGTTGAACGTCGAGTTGATGGTGCCGGCAAGGCCAAGCCGCTCGGTCACCGCGGCCAGCGCCGCCAGCACGGTGAACGTGTCCGGCCTGCCGACCACGTCGAGGTCGTAGATTTCGCCGCCCTGCTCGCGAAGGCGCAAACCCTCGGCCAGGAACAGGAAGTCGAACCTGGCCCGTTCGGCCGTGCGCGCCAGGTGCGCGAACGAGGAGAACTCGATCTGGCTGCCGGAGTCCGGGTCGCTCCACACGGTGGTGTTGTTGACACCGGGGAAGTGCGCGGCGAGATGGATCTGCTTGGACATGGCATCCCCCTCAGGTGGTGGCGTAACGGTTGGCCGGGCGGCTCAGGCCGAGCAGGCCGCGCAGGGTGCTCGCCTCGTACTCGCGACGGAACCGTCCCCGCGCGTGCAGTTCGGGCACCAGACCGTCGACGATCGCGGTCAGGTCGTGCGGCAGGGCGGCCGGGCGCAACCGAAACCCGGTCAGGCCGCCCGCGTTCCAGTCGACGAGCAGATCGGCGAGCTGTGCCGGCGTTCCGGTGAAGATCCGGGCATCCGACCGGTACTCCTCGCCGGCCCGGTCGTCCAGCCTGGCCTTGCGGTCGTGCGCGGCCCGTTCGGTGGTGTCGAGGAAGACGACCAGATCACCGAAGACGTGCAGCGGCGCCTCGTTTTCCTGCTCGGCGCGGATCTCGGCGACGATCGCGGCAGCCTGCGAGGCGTCGCGCGGTGTCACGTAGACCAGGTCGGCGGCGCGCGCGGCCAGCCGGTAGGGGAGCGGGCCGTGCGCGAGCAGCGTGACCAGCGGTTGACCCTGCGGCGGGCGCGGCGTGATCGACGGACCCTTGACGCTGAACCACTTCCCGCTGAAACCGATGTAATGCAGCCGCGCGGTGTCCACGAACCGGCCGCCTGCCACATCGCGGATGACCGCGTCGTCCTCCCACGAGTCCCACAGCCGCCGCACCACCTCGACGTAGTCGGCGGCCTCGTCGAACAGTTCGGCCCGCGCGGGGATCTCCCGCCTGCCGAACTGCGCGGCCTCGTAGTCGCGCGCGGACACCCGCACCTGCCAGCCCGCGCGTCCGGTGCTGACGTAGTCGAGGCTCGCGATGGCCTTGGAGGTGTGGAACGGCTCGGTGTGCGTGACGGTCACGGTCGGCACCAGGCCGATGTTGCTGGTCAGCGGGGCGACCCTGGCCGCGATCAGGTGCGCGTCCAGCCGGCCGCGCACCCGATCGGTGCGCTCGTCCGGGCCGTCGGGCCGGGTCGACTGGACGCCGAGCGAGTCGTCGAAGGTGACGAAGTCCAGCAGGCCGCGCTGTGCCTCGGTGACGAGTCGCAGCCAGTACGACGCACCGAACAGCCCGGCCGGATCGGCGTCGGGCTCGCGCCAGGCGGCCGGATGCCAGCCAGCACCGTCCAGCGCGACGGCGAGATGCAGCGGAATCGTGGTGGGGCGCATACGAACCGACGTTAATCCGGCTCGGTGACCTGTCCAATGGGCGGGATGGCGCTGCCGGTCACGACCATCGGCAGTTGGCGCCACCCTGGCGGGCAACACCAGGAACAGCCAGCTGACCGGCGCCGCGGATCACTCGCCGTCGCGACGGCGGACCAAGCCCTCGAGTTCGGCGGTGATGTCCAGCTCCACCGACAGGCGCCGCCCGGCCATGCCCTTCATCGTGTTGACCCCGAAGACATAGCGGTCGATCACGCTGCTGGCGCGCAACCGCAACCGAGGACCCTCGACACGCAACTGGTGGATGTCCACCTGTTGCGGTTGTTCGTTGCCGTGCGCGCTCAACGTGCCGCCCAGCACCCAGTGTCCGTCGGCCTCGTCAAGTCGAGTGGAGTGGAAGGTGATGTCGGGGTGGTTGCCGGCGTCGAGGTACTGGGCCGAACGCACCATGCGGTCGCGCACCCTGTTGTTGGTCCGCACGCTGGCCGCGGCGATGGTGGCTCGCGCATGCGAACCGTGCACCGGGTCGGCCACCTGGATGTGGCCCTCGGCCAGTTGGAAGGTGCCGCGCACGGTGCCGAGGCCGAACACATGCTTGATGGTGAAGGAGATCGTGGAGTTCTCGGGGTCGATGCGGTAGTCGCCGGCCAGCGGTATCTCCACGGTGTCGTCCATGGTTTTCATGATGCGGTTCCTTTCCGATGGACCGGGCGCAGTGCGACCCCGGTGACGTGGGGGATGTCGGTGCCCAGCGGGCCGGGCAGGGTGTAGCGGCGCACCGACATGACGGTGAACCCGGCGCGGAGGATGGCCCGCTCGCTGTCCCGGTTCGCTCGGCAGCGCGCGCCGAAGCCGGCGGTGGCCACCGTGCAGGCGTGTTGGGCGCGGCGCAGCCAACTGCCCGGTGGCGCGGCAACGTGTTCGGCGAACACGTACTGTCCGCCCGGACGCACCACTCGG
>DASYBO010000062.1:0-13532 GCA_036500685.1 Pseudonocardiaceae bacterium | reverse complement strand
AGAGCGCGCTTGTGCTCACCCTGGGGTGCCGCCAGCAGGGTTCGGGACCTTTGGTTGCCGACATTCACTGCGCCGGCCTTCGCCGGAACTCCTCCGGAGCCTCGCGGGGGCGACTCGCCTTACCGGCCCTGTAGTACTAGGTGAGCAAGCGTCGTCCTCCGCCCGCCGGTGAGGGACATCCGGCGGTACAGGGTGGGAGAGTGGAATCCCGGCCCGATGGGGATCGGCCCGGCCGGGATCCCACTCTCATACGGGCGTCCCCCGGGGGTGAGGGGAACGCAGGCGAATCACCGTGAGCAGGTCGGACATTTCACTCACGACACGTAAGGCTTCTTCCTGGTCTGGGATGCGTCCCGAGCGCGACTCCACCTCGGCGCGTAGTTTCCCTATGCAGGCCCGGCAATAGCCGCGGCGGGTTGTCCTTCCCGTGCTCACACGAAGGGGGTAGACCCGCGCGTCACACAGTGCTTTGAGATAACCGGCGCCCAGTACGTCAGACTCGTCGGGGATCACATGGTCCCGCTTGCCTAGGCATCGCATCCACATCACGTCAACTGTCATCATCCTGACTCATCTATCGACTCCTTGGCTTTGCCATTGCCGAGGGCGGCATCGAGCCGGAAATGCAGGTCTGCTCCAGCTGCGACGATGTGCCCGATGATGGATTCTCGGGGTACCTGTGGTGAGGGCTGGCCGGGTGGCTCATGGCGGCAATCGTGGCCCTGGATCGGGCGTGACCAGCGAATTCCGCATACACACTTTGTGCACTTCCCGCCACGTCACGCATTGGCGCGCTACTGTCGAGTCCAGCGGGTCATGGTCACGGAGTTGGGGGCGTTGATGGCGCACAATGAACAAGGTGGTTGCAACGTCGCTCTGGAGCGGTTGTTGGCTCGCGCCGGGTGGACACCGGAGAATCTTGGCGACCGGCTCAACCAGTTGGCTGCCGTATTGGGGTTGCGCGCGCACCTGCACCGCCGAACACCGCGTCGCTGGGTGTATGCCGATGTCGGGCGGGAAGCGCCCCGCGCCCCGCGCGAGCCGTGGCCGGGGTTGGTGTGTCACCTCCTGCACCAACGCCTGGGTGAGCTGACCTGCTTGGAGGCCCTGGGGTGGGGCAGCGCTGGTCCGTTGCGGTACGTGCCCGCTGACGACGGCCTGGCCGGGCCGTGGGATGAGACCACGGCGGTGGCAGCGCTGGCACAGGTAGTGGATGCTGATGCGATGGAACGGCGACACTTTCTCGCGCTGACCGGGATCCCGCTGACGGCCGTTGCGCACCAGTGGTTGTTCGACCCGGCGCGGGTGGCGGCCTCGCTGCTGGGCACCCGGGTCGACCACGCCCTGGTCGATGATCTTGAGCGGGTCGCCGAGGCCCGCCGCCGGATGGACGACGCGATCGGCGGCGGCACCCTGCTCCCGTCTGTTCGGGAGGATCTCCGTCTGGTCGTTGCCCTGTTGGGCAACTCGGCCTACCACGACGATGTTGGCCGCCGGCTGTACGCGGTTGCCGCCGAGTTCGGCCGGCTGGCCGGGTGGCTGGCGTTCGACTCCGAGCAGTTGGCGCTGGCACAGCGCCACTTCATGGCCGCCGTGCGCGCGGCGCACCTCAGCGGTGACCGCGCGATCGGCGCGAACATTCTCGGGTTCATGAGCGTCCAGGCCGCGTTATCGGACAACCCGCGTGATGCGGTGACCCTGGCCGAGTCGGCACTACAGGCCGAAGATGCGCTGAGCCCCGCGGTGGCCGCGTCGCTGCATGCCCGGATGGCGCTCGGCGCAGCCTACGCTGGCGAAGCCGATCTGGCCCGGCGCGCCCAGGACCGGGCGTTCGACCGATTGTCCGACTCGAAGCCAGACAGCGAGCCCCGGTGGATCTATTGGTTCACCGAAGCGGAAGCGCACGGCATCGCGGGTTGGTCGATGCTGGCGTTAAGGCGGCCTGCGGATGCCGAACCACATTTGCGGCGCACACTGGCCTTACTGGACCCGAGTTTCTCTCGGGACCGCGCCGGATGGCTGTGTGATCTTGCGATGGCCCGCCTCGGATCCGGCGCGGTCGAGCAGGCCTGTGCAACCGCGAGCGAGGCAGCCACGGTGATTCGTCGCCTGGACTCTCCGCACGCGATCGCCAAGTTGGCCGAATTCCGCGCAGCCGCCGCCCCCTACACCCGCATACCAGCCGTGCGCGACTTCGAAGTCAAGTTCCGTGACCTAACGGGCCCGTCATCGGCATAAGTGAACACTCGACTCAACAATCAAATCCGAGAGGCTGATGGCCCCGGTCGCTCGGATTCCACTCTCCAGCCTCGACAACCCAGTTCGAGATGAGCGGGAACAGGCAACTCCTCTGGTGCGCCCCTTTGGGGTGAGACTGGCGATGTTTGCACCGGTTCGTTGGGTAAATCATCCGAGTAGGGTTGCTGACGCCGAGTTTAAACCGCTCCAGCTCGCTGTCGCGAATCAGCGCGGTTTGCCGTGCCCCCGAACTGTTATGGCAAAATGACGCGCAAGTCGCGGCCTACCTATGACAGAAGCCCTGGCGGACCTGCTGAACTGCGAGGAAGCGTGACTGCCGGCGAGATGGCCAGTAGTGGGGACTGGAAGCCACGGGCCCGAGCAATGGCCGATCACCTGGGCCGGCGAGGCCTTCTCGTCACGCCCGAGTGGCGGACCGCAATCGAAGAAACTCCCCGACACCACTTCGCCCCTAGCGGAGACCTCGGGCTAGCGTCAGCGGATCCTCGAGTTTGGCTTGATTCAGTCTGTTCCGACACAACACTTGTTGTGCAACGACGCCACCGGTCGGCCGAGGTTTGGGGACCGGAAGAGGCCGACGCGTTGCCGACTAGTTCTTCGACGATGCCCAGCCTCATGGTTGAGATGCTCGAACTGCTCCAGGTCGAGCCCGGCCATCGAGTGCTGGAAATCGGAACCGGTACTGGGCACAATGCGGCGCTTCTATCGCGTAGACTTGGTGCTGAAAACGTCTTTTCGATAGATATCGATCCGTACTTGGTCAATACTGTTAGAGGGCACGATCCTGGCCGGTCTGACCGCGCTCCGGCCAGTCCTCCACATCCGATCGCGCTGCAAGGTCATAAAGGGTGGTCGGTCCCCGTCGTCGCCACCTGGTCAGTTTTCAGACCCCAGGAGGTCTGGAACCAAGATCGAGTGCATCATTACCGACATCGCGGCAGCGACCAGTGCACCGTGGGCCACTCGCACGGCACCCGCCCGCCGGAGTAACGTGCGACACATGTCGATGCCTACCGCTCCCGTCGTTGCCGCCGGACTCGTCGGAGGGTTTGCCGCCGCGCGCTACAGCGGGCGCCGTGAGCTCGGTGGCTGTGTGCTCGCCGCGGCGGGTGTCTGGTGTGGGCGGTCCTGGCTGCGCTCTTCGGGGCCGGGGGTGATGGGGGTGCTGCTCGGTACCTATCTGACTGCCTTCGGTGCGTCGCACCCGCTGGCCAAGAAGCTCGGCGCGTGGCCCTCCGTGCTGGCTGTCACCGCGGCCGCGGCGGGCACCACCTACGCGCTGGCCGACCGGTCCGAAGCCTCGTTCTGAGGCTGCCGGCTCATTCCGGCGCCGCGCGGGTCAGCGGATCGTGTAGCCGCCGTCGATGATCAGGTCGGCTCCGTTGATCATGTTCGTCGCGTCGGACGCGAGGTAGACGGCCGCCGCGGCGATCTCGGCGGGCTCGGCGAACCGCCCGGTGGGGATCAGGTCCCGCATCGCGTCGCCCTTGGGTCCGTCCCATGCCTTGCGGCCCAGTTCGGTGAGTACGACGGTGGGGGAGATCGTGTTCACCGTGATGCCTCTGCCGGCCCACTCGGACGCCAGCACCTTCGACATTCCGATCACGCCGGACTTGGATGCGCAGTAGGCCACGTGCTGCGCCAGCGCGACGGACGCCGCCTGCGAAGCCAGGTTGATGATCTTGCCATGACCCCGGTCGAGCATGTGCAGTCCGACGCTCTGGCAGACCAGGAACGACCCGGTCAGGTTGACCGTGATCGTCTTCTGCCAGGCTTCCAGCGGGAGCTCCTCGGCCGGCGCGAGCTCGACGACACCCGCGCTGTTGACCAGGATGTCGATGCCGCCCAGTGTCGCCACCGCCGCTTCGGTCATCTCCCGCACCGAGGTGGGATCGCTGACGTCGCAGGTGAAGGCAGTGCAGCCGGCACCGAGCTCGCCGGCCCGGGCGCGCAGCTCCTGCTCCTGTACGTCAACGAGCGCGACCCGCACGCCTTTCGCCACGAACGCGTCGACGATCGCGGCACCGATCCCCATTGCCGCGCCGGTCACCACCGCGGTCCGCCCGGTGAGGTCAAACCCGAGGTCGATGGTCATGGGATACCTCCGGCTCGGACGGCGGTGGCCAGTGCCTGACGATATCCCGGTCGGGCCCCGGCGGCAGCCCACGCGGGTGGTCGAGCACCCGCGACAAATTTGAACAAGAGTTAGAATAAGCGGGCCGGTCGGGGATCATGTTGCTCGCGGGGGCAGAGCGCGCCGATGGCCGTTTCGGGCGGCAGACTGTCGCGACGGTGGCGGCTGTTGACCCGCGGCCGACCACTGACAGCGGAACATCGACGTGGAGGCTTGAGCTGATGTACCCAGGTACGCACGCCGCGCGCAATCCCGACAAGATCGCGGCCACCCTCGTCGAGACCGGCGAGCAGGTGACCTACCGGGAGCTGGACGAGCGTTCGGTCCGGTTGGCGCACGTGTTGCACGACGCGGGCTTGCGGCCGGGTGATGTGGTCGCCCTGCTGACCGAGAACAACGTGCGCGCGTTCGAGGTGTACTGGGCGGCGTTGCGGTCCGGGCTGTACATCACGGCGGTGAACCACAACCTCGGCGCCGAGGAGGTCGCCTACATCGTCAACGACTCCGGCGCGTCCGCGTTGGTGGTCTCGGCGGAGAAGGCGCCGGTGGCCGAGGCGCTGCTCGCCGACGTGCCGAAAGTGCGCCTCAAGCTGGCCTATGGCGGGTCGGTGAACGGCTACGACTCCTACTCCGACGCGCTGGCGGCGGCGTCGAGCACGCCGTTCGACGAGCAACCGCACGGCGCGCCGATGCTGTACTCGTCCGGCACCACCGGCCGGCCGAAAGGGGTACGTCCGCCGCTGCCCGACACAGAGGTGGAACAGCCGGGCGACCCGTTGGTCCGGCTGGTCGGCGAACTGTTCGGGGTGGACGCGCAGACGGTCTACCTGACACCCGCGCCGCTTTACCACGCCGCCCCGCTGCGCTGGAGCGGCGCGGTGCAGGCGCATGGCGGCACGGTGGTGATGCTGCGCAAGTTCGACGCCGAAGGCTGCCTGAAGGCGGTACAGGACTTCCAGGTCACGCATGCCCAGTTCGTGCCGACGATGTTCGTCCGGATGTTGCAGCTGCCCGGCGAGGTCCGGTCCCGCTACGACATGTCCGGCCTGCGGGTCGCGGTGCACGCCGCCGCGCCCTGCCCGGTCGAGGTCAAGCAGAAGATGATCGACTGGTGGGGCCCGATCCTGGTGGAGTACTACGGCGGCACCGAGGGCAACGGGCTCACCATGATCGACAGCATCGCATGGGAGACCAAGCGTGGCTCGGTCGGCCAGTCGATCCTGGGCACCCTTCGGGTGTGCGACGACGGCACCGGCGAGGAGCTACCGGTCGGTGAGGTCGGCACGGTGTACTGGGCGCGTGACGAGGTGCCGTTCGTCTACCACAACGACGAGGAGAAGACGAAGGCCTCGCAGCACCCCGACCACCCGAACTGGACCAGCCTCGGGGACATCGGGTATCTCGATGAGGACGGCTTCCTGTTCCTCACCGACCGCAAGTCGTTCACCATCATCTCCGGCGGGGTGAACATCTACCCGCAGGAGATCGAGAACGTGCTGGCACTGCACCCGGCCATCCACGACGTGGCGGTGCTCGGCGTGCCGGACCAGGAGATGGGCGAGTCGGTCAAGGCGTTCGTGCAGCCGGCGGAGGGGGCGAGTACCGGCCCGGAGCTGGAGCGGGAGATCATTGACTTCGTGCGGTCGAAGATCGCGTCGTTCAAGGCGCCGCGCAGCGTGCAGTTCGTCGACGACCTGCCACGTACCGAGACGGGCAAGTTGGTCAAGGGCGAGCTGAAGAAGAAGTACCTGGCATCCTCCTGAGCGCGGGCGCGATGGCGGCCCGGCAGAAGGACGTCAGGTCCGGTCATTCCCCCGGCGTCCCGGGCCGGGCCGCGAATGGACGTGCGTCAGTCGGGTATCTCGCGGTTGTTCCTCGAGGGCGCGCCGAGGCGGCTCTTCCAATAGGATATTGCATAGGCGATTAATGCTCTACGGTCGAACGACCGGCTGCTGTCCGCTCGCTACTCAGGCGAGGCTGTTCAGGTAGGTGTGGTAGGCCGCCTCGCTCACCCGGAAAGAACGGCCGATCCGCATGGCGGGTAGCTCGCCGCTGCGGATGAGTCGGTAGATGGTCATCTTGGATACGCGTAGCGCGCTGGCCACTTCAGCCACGGTCATCAGAGTCCTGTGCAAAGGCTCTGGAGAGGTCGGTGGCATATGCGCTCCAGGTCATGCCGCGAAAAATGATATTGCGAGTAATACACGGCTTGTGTAACACCGATATTCGCACCATAACTAACTCGCGTGACAATGACAACCAATGCGGTCGACAACATAGGTTCCTTTCAAACCATACGTCTCAACAGAAACATTTGAATTCAAATTGCCACCGTCCAGCATGGACGGATGAGCTGCGCGAAGTCGGTCAGCCCCTCGTCGCCGCGCGGCGGGCCGAGGCCATGATGGCTAGGGGTAACCTCGGAAGGGAGGGTGACATGTCCGACGAGTACGACCTCGAGCGGTTCGTCGCGGCGCAGGACGAGGGGGGCACCTACCAGCGGGCCGTCGCCGAGCTGCGTCGCGGGCGCAAGACGAGTCACTGGATGTGGTTCGTGTTCCCGCAGGTCACCGGCCTTGGCCAGAGCCCTGCCTCGCGCCGTTACGCGATCTCCGCACTGCGGGAGGCGCGGGCCTACCTCGAACACCCCGTTCTCGGGCCTCGGCTGCGGGAGTGCGCGGCTGTCGTCGCTGCCACCTCCGGGCGCACCGCGGAGCAGATCTTCGGCGGCATCGACGCGCGGAAGCTGCACTCGTCCATGACGCTGTTCCATCGGGCGGACCCCGGCGAGGCTGTCGTCGAGCAGGTGCTCGAGAACTACTTCGGCGGTGTGCCGGACACGGCGACCGACCGGCTCATCTGACGGTTCGCGAGAGCCCCGACGGGCGACGTCCCTTGACGAGGTCAAATCAGATGAATGACACTGAGTTCCTGAAGAAACTCAGTGTCATTCTATTGAGCCGGAAGTGGTCGAGTGGCTGAACGGCAGTCGAGCTGGTTGGTCCCGCTGCTCGTGTTGATAGTGGGCACGTTCGTCTCGGTGCTCGACGTGAGCATCATCAACGTCGCCATCCCGGATATCCAGAACGAGTTCGGCACCAGCACCGAGAACATTCAGTGGATCACCACTGCGTACTCGTTGACCCTCGGCGTGCTCGTGCCAGCCAGCGGCTGGCTGGCCGACCGGTTCGGGTCGCGCCGGATCTACATCATCGCGCTGGTCGCCTTCGCGCTGACCTCGGCGCTGTGCGGGCTGGCCTGGGACCTGCCCAGCATGGTGTGTTTCCGGATTCTGCAGGCGGTCCCGGGTGGTGTGCTGCCCGTCGTCACGCTGTCCATGGTGTACAAGATCGTCCCGCCGAGGGAGATCGGCACCGCGATGGGCATCTACGGACTGGGTGTGGTGTTCGCGCCGGCCGCCGGCCCGACCCTGGGTGGCTACCTGGTGGAGTACCAGACCTGGCGGCTGATCTTCTTCATCAACGTGCCGATCGGCCTGCTCGGCGCGGCCGCCGCGTTCCTGGTGCTCGACGAGTTCCCCAAACCGAAGGCGACCAAGTTCGACGTATGGGGCTTCCTCACCGTCTCGGCCGGCCTGTTCGCGCTGCTGCTGGCCTTCACCAAGGCGACGGAGTGGGGTTGGACGTCCTATCCGGTGCTCATCCTGCTCGCCTCGGCGGTGAACCTGATGGCGCTGTTCGTGACGCTGGAGCTGCACATCGAAGAGCCGCTGTTGGACGTCCGGTTGTTCCTGCTGTGGCCGTTCACCAACTCGCTGGTGCTGCTCACCGCGCTGTTCGTCGGGCTGTTCGCGGTGCTGTTCTACATCCCGCTCTTCCTGCAGACCGGGCAGGGGATCACGCCGTTGCACTCCGGCCTCGTCCTGCTGCCCGAGGCGATCGTGATGGGCGCGCTCACCCCGATCTCCGGGATGCTCTATGACAAGATCGGACCGCGCTGGCCCAGCTTCATCGGCCTTGCCGTGGCGGCCTACGGCTCCTACCTGCTGTGCGGGATCACCGCCAACGTGCCGGAGAGCCAGATCGTGCTGTGGACCTGCGTGCGGGGCGCGGGTAACGGGCTGGCCATGATGTGCATCATCACCGCTGGCCTCGCCGTGGTTCCCGACCACCAGGTCAACAGTGCCGGCGCGATCAACAACGTCGCACAGCGGGTGGCCTCCGCGCTGGGGCTGGCGCTGTTGGTGGGGATGGAGACCAGCATGCACGCCCAGGTCGCGGCGGACCGGGGCGGACTGCTGCCGTCAGGCTCGCTGCCCAACCCGGCGCTGGAGACGGCCGCGCACGCGCCGGACCCGGCGGCGTTGTTGGCCTTCTGGTCGCGGTTCCAGCTGGAGGTGATGGCCCGTGGTTACGCCAACGTCTTCCTGGTCACCGCGTTGGTCACGGCGGCGGGTGCCGTGGCCGCGCTGATGCTCAAGGTCACGCCGGCCTCGGCCGCCGACACCGCCACGACGGAATCGGCGGGGCAGCCCCTGAGCAGTCAACCACGTGTCAAGGAGTTCGTCGGATGAGTCACAGCGTGCGGACCGGCGCACCCGGGCGCACCGGTACGGTCACCCCGATGGGTAGACCCGTTCCGCTCAAGGAGCGCAAACGTGCGCAGACCAGGTCGCGGATCGTCGAAGCGGCGGTCGCGCTGTTCACCGAACGGGGCTTCGAGGCGACCACCGCCGACGACATCGCGGCGGCCGCCGACTGTTCTCGCAGCACCTTGTTCCGTTACTTCGGGACCAAGGAAGACATCCTGTTCGGTGACGTGCTCATCCGGCTCGCCACGCTGCGCGACGAGTTGGCTACCCGCCACCCGTGCGCCGATCCGTGGACGGTCGCCAAGCAGGTCGGGCTGGTCAGCCTCGTCGACTACCTCAGCGAGCCCTCGGCGCTGCCCCGAGCGTGCATCAACCTGTGGTTCAGCCATCCCACCCCGCTGTGCCGCTACCTGGAGATCACCCACCAGTGGGAACAGCTGCTCGCCGAGTTCTTCGCCGCCGAGCGTGGCACGGAGCCGGCGGCGGACCTGCACAGCCAGCTCCTCGCGTCCACGATGGTCGGCAGCGTCCGCGCGGTGCTGCGCGCCTACTCCAGGCCGGGTACCGATCTGCACGCCGCGATCGACGAGGCGTTCGCGCTGCTGGAACGCGGTTTCGGCGACCGGCCGGCGCCGGTGTGAGCCTTCACAGCTTGACCGGGTAGACCGGCTCCGGGACGTCCGGTTTGATGCGGTGCTCGATGAAGATGCCGTGCCACAGCATGAACACCAGCAGCGCCCAGATCTGGCGGCTGCGGTCGCGCTGGCCCTCCCGGTGTTCCTCGAGCAGTGCCAGCACGGCCTGCTTGTCGAGTAGCTCGTCGGTTGCCGAGTCGACGATGATGCCGCGCGCCCAGTCGTGCATCTCGTTGCGCAGCCAGTGCCGGATCGGCACCGGGAAGCCCAGCTTGCGCCGGTTCAGCACGTGCGGCGGGATGATCGTGGCCAGCGCCTTGCGCAGCGCGTACTTGGTGGTGCCGCCGGCCAGCTTCTGGTCCAGCGGGATGCTCGCGGCGACGCCGAACACCTCGGTGTCCAGGAACGGCACCCGCAGCTCCAGCGAGTTCGCCATGGTCACCTTGTCCGCCTTGACCAGGATGTCGCCGCGCAGCCAGGTGAACAGGTCCACGTGCTGCATCCGGGAGACCGGGTCCCAGCCACGCGAGAGGTCGTACCAGGGCGCGGTGACATCGGGGAAGCCGACGCCCTCGGTGTAGGTCCGCAGCACCGCGCGCAGCTGGTCGTCGCGGAAGTTGCGCGCGTTGCCGTAGTAGCGCTGCTCCAGCGGCAGCGCGCCCCGGCGCAGCAGGTCCTTGCCCCGGGTGCCCTCCGGGATCTTCTTCGACACCTCGCCGAGCAGCCTGCGCACCCCGCCGGGCACCTTCTCGAACGGGGCCAGTGAAATCGGCTCGTGGTAGATGGTGTAGCCGCCGAACAGCTCGTCCGCGCCCTCACCGGACAGCACCGCCTTGACGTGCTTGCGTGCCTCGCGGGCGATGAACCACAGCGGTACCAGCGCCGGGTCGGCCACCGGGTCGTCGAGGTACCAGACGATGAGCGGCAGCGCCTCCATCATCTCCTGCACCGACACCGTGCGGACCACGTGCTCGACACCGATCGCGGCGGCCGACTCGGCGGCCACGTCGACCTCGGAGTAGCCCTCGCGCTCGAACCCGGTGGTGAACGCGATGAGGTTCGGGTTGCACTCCTTGGCCAGCGCCGCGGTGGCCGTCGAGTCGATGCCGCCGGAAAGGAACGCGCCGACGGTTACCTCCGGGTCGGAGATCATGTGCTTGGCCACCGAGTCGCGCAGCACGTCGGCGATGCGCTCGTACAGTGCCGCCGCCTCGGCCGCGCCACGCACCGGCTTGTTGACGAACCGGGGTTTCCAGTACCGGTTGAACTCGACCTGCCCGCCCGGCGCCACCCGGAACGAGGTGCCGGACTCGACCCGGCGGATCCCGGTGTGCAGCGACTCCGGCTCCGGCACGTACTGCAGCACCAGGTAGTGCTGCAGCGCGGTCCGGTCCAGCGTCTCCGGCACGCCGAGGGTGCCGGACAGCTCCAGCAGGCTCTTCTTCTCGCTGGAGAATGCCACGCCGCCCGGCCCGCTGGAGTAGAAAAGCGGCTTGATGCCGAACGGGTCGCGCGCGCCGAACACCACCCGCTCCCGCGCGTCCCAGATCATGAAGGCGAACATGCCGCGCAGCTTGGTGACCGCCTCCGCGCCGAGATGGTGGTAGGCGGCCACGACCGCCTCGCCGTCACCGTCGGTGTTGAAGGACGTGCCGAACTTCTCCGCCAGCTCGGCCCGCAGCTCGAGGTAGTTGTAGATCTCGCCGTTGAAGTTCAGCGTGTAGCGGGTGGGGTCCTCGGGTGGGCCCCAGACCAGCGGCTGGTGCGAGTGCTCGAGGTCGATGAACGCGAGCCGGTTGAACCCGTAGACGACCTCGGCGTCGGCCCAGGTGTCGGTCTCGTCCGGGCCGCGGTGACGTTGGCAGCGCAGCGCCGCCGCGACGGCGTCGCGCGCGCAGGCGGCGTCCGCCTCGGTGGCACAGATCAGTCCAAGTAGGCCGCACACGGGTTATCACACACCTCAGGGTCTCAGCGGAGGCCAGAAGGTCACTATGCCGCGCGGCCTCCGGCGGGCCCGCGGTGGCCCGCTTACCGAGCCTCGGGTTGGGTGAACCTAAACAGCGGATGGGCCAAAATCAAGGCATGACTCAGCTCGAGTGCGGGGGAGCGCTCTGATGGCGGCCCGCAACCGTGTGACGCCGATGGGCGCGATCGAGGCGATTCCGCTGCGCGGCGCGTGGACCGGTAACCGGGGCATCCTGCACACCGGCCAGGAGATCGTCCGGTTTCACGCCAGTGACCTGTGGATCACCTGCGCGCTGGAGTTCCGAGGGCGTTGGAACCAACAATGGCAACCACACCACTACACGTTTCTGTACTTTTATGACGAAGCTGTGTCATTCGCGGCGGGACACCGTCCGTGCGGTGAGTGCCGCCACGCCGACTACACCGCTTATCGTGACCGATGGGCGGAGGTCTTTGGTATCGACCCACCCTCGGCGACCGAGATGAATCGACAGCTGCACGGTGAGCGAATCGTACGGCGCACCCACCGGAGACGTACCCACGAGATGGCATGGGCCGACCTCCCGGTGGGCACGTTCGTGCTGCTGGACGGCTCGCCCTGGGTCGTCGTCGGTGAACACCTCGCCCGGTGGACCACCCAGGGGTACCAGGGTCGACGGCAACGCCCTACGCGGGGAACGGCGGAGGCCGTTACCCCGCCGTCGACCGTCGCGGTTTTTCGTGCCGGCTACTCCGCGCACATTGACTGTTCCGCATACAGCTGATCGTCGGGAATCAGCCACCGCACCCGATTGTCCGAGCACCGGTCGCCCGGGACACCTCGACGGCACACAGTGAGTGGTCGCGGCACACAAGCCCGGACCTATGTGCGGCGACCATCGGCTGTGTGCCGTGGGGGTCAGGCGCTTAGTCGTTGCTGGTTGCGTGGTGGGCCAGCATGCGGGTTTTGCCTGCGATGATGTGCGCCTCCATCAGCTTGGCCGCCGCTTCGGTCTCACCGGCGACCAGGTGCTCGACGATCCGGCGGTGCTCGTCGTTGGAGGCGCGCCGTACCGCTTCGGACTCCAGCCCGTGCCGGCGGTACAGGTGCAGCTCTTTGGATACGTCGGCGTACAGCTCCGCGAGCCGCGAGTTTCCGGACAGCGACACCAGGTGGTGGTGGAACTCGACGTTGAGCGGGTAGTAGGTGTCGATCCCGTCGGCCTCGGCCAACCGACGCACCTTGGCCCGGAGGATCTCGGCGGCCTCGGTGTCGAGCCGGGTGGGAGCGAGCCGGCCGGCGAGGCCGAACAGCCCGGCGCGGACGTCGTAGAGCTGGCCGGCTTCGTGCACCGAGATCTCCCGGACGAACATGCCTCTGTTCAGCCGGAACTCGACGAGCCTGCTCCGCTCCAGCTGGCGGCAGGCCTCCCGGACCGGGCCTCGGCTGACCCCCAGCCGCATCGCGATCGCCGACTCGTTGATCCGGTCGCCGGCGCGCAGCACGCCGGCGACGATCAGCTGCTCGAGCTCGTCGACGATCAACTTGGGCAGCGACATCATGCGCCGGTCGGCCACCCGTTGTTGCAGCATCTGCAGCGCCGCCGCGTCCTCGGTCATGTCTCTCCCGTGTCGAATCGACAACTGTGTGCAATCTACCACCACAGCTCACGCAGTCCCGTTCGCTCATTGATCATCTTACCTAACGCGGGCCTAGCAGCCGCATTCGGTGACTCATCGTAGTTGGGAAATGACACTAGGTAGCCAGATAGCAAATCGTTGTCAGTTGACGATCGACCGAGGAGTCTGGTCGAGCCGACCCACCGAAGGAGTAAGCCGCATGAAGGTCAAAGACATCCGGGCCAGCGTGCACACCACCTCGATCGACGTGCCGCTGCTGACGGAGAAGGTCAGTGGCTACGGTCGCGAGGAGCAACGCGAGTTCGTGTTCTGCGAGGTGGAGACCGACGAGGGAGTCACCGGTGTCAGTCTCACCGGGCACTTCCTG
>DASYBO010000061.1:0-2424 GCA_036500685.1 Pseudonocardiaceae bacterium | reverse complement strand
GTCAGCGGCACATGCTGCTCGCCGTTGAACTTCACCAGCCGCTCGAGCACCACCGTGCGGGCGGGCATGTTGATGCCCAGCGCAAGTGTTTCGGTGGCGAACACCGCTTTGACCAAGCCGGCGGTGAACAGCTCCTCGACGGTGTGCCGGAACGCCGGCAACATTCCGGCGTGGTGGGCGGCCAACCCGCGCAGCAGCCCCTCCCGCCACTCGTAGTAGCCCAGCACCGCCAGGTCGGAGTCCGCGAGATCACCACACCGGTGCTCGATCACCTCCGCGATCTGCGCGCGCTCCTCCTCGGTGGTCAGCCGCAGCGGCGAACGCAGGCACTGCTGGACCGCGGCGTCACAACCTGCCCGGGAGAACACGAACGTGATCGCCGGCAACAGCCCCTCGGAATCCAGCGTCGCGATCACGTCCGGCCGCGACGGCGGCCGATAGAACCGCGGCCGCCCCGGCCGACCTCCTCGTCCGGACCGGCCCGACTGCCGGCGGGGCTGCCAGTCCGACATCCGGTCGGCCTCGCGGCGATGTGCGATGTGGCGCAGCAGTTCCGGGTCGACGCGAAACTGGCGTGTGGTCGAGGGGGCGCCGCCGGGCTCGTCGGCGGCTTCTGCTTTCCCGTAGTCGAACAGGTCGAACAGACGCTTACCCACCAAGACGTGTTGCCACAGCGGAACCGGCCGATGCTCGTCGACAACCACGGTCGTGTCGCCGCGCACCGTCTGGATCCAACCACCGAACTCCTCGGCATTGCTCACCGTCGCCGACAGGCTGACCACCCGCACCTCGTCGGGCAGATGCAGGATCACCTCCTCCCACACCGGGCCCCGCATCCGGTCGGCGAGGAAATGCACCTCGTCCATCACCACGTGGGAAAGTCCTTGCAGTGCATGCGAATCGGCGTAGAGCATGTTGCGCAGCACTTCGGTGGTCATCACCACCACGGGCGCATCGGCATTCACCGACATATCACCGGTGAGCAGCCCGATCCGGTCTCGGCCGTAGCGCAGCGTCAGATCGGTGTGCTTCTGGTTGCTCAGGGCCTTCAGCGGCGTGGTGTAAAAGCACTTGCCACCGGCCGCCAGTGCCAGGTGCACAGCGAATTCGCCGACCACCGTCTTGCCGGCGCCCGTCGGCGCGCAGACCAGCACACCGTGGCCTCGTTCCAGCGCCGCACAGGCCCGCTGCTGAAAGTCGTCGAGCGGAAAAGGCAGCTCCGCGGTGAACCGGGCCAGCTCGGCCAGCTCGGTCACGCTGCCGCCATGCGACGCCGACATCTAGGTGACGTCGTCATGTTGCCCGGCGGACAGCGACGGCTCCGGCATCGGCTCGGGCGGCTCGATGACCGACGCTTCGTCGTCGGGAATCATGGCTTGGGCGTCGCGCTTGGCTTTCCGCTTGTCGTGCAGGCGAGCGATCTGAATGGCGAACTCGAGGAGCACCGACAGCGCTACCCCGAGCGCCGTCATCGAAAACGGATCGGATCCGGGCGTGAACACCGCCGCGAACACGAACATCGCGAAGATCAGGCCACGCCGCCACGACTTGAGCCGCTGATAGGTCAGCAGCCCCGTCATGTTGAGCATGACGATCAGCAACGGGAATTCGAAGCTGACGCCGAAAACCACCAGCAGGTTGATCAGGAAGCCGAAATAGCGGTCTCCGGACAACGCGGTCACCTGCACGTCGCTGCCCACGGTCAACAGGAACCTCAGCGCCTTGGACAGCACGAAGTACGCCAGCACCGCACCGCCGACGAACAGCACCGCAGCAGGGATCACGAACGCAATCGCGAAGCGGCGCTCCCGCTGGTAGAGCCCCGGCGTGATGAACGCCCACAGCTCGTACAGCCACACCGGACAGGCCAGCACAATCCCGGCCGTCATCCCGACCTTGAGCCGCAGCATGAATTGGTCGAACGGCGCTGTCGCCAGCAACCGGCACTGCCCGTTGGCGCTGATCTCCGCGCGCGCCGACTGCGGCAGCGAACAGTAGGGATGGCGCAACCACTCGCCGAGGCTCTCCAGCCCGAGGATCGAATGTGAGTACCAGACAAACCCGAAAATCGTGGTGATCAGGATCGCGCCCAGGGCGATCAACAACCGGGTGCGCAGCTCGGTCAGGTGATCGACCAGCGACATGGTCGCATCGGGATTGCTCCGGCTGCGCCGGTAACGAGGGTTGAGCCGCTTCAGCAAGGCAGCGGTGCGCGCTGAAGTCTTGAAACCTTTCACGACGTTCGGTTAGTGGCGCTCGGGCACCGCGACGGCGATACCTGGCTACGCAGGGCGTGCTTCGGTGTGCCCCTGCTCAGTTGCCGCCGGCGGGTCGACCCGCTGCGACTGCACGGGCTGGGGATTCGCCGCGGGGGTGGCGGGGGATGCCGAGGGTGTTTCCAGGGAAGGCGTTTGCTCTTTGTTC
>DASYBO010000060.1:0-3154 GCA_036500685.1 Pseudonocardiaceae bacterium | reverse complement strand
CGCACCGTTGAGCCATGGGGGTAGTCGATGACCAGGACCGCACCGCTCTCGGGCGAGACCGTGGCCGGCGGAGGGTCCGTTGACGGTCGAGTTCCTCCTGGCCGGCTGGCGCTTCTCGGCGTGCAGCATGTGCTCGCCATGTACACCGGCTGCGTGACCGTGCCGCTCGTGTTCGGGGCGGCCGCCGGCCTCAGCACGGCAACGGTGGGCCTGCTGATCGACGCGGACCTGCTGGTCGCGGGGATTATCACGCTGATCCAGTCGCTCGGCATCGGCAAGATCCTCGGGGTGCGGCTGCCGGTTGTCGCCGGGGCGACGTTCACCGCGCTCACGCCGATGATCCTGATCGCCAAGGAGTACGGACTGCCGGCCGTGTACGGGTCGATGTTGGCGGCGGGGGTGTTCGGTCTGCTCGTGGCCGTGCCGTTCGCGCGGGCCATCCGGTTCTTTCCGCCGCTGGTCAGCGGCGTGGTCATCGTGGTCATCGGGTTGTCGCTGATCGGCGTGGCGGCCGGGTTGATCGCGGGGCAGGATCCGACGGCGAAGAACTACGCGACGCCGAGCCATCTCGCGTTGGCGCTGGGCATCGTGGTGTTCATCGTGTTGATCAACCGGTTCAACCGGGGCTTTCTCGCCCAGATCGCGGTGCTGCTCGGCCTGATCCTTGGCACCTTGGTGGCGATCCCGATGGGACTCACCGATTTCTCCTCGGTCGGGGGCGCGCACGCGTTCGGCATCACCGCGCCGTTGCACTTCGGTGCGCCGCAGTTCCCGATCGCGGCCGTGATCTCGATGTGCGTGGTGATGCTGGTGACGTTCACCGAGTCGACCGCGAGCATGATCGCGGTGTCCGAGATGACCGGCAAGAAGCTGTCCACATCGGACTTCGCGCGCGGTCTGGCCACCGAGGGGGTGTCGAGCGTCCTCGGCGGGCTGATGAACAGCTTCATGGACACGCTGTTCGGCCAGAACGTCGGCCTCGTGCAGATGACGCGGGTGCGCAGCCGTTACGTGACCGCGGTGACCGGCGGGATCCTGGTCGTGTTGGGGTTGATCCCGAAGCTGGGCGCGATCGTCGCCTCGCTGCCGACACCGGTGATCGGAGCGGCCGGGCTGGTGATGTTCGCGATGGTGACCACGATCGGCATCAACACGCTGCGCAAGGTCGAGTTCGGCGGCACCAGCAATCTCCTGATCGTGGCCATGTCGATCGGTGTCGGCATGCTGCCTGTCGTGGCGCCGACCATCTACCAGCACCTGCCGACCTGGGTGCAGATCATCGCCGGCAGCGCGATCACCAGCGCGACGATCGTCGCGTTCGTCCTGAATCTGCTGTTCAACCACACCGGCGGGCGTAAACCGGCGGAGGCAGCTGAGCTCGGTTAGCATCGCCGCGTGACTCGACGAATGCTGATCACCGCATTGGTCGCGGTGTTGGTGTTGGTCGCGACGTACGTGGGGCTGGTACTCACCTCCGGTGGGCAGCGGTTCGAGAACGGTGCGCTGGCCGGCGCCGAGCAGGTCGATCCGACGGACAAGGCCAACGCGCTGACCAGTCTTGCGCGGATCAGTGTCTACTCACTGGCGGTCGCCGTCGCCCTGGTGTTCGTGATCGGGTTGGTGCGGCGCCGAGTCGATCTGGCGATCGCGGGAGTTGGCGTGGTCGCGGTCGCGTTGGGCATCACCGAGGTGCTCAAGCACTATGTGCTGGTCCGGCCCGAGCTGATCGCGCATGACCCGAGCATCGCGCACAACAGTTTTCCCAGTGGGCACACCACGATCGCCATGTCGGTTCTTTTTGGACTGTTGATCGTGGTTCCCTATCGCTGGCGCGGATTCACGTTGTTCTTCACCGTGTTCTACGCGGTCGGGATCGGCGAGGAGACCGTGATCGCGCAGTGGCATCGGCTCAGCGACACCATCGGCGGCGACATGGTCGCGTTGGCGGTGGGTTGTGTGGCGATGGCGGTCGTGGCGCGGAGGTCGGGGTTCAGCAGGGTGCCTCGGCGGCGGTTCAGTCCTCGGTTGATCTTCGTCGTGCTGCCGGTCGCCATCGCGGCGGTGGGTGCGCTGGTGTTGGGCGCGATCTTTGTTTTCCTCGCGCTGCCGCGGAATCAGGTGGGCACCGGCGACTATGACTGGATCGCGTACTTGACCGCGCAGACGTTGGCTTCGGGGTTCAGCGGGTTGACCGCGCTGGTCTATCTCGGTTTGCTGCGGCGGGTGTCGTTGGGGTCGACGCCTTCAGAGCAGCCCCAGGAGGCGGTCCTGGCCGACCGGTAGCTCGTCCTCGTCGATGGCACCGCATCGTCGCGCGCGGAGCAGGAACGCGGCGAGCATGCGGGCGGTCGCGGGTTCGTCGGCGACCGAGCCCGCGCGGTGGTTGAGATAGTTGGCCAGGCGGGCCGTCGCTTCGGGCAGGCCGTCGCGGTAGAAGCGGTAGACGGTGGCGTAGCGGGTGACGAGTTGGTTGGGGTGCAGGTCCCAGCCCTGGTAGAAGCCGTGATCAAGGGCGCGGCGGACGAGCGTCGCGTGCGTGTGCCAGCCGTGTTGGATGGCGTCGGGGTCGCCGACCGGGAGGATGTTGGTCGAGCCGTCCGAGCACCAGATGCCGGTCCCCGCCGCGCTGACCTGCATGATGTGCCGGGCGAAGTCGCAGGCGGCGTGCGCGAGGTGTTGGCTTGCGCTGGGAAGGCCAACGCCCGCGGTGTAGTCGTAGGTGCCGAAGTGCAGCCCGCGCACGCGACCTTGGCCCGCGGCGATGAAGCCAGGCAGGGTGACCTGGCCCGCACTGTCCACAATGGCCTGTGTGGTCTCCACCTGGATCTCGAAGACCAGAGTTCCGGCGGGCAGGCCGAGGTTCGTTTCCAGGCGTTCGAGAACGGTCACGAAGACCGCAATCTGGCGGACGTCAGTGACCTTGGGGAAGGTGATGAGCAGGCCGGGTGGGATGCGGTCGGCGACCGTGCTCAGGAACAGATCGAGGGTGCGGATGGAGCGTCGGCGCAGGGCGGCGGTATCGAAGGACTTCACGCGCAGGCCGACGTAGGGCGTGTCGGGGAGGGCACGGGCGGCGCGGATGGCGTCGGCGTCCTCGGTGCCGTCGTCGCGAGTGCCGTAGCCGTCCTCGAAGTCGATGCGGAGATCCTCGATG
>DASYBO010000059.1:0-4000 GCA_036500685.1 Pseudonocardiaceae bacterium | reverse complement strand
TAGATGCAGTCGACGGGGCATTCCTCGATGCACGCTTTGTCGAGAACGTCGACGCAGGGCTCGGCGATCACGTAGGTCACTGCGTTCTCCTGCTTCCTCATGCCGTTTTCTGCCACGCAAGCGCCAGGCTACGTGGCCAGGTTCAGTATCTCGTGCCGGCCCGGCGAACCTCGCACCGGTGCGCACTTCGCCAACACGCTACCGGGGACGAAGTTACTGATAGCGGCTATCCGATCGGAAGTACCTTGTGCGCCACTTGGCCGGACGTGTCGGATGTCACCGCTGATGTCACCGCTGCTGGACCCGCTGTCGACCGACCGCGTTGCCCAGCGCGATCCCGGCCGGCAGCACGCCCGCAGCTAGCAGCAGCAGGCTGCGCCAGTCCGCGAGCAGCACCATGTTCTCGGTGCCGACGAACCCGACAACGCCCAGCGTGGCCAGCCACGCCCACAGCGGCGCCCCCACGACCAGGATCCGCCCGGATGCGTCCCCGGCCCGCGCGACCAGCCACGGCGTGGTCACCGCGGCCAGGATCACCGTGATCGGGACCGGCAAGCCGCCAACGTCCGGCAGCTCGAAGCCGTCAAGGCGCAGCGGCAGGAAGAACATCTCCAGGACGGCCAGGATGATCGCGTCCAGCACGAGCACCAGCAGCATCAGCCAGTCGTTCCTGCGCATCAGGCCCTCACCTCGAGCCCGCCGAAAAGATCCTCGGCCGCGCCGTCCGGGCTCCCGGAGGCCAGCACGAAGTGCTCGTTGGGCAGCACCGGCGCTGCGATGTCGTTGGACAGCGCGTACACCGCCCGCTCCCCCGACTCCCACACGCTGACCTGGGTCGCGTGCGCGCGCAGCGCCCGCAGCTTGGCCGGGACGTACTCGGCGACGTCGAGCGCGGTGCCGATCAGCTCGTCGTCGACGATCGCCAAGTCGTCGTCGGTCGGCAATCGGTAGGGCTGATCGGTCCAGCCCACGAGTTCCGCCACCCCGGCCCGCACCGCCGCGCTGGACTGCACCGCATAGAACACCCGCTCGACATCCGGCAGCAGTGGCGCGGCCGCGACGGTGATCTCGTGCGCCCTGATGTGGTCCGGGTGGCCGTAACCGCCGTAGGCGTCGTAGCTGACCAGCACCTGGGGCCGGAACTCGGCCAACTGCTCGACCAGCATGCCCGTCTGGTGGTGCACCGGTCCCTCGACGAACGACCTCGGGTGCTCGTTCGCGGGGTCGCCGACCATGCCGGAATCGCGCCAGCGACCAGGCCCGCCGAGGAACGCGTGCCGGGTGACGCCGAGTTCGGCCAGGGCCGCGCGCAGCTCGCCGATGCGATAGCCGCCGAGTTGGTCGGCCTCCTGCGCGCGCAGCTGGGCCAACTCCGCCGGGATGATCTCGCCCTCCTCGCCGAGGGTGCAGGTGATCACCATCACTTCGGCGCCCGACGCGACGTAGCGGGCGATGGTGCCGCCGGTCCACAGGCTTTCGTCGTCCGGATGGGCGTGCACCAGGGCAAGCCTGCGCGGCTGGGTCACGGTCACCTGCGGCAGCCTAGTTGGGCGCCAGGTTCCAGTTCGGCGCGGCGACGAACGGCCCGGCCAGCGGCGCGCCGACACTCACTCCGGTCACCTTCGGCGTGGTCACCAGCTCGGCGGAGAACTGGAACAGCGGCACTTCCACATCGTCGGCCCACAGCGTCGGTTCGACCTTGGTCAACGCG
This sequence comes from Pseudonocardiaceae bacterium, assembly GCA_036500685.1. Lineage (GTDB taxonomy): Bacteria > Actinomycetota > Actinomycetes > Mycobacteriales > Pseudonocardiaceae > CAJCJE01. Next base: position 2,289 of record DASYBO010000059.1, on the reverse strand, counting down.
TCCGCCGCGGACATCTCACCGGTCAACGCGGCCTGGATGGTGCTCTGCAACGTGCTGTCGCACCAGCCGAAAACGTTCGACGGCGGTGGGGTGCTGGCGCTGGTCTGCGTTGGCGCACAGCCGAACTGGGAAGCCAGATCGGTCGCGACATCACCGCCGACGGCCTGCGGCCCGACCACGATGTCCGGGCCGGCCTGACCGGGTTGGCCGCCGGCGGTCGGGTTGCCGGCGGCGGCCAGTTCCTGTCCATAGAGGACGTTGCCGGGCGGCGTGCTCAACGTGGCCTGGATGCCGACCGAGGTCAGTTCGGCCACCACCTGCCTTGCGATGTTCAGGAACATCGCGGGCCCCGCGGGCGCCGCGACCACGAGGGTGAGCGGGTGCGAGTTGAGCGTCCACACGCTGCCCGACGGCAACGGCGGTGGCGGCGCGGTCGAGGTGGTCGTCGCGCCCGGCGGCAGGTTGGTCGGCAGCGGCGTGCTGGTCGGAGGCGTGACCGGTTTCACGTAACCGGCCTGGGCCAGCAACGTGTTGACCAGGGCGGGGTTGGGCACGCCTGCCTGGCCGGTCGCGGGCATTGTCGACGTGTAGCCGGGCATGGAGGGAGCCACCACGAGGTCGTTCGCGGGCGGCTGCGCGGCGGGCCCGTCACCCGTGCCGGCCGAGATCAGCGCGCTGCGGTTCAACGCGGCCAGCACCGCCGCCCGCACCACCGGGTTGGCCAGCTCGGTCGAGCCGGGCCGGAGCACCACCGTGGCCAGCTCCGGCTGCGGCACCGCCGCCAGCCCGACCGACCCGCCCAGCTGCCGCAACAGCGCCAGCCCCGCCGATGTGGTGTTGGGATAGGCGAGCTGGTCGGCGCCGCTGCGCAGGGTGTCGACGATGCCCTGGCTGTCGGTCTTGCTGAACACGACCTTGTCCAGCACGGTCGGCTTGCCCCAGTACCGGTCGCTGCGCAGCAGCGAGATCTGCCCGGCTCCCTGGTCGAGATTCTGCACCTGGAAAGGCCCTGCCGTGGCAGGGAAATTGTCTGCCAGCGCGGTGTTCCAGCCGCCGGGCGCGTCCTTGAGCAGGTGCGCGGGCAGCAGGTCGTTGAACAGCGACCGCCAACCCGGATAGGCCTTGCCGAACCTCACCTGGATGGTCTTGCCGTTGTCCCGCGCGACAATGCCGGAGATCAGCCGATACCCGGCCGGGTCGACGACGCCGGGTTGGCTGCTCATCTGCTCGCGCAGGTAGACGAAGTCGGCCGCGTCCACCGGGGTGCCGTCCGACCACGTCGCGTCGGTGCGCACCGAGTAGGTGACGGTGAACGGAGCGGCATTGGTGACCTGCGCCGAGTTCATCACGTTGCGGTCGAGCTGCGGGATGCCGTCCGGGGCGGTCTGGAACGCCGAGGGCAGCAGCATGCTGGCCAGGGCGGTGGTGATCTGCGAGCGGTCGGCGATGGCGTGCGGGTTGTAGCCGCCCGCGATGGTGTCGACGCCGACGACGACCTTGGAGGTGTCCGTCGGCCCGGTCGGCAGCGCACGCGTCGACGAGGTCACCGGCACCAGGGGCGGCGGCGGAGCTGCAGAGCAGCCGACGAGCAGGGCGAGCCCGAGAGCCAGGATCGGGAACACCGGCGATCTGCCACAACGGGGCCACCAGGCCACGAAACCTCCCCTCAACCGCCGGTCATGCTGCCACCAGTCACCTATTCGGCGCAGCACATTTCGCGGTTACGGGGGGATCATCACCCGGCAACGCGGTACCGCCGTCCGGATGACGCACGAACGCACCGCGAGGTTGCGCGGTGCGTTCGATTCGATCAGCGTTCGATGCTCAGCCGCGGTCGCGGGTCTTGGCCCGAGCGCGGGAGCGACCCCGCTCGGTGCTGTCCAGGATCAGCTTGCGCACCCGGACGACCTGCGGCGCGACCTCGACGCACTCGTCGGAGGCGCAGAACTCCAGCGCCTCTTCGAGGCCGAGCTTGCGCGGACGGGCCAGCCGCTCCAGTTCGTCACCGGTGGAGGAGCGCATGTTGGTCAGCTTCTTCTCGCGGCACACGTTCACGTCGAGGTCCTCGGCGCGCGGGTTCTCCCCGACGACCATGCCCTCGTAGGCCGAGGATCCCGGTTCGACGAAGAACGTGCCCCGGTCGGCCAACTGGATCATCGCGTAGGCGGTGATCATGCCGGTCCGGTCGGCCACCAGCGAACCGCTGTGCCGGGTGCGAATCTCCCCGACCCACGGGAAGTAGCCCTCGAACACGTGGTTGGCGATGCCGGTGCCCCTGGTCTCGGTCAG
>DASYBO010000058.1:0-12379 GCA_036500685.1 Pseudonocardiaceae bacterium | reverse complement strand
CTGATCGAACGCGCGGCGGCGGAGCAGTTGGCAGGAGCCGGAGAGCCAACCGGCGGGGCGTTCGCTGACCTCGGTGTCGGACTGGCGGTACGCGCGGGTCCACGGGTTGCCGGGCCAGACCTTGCCGAGGGTGCCGTGGCCAATGCCGCGCCCCAACGAGGGCAGCAGCCGCGCGGACGGGTAGATCTTGCCGGCGAGGTCGCGGATGAGCGGGCCGAACGCCGCACCGTCGGGCCAGCGTTCGACTGCGGCGAGGAGTTTGTCGAGGCTTCCGGGTTTGAATTCGAGGTCGGGGTTGGCGACGACGACCCAGTCGATCTCGGGCGGGAGCGCGTTGACGCCGAGGTTGGCCGCGGTGCCGTAGCCGAGGTTGCCGCCGGTGCGGAGCAGTTCGACGCGGTCGCGTTCGGCACCGCGCTCGGGGGCGCCGTCGGTTGACCCGTTGTCCGCGATCACAACCCGGACGTCCCTGGTGGTGGCCTTTTCCAGGCTGTCGAGAAACCGATCGAGGGTGTCGCCGGGGAAGTAGGTCACCACGACGATGCCGAGCGGCGCGACAGATTCCGGTTGGGTCACGGCGGACCATTGTGCACCGCGCGCGGAGCGGCGGTGTCAGCGGCCGCGCCGGTGGACCAGGTTGGCGCGGTGATACGCCTCGCGGTGGGCCTCGGCGCTGCTGGCCCAGGTGAACTCCTTGGACCTGGCGTGCGCCGCGGCGGCGAGGTCGGCGCGGCGGGCGGGGTCGTCGAGCAGGTCGGTGAGCGCCGCCGCGATGTCGCCGGCTCCGACACCGCAGTAGCTGACCGCTTCGCCGCCGACCTCCGGAATGGACAGCCGGTGCGTGGTCAACACGCAGGTCGCGCAGGCCATGGCCTCCAGCACCGGCAGGCCGAAACCTTCGCCGAGAGTCGGATAGGCGACGAGCTCGGCGCCGCCGAGGAAGCCGGCTAGCCAGTCGAAGGGCAGGTAGCCGGCGCGGACCACCCTCAGCCGGTGCGGCACCGCGTCAAGGGCCCGTTCGACCTGCGAGTCCCAGCCGGGTTGGCCTGCGAGCACCAGTGCCGGCGGATTGGCCCTGCCGCGCACGGCCTGGGCGAAGCCGCGGATCAGCGCCGGCACGTTCTTGCGCGGTTCGAGCGCCCCGAGGAACGCGACGTAGTCGGTGTCGCCGAGGCCGAGGCCGTCGCGGACGTCCGCGATCTCGTCGGGGGTCGGCGGATGGAACCGGTCGGTGTCCACGCCGTGCGCGATGATCTGCATCCGCCGGGGGTCGGCGTCGGTGACCCTGGTCAGTTCGGTCGCGGTGGCGACGCTGGGCACGACACACAGGTCGGCACGCCGCAGCGAGGAACGGGTCCAGGCGCGGAAGAACCTGGCCTTGACCGACGAGTGCAGCAGAGCGTCGGTGAAGAAGGTCGCGTCGTGCAGGGTGACGACCGACGCGGCCGGATTGGCCAGCGGCGCGGTGTAGTGCGGGGAGTGCACGACGTCGACGCCGAGCCTGCGGATCAGCCACGGAAGGGTGGTCTGCTCCCAGGTGAGCCGGGCGGTGCGGGTGGCGACGGATTCCGTCGCGGCGACCACGTCGGAGTGCGGTGCGAGTTGGCCGTACAGGTCGAGGTCGCGCGGCTGGCAGACCACGGAGAGCCGGACGCCCTGTGCGTCCAGTGCCGTGACCAGCGAATCCACGTAGCGACCGACGCCACCTCGGTCGGCTGGGACCGCGGTGGCGTCGATCAGCACGCTGGGCTCGGCACCAAACACGAACAGCAGCGTATTACCGAGCGCTGTTGCGTCGACCTGGAACGGTCCAACTCGCGGTCTCCGCCGCTCAGAACAGGCTTACGCGGCCGGCCTGATAGAGCTCCAGGTGGATGTTCCACACCGAGCGGGCGGTCGTCTCCCAGCTGAACCGGGCGGCCCTCGCCATCGCCGCGGCCACCCGGACCTCGGTACGGGCCGGGTCCGCGAACACGTTGCGCAGGGCGTTGGCCAGCGCGGCGGAATCGTTGCGGCGGACCATGACGCCGGTGCCACCGGCCACCTCGATCAGGGCGGGCGCGTCGGAGTAGACGACCGGGACGCCGACGGCCATGCCTTCCAGCAGTGGCAGGCCAAACCCCTCCGCGAGGCTGGGTACGACGAGCACGGACGCGGCGCGCAGCACGACGGCGAGTTCGGCGTCGGTGACCTTGCCCAGGACGAGGAGCCGGTCGGCGGGCAGGCCGCGGTTGGCGGCAAGCGAGCTGAGGTTGACGCCGCCCCAACCGGGTTGGCCGACGACCACCAGCGGCAGTTCGGGCGCGGTGGGCCGGGCCATGGCTTCGATGAGCACATCGAGGCCCTTGCGCGGTTCCACCGTCCCGATGGCGAGCACGAACGCGTCGGGCAGGCGGAGCCTGCGCCGGATGCGACCGGCGCCCTCCTCGTCGGCGGGTTCGGTGAGTGCCTTGGGCACGCCGTGTCCGATGACGTGCACGCGGGCCGTGCCGGGAGCGTGCTGGGTCAGTTCGGCGGCGACCGCGTTGGTGGGCACGACGATGGCGCTGGCCCGTTCGGCGGCGCGGGAGATCATGGCGCGGTGCCAGGCGACGCCGTGCTTGGTCAGGGTTTCCGGATGGGTCCACGGCACGGTGTCGTGCACGGTGACCACGAGGCTGCGACCGCGTTTGGGGCCGGGCGGGGCGAGCGGGGTGGTGGCGTGCACGGTGTCGCCGCCGGGCCACAGCGACAGGCCGCGCTGCCAGGCCGCGGCGAGCAGTTTCGGCGGCAGCGAGAGCACCTTGGGTCCGTCGACGCCGGGCACGACCGCGAGCGACGGGTCGGCATGCTTGGCGACGGCGCTGGACACGGTCCAGCCGTCCGGGGCGTGTGCGGCGAGCGCGGTCAGCAGCTCACGGGTGTACCGGCCGGTGCCGCCCGGCACCGGCGCCAGCAACTGCTCGGCGAGCACGACAAGCTGGGGCACGTGAGCAAGCCTCGCATGAACAGCCCGGTACCGTCAGCATGTGCCAACGGCTCGGGGTGTTCGCAGCACGATCGTGGTGGTCACCTGGCGGGGCCGGGACCACATCGGCGCGTGCCTTGCCGCGCTGGCCGCGCAGACCCGCGCGCACGAGGTGCTGGTGCTGGACAACGCCTCCGATGACGGCACGGCCGAGTTGATCAGCGGGCAGCGGGTGCTGCGGCTGCCGCGCAACCGCGGTTACGCAGGCGGATTGGCGGCGGCGTTACCGCAGGTGAAGACCCCATTCGTGGCCTGGCTCAACGATGACGCGGCACCCGAGCCCGGCTGGTTGGCGGCGCTGGAGGACACGCTGGACGCGGACCCGAGGGCGGCGGCCGCGGGCGGGGTGCTGACCGATGCGAACGGAACGATCTCCTCGGCCGGGGTCGCCCTCACCGGCGACGGCTACGGGATGGATCTACGCGAACCAGGGGAAACGACGTTCGGGTTCTGCGGCGGGAGCGTGTTGTTGCGGCGCGGCGCGCTCGTCGACGCGGGCGGCGTGCCGAGCGGGTTCTTCTGCTACTACGAGGACACCGACACGGCGTGGCGGCTGCGGCTGACCGGCTGGCGGATCTTGCTGGTGGCGGGCGCGCGAGCCACCCATCGGCTCGGCGCGAGCAGCAGGCCGGGATCGTGGCCCTTCCACCGGTGGAACGAGCGCAACCGGCTGCTGACGCTGTTGCGGTGCGCCCCGCTGCTGGTGGCGTTGGCCCAGCTGACGCGGTTCCTGGCGATCACGGTGGCCCTGCCGGCGCGCAGGCTGCGCGGGGTCGCGGTGCCCGACGCGCTCAACTACACGGTCGGCTTACGGCTGTTGGTGTTCGCTGAGGTGATCATCCGGTTGCCGAGCACGTTGGTGGCGCGGTTCGCGATCGGGCGGCGCGGCAAGGTGGCCCGCTCGGTCGTCTGGCGAACCTGGGCCGGGCGGGTTGCGCTACCGGTCGAACACCCTGCGTGAAATCGCGACCACGGCGCGAACCCCTGAGCCGGATAGGGCAGGCTTGGCCAGCATTACGTCTAACCCGGCTGGGGAGGGGTGCGCAGTGCCCGAGGTGGTGGCGTCGACAACGCCGACCGTATCGGTGGTCATCGTGAACTACCGCGGCGCCGAACACAGCATCACCTGCCTGCGCGCGCTGCGCGACGAACTGGACTATCCGGCGGACAAGCTGGAACTGATCTGCGTCGACAACGCCTCCGGTGACGGCAGCGTCGCCAAGATCCGCGCCGCGGTGCCGAGCGCGAAGGTGATCGAGGCGGGCGCGAACCTCGGTTTCGCGGGCGGCTGCAACCTTGGCGCGCGCTCGGCGTCTGGTGAGGTCGTCGCGCTGATCAACAACGACGCGCGGCCGGACCGCAACTGGGTGCGGGCCGCTGTCGCGGTGCTGCGGGCCGAGCCGACGGTGGCCTGCGTGGCAAGCAAGGTGCTTGACTGGGACGGCCAGGTCGTCGACTTCGTGGACGGAGGGCTGACCTGGTTCGGCATGGGCTACAAGCGGCTGGCCGGGAGGCCGGTCGCGGAGCTGCGGCCGGAGGATCACCTGGCCCAGCGGGATGTGCTGTTCGCGACCGGGTCGGCGATGTTCGTGCGGGCCGAGGTGTTCGCCGAGGTCGGCGGGTTCGACGAGCGCTTCTTCATGTTCTACGAGGACGTCGACCTCGGTTGGCGGTTGAACCTGCGCGGCTGGCGGGTCCGCTACGAACCGTCCTCCATCGCGTATCACCGACACCACGCCTCGATGTCCACAGTGGATGGCGAAGATCAGGCGCGTGAGCTGTTCCTGTTGGAGCGCAACGCGTTGGCCAGCCTGTACAAGAACCTCTCCGACGAGACGCTGGCCAAGGTGCTACCGGCGGCGATGGCGCTGTCGGTGCGCAGGGCGACCGCGCGCGGCGACATCGACGCGACCCAGCTGGAGATCACCCGGCGCACCGGCGGCCAGGAACCCACCCAGGTGAGCATTCCGCGCACCACGCTGGCCGGCGTGCTCGCCATCGACCAGTTCGTCGAACTGCTTCCCGAACTGACCAAGGCCCGCGCGGCCGAGCAGGCCGCGCGGGTGCGCACCGATGCCGACCTGGTTTCGTTGATGCGCAAGGCGATCGAGCCGGCCTACCCGCTGCCGCGCTACCTCGCCGCGCACGAGATCCTGCTCGACGCGTTCGGCATCGAGGACGTGTTCGGCCGGCCGCGCAAGGTACTGGTGATCACCGGCGACTCGATCGCGGAACGCATGGCGGGCCCGGCGATCCGCGCCTGGCACATCGCCGACGTGCTGGCCGCCGAGCACCAGGTGCGCCTGGTGACGGTCAACCCGCACTGGCAGCCGTTGGACGCGCCGTTCGAGCTGACCGGCTGCACCCGCCGCGAACTCCCCCCGCACGTCGCCTGGGCCGACATCGTGGTGTTGCAGGGGCACGCGCTGGAGATGCTGCCGGAGCTGAAGTCGCCGAACTCGACCAAGCTGGTCGTCTGCGACATGTACGACCCGATGCACCTGGAACTGTTGGAGCAGAGCAAGTCCAGCACCGACGACGAGCGCGCCGACGACCTCAGGGCGATCACCCGCGTTATCAACGAGCAGCTCAGGCGCGGCGACTTCTTCCTGTGCGCGTCCGACCGGCAGCGCTACTTCTGGCTCGGTCACCTCGCCGGGCTCGGCCGGTTGACGCCGACCGTGTACGACGCCGACCCGACCTCCCGTTCACTGCTCTCCGTCGTCCCCTTCGGCCTGTCCAGCAAGCCGCCGGAGCGGACCGGACCAGGCATCAGAGGCCAGGCCAGCGGGATCGACGGCAACGACCGGGTTGTCGTCTGGGCGGGCGGCGTCTACAGCTGGTTCGACCCGTTGACGCTGGTCAGCGCGATGAGCGAACTTCGACAGAACCGTCCCGGCGCCAAGCTCGTGTTCCTGGGTATGCGTCATCCGAACCCGGAAGTGCCGGAGATGGACATCGGCACCCGTACCCGCGCACTGGCCGACTCGCTCGGCCTGACCAACAGCAACGTGTTCTTCAACGAGGGCTGGGTGCCCTACCAGGACCGGCAGAACTGGCTGCTCGACGCGGACTGCGGCGTGACAACGCATTTCGAACACGTCGAGACGACGTTCGCATTCCGCACCAGGGTGCTCGACTACCTGTGGGCGGGCCTGCCGATCGTCACCACCGACGGCGACTCCTTCGCCGACCTGGTGCGCAGGGAGGGCCTCGGGGTCGTCGTGCCCCCGGAGAACCCGCACGCGCTGGCCTACGCGCTGGACCGGGTCCTCTACGACGCCGATTTCGCGGCGAGCTGCCGGGAACGGATCGCCAGGGTGCGTGAGGAGTTCACCTGGGAACGCGCGCTGGCGCCGCTGGTCGAGTACTGCCGCAACCCGCACCCGGCCGCGGATCGGTTGGCCGGTAACGGTCCGCTGGTGCGCAAGGCGCCGATCCGGGGTGGCCGGTTGCTGCGTCGCGACGTCGAGCTGATCCGGTCCTACCTCGCCGACGGCGGCCCGACCGAGGTGGCCCGGCGGGCACTGGGCCGGGTTCGGCGACTTGCCGGCGGGCGAGGCGATGGCGAGTAAGAAACTACTGCGGGTCCTGCTCGACGGCACTCCCCTGCTCGGCCAGCGCACCGGCATCGGCCGCTACACCGCAGCACTGGCCGAGGAACTGGCCTCGATGTCCGAAGTGGACATTCGCGCGGTCGCGTTCACCCTGCGCGGTTGGCACGCGCTGCGCTCGGTGCTGCCGCACGGCGTCCGCGCGCGCGGGTTGCCGTGTTCGGCGCGGGCGCTGCGCAAGATGTGGGTGCGCACGTCGTTCCCGCCGGTCGAACTGATCGCGGGTTTCTCGGATGTGGTGCACGGCACCAACTTCGTGCTACCGGTCGCGGCGCGTGCGGGCGGCGTGCTGACCATCCACGATCTCGCGTTCTTCGACGCCCCCAACGAACTCGCGCCGAGCGACTACGAACTCCCGCTGCTGGTGCGCCGTTCGATCGAGCGCGCGCGAGTGATCTGCACGCCGACCGAGGCGGTGGCCGCGCAGGTACGCGAACGGTTCGACCTGCCCGAGGAGAAGACCGTGGTCACCCCGCTCGGGGTCGACCCGGCCTGGTTCGCCGCGCGCGGCCCCACCGACGAGTTGCGCGTCGAGCTCGGCCTGCCCAGCGAATACATCCTGTTCATCGGCGCGGACGGGCCCCGCAAGGGCCTTGAGGCGCTGCGCAGGGCGCACGCGAGCGCACCGAGCCTGCCGCCGCTGGTGCTCACCGGTCCCGGCCCGGTCGGCTCCGCGGGCCGGGTGGTGCGCACCGGGTACCTGCCCGACGTGGAACTGCGCAGCGTGGTCGCCGGCGCGGGCGCGGTGGTGCTGCCGTCGCGGGACGAGGGGTTCGGCCTGCCGGTGCTGGAGGCGTTGGCCTGCAACGTACCGGTGGTCTGCTCGGACCTGCCGGCGTTGCGCGAGGTGGCCGGCGACCAGGCCACCCTGGTCCCCTACGGCGACGTGGACGCGCTGGCCGCGGCCCTGGTGGCGGCACTGGCCGATCCGCCCTCGCCGCACGTGCTGGCCGCTCGCCGCACGCACGCCGCCGGGTTCACCTGGCGGCACTGCGCCGAACGCACCGTGCACGCCTACCGCATCGCGGCTAGCCGCTGATCAGCACTTCCTTGTTGTCGGTGACGAACGTGGTCAGCGCGGTGCGCCAGTCCGGCATCGGGGTAAGGCCCGCCGCGCGCCACGCGGTGTCGGCCAGCACCGAGTAGGCGGGCCGCGGTGTCGGCAGCGGGTAATCCTCGGTGGTGCACGGACGAACCCGCTCAGGGTCGGCGCCGAGTTCGCTGAACACCGCCCTGGCCAGCCCGCACCAGGTGGTCTGGCCGCCGCCGGTGCAGTGCAGCACCCGCTGTGCGGGCCCCTTCCCGCTCGCCACTCGCTCGCCCAGTTCGAGCAGGCCCGCCGCGAGGTGCGCGGACCAGGTCGGCGAACCGATCTGATCATCCACAACAGACAGTGTGTCGCGCTGCTTCTCCAGTCGCGCCATGGTTTTCACGAAGTTCTTACCGATCGCCCCGTATACCCAGGAAGTACGCACGATCCATGCGTCCGCCCCGGCCGCCAGCACGGACTGCTCGCCGGCCAGTTTCGTGCGCCCGTACACCGAGCGGGGGCCGGTCGGCGCGTCCGGTTCGTAGGGCGTGCTCGCGTCGCCCGCGAACACGTAATCGGTCGACACGTGCAGCAGCGGCACGTCGTACCGCGCGCACGCCTCCCCCAGCAGGCCGGGTGCGAGGGAATTCACCGCGGTCGCGCCATCCACATCGGACTCGGCTGCGTCGACGGCGGTGTAGGCGGCCGCGTTCACCACCAGTGGTCGGGCGCCGTCGGATCGAGCCGTATCCGCCAATCGGGCGACAGCCTCCCGAACGGCTGCGACGTCGGTCACATCGAGGTCGGCCGACCCCGGAGCGTGCACGGTGCCGAACTGCTTGCCCAACGCGGCCAGATCGCTGCCCAACTGGCCGTGACCACCGGGAATCAGCAGCGCCAACGCGGTCCGGTCAAGCGCTCCGGCTTCCTGCGCGACCTCTATGATCACGATCTACCTTCCACCCGTTCGAGGAATTTTGCAGAATTTTCGCACGCTCGTGCAACGAACCCCGGCGATCGAACGTATTACTACAGAGGTGTAGTTGTTCCGACCTGTGTGGGGCCGGTCGGGCGCGAGCGGAGGAGCACGGGTGAGCGGGGACACCGGAGCACAGGACGGGTCGGATCCCGTTGGCCCGGACCCTGCCGGAGCAGGCCCGATACCCGCTGAGCCGCCTGCTCCCCCGGCCGAGGACCGGCCCACGGTAACCGATGAGCAGCCCACCCCCGCCGCTGGTCTGCCCCAACTCGCCTCGGCCATGGCCACGGTCAGCGAGAAACGCGCCGACCCGCCCCACCGGCGTTCACTCGGCATGCGGCTGTTCTTCGGGGCCGGCCGCACCATCATCGCCCTGGCCTCGGTCGCCGTGCTGGTCGCCACCGCCTACGCGTGGCTGAACCTGCGCAACCTCAACAACAGCATCGCGCGCACCGACGTCCTCGGTAACAACACGCCCGGCGCGGTGGCTCCGCAGGCCGAGGGCGGATCGACGGTGGCGCCGCTGGACAGCGCGGTGAACATCCTCGTCGTCGGCATGGACAGCCGCACCGACCCGCAGGGCAACCCGTTGCCGCCCAACGAGTTGGCCGGGCTCAGCGCCGGCCCGGACACCGGCGAACGCAACACCGACACGATGATCCTGATCCACATCCCGGCCGGCGGACAGCGCGCGGTCGCCATCTCCTTCCCGCGCGACTCCTGGGTGCAGCTGGCCGGCGGCTACGGGATGAACCGGCTCAATTCCGCCTTCGCCTACGCGCACAACAGCAAGGCCAGCCAGCTCCGCGCGCAGGGCCAGACCGACACGGCGTCGGTCGAACGGCAGGCCGACGACGCGGGCCGGACCAACCTGATCAACACGATCGAGCAGTTGATCGGCAACTCCGTGCAGATCAACGAGTACGCGGAGATCAACCTCGTCGGCTTCTACAACCTCTCCCAGGCCGTCGGCGGCGTGCAGGTGTGCCTGAAGGCGCCCACCTACGACGACCAGACGCAGGCGCACTTCCCGGGCGGCGTGCAGACCATCTCCGGGGTGCAGGCGCTGGACTTCGTCCGCGAACGGCACGGGCTGCCACGCGGCGACCTGGACCGGATCGTCCGCCAGCAGGTGTTCATCGGTTCGCTGGCCAACAAGATCCTCAGCGCCAACACCCTGGCCAGCCCGAGCAAGCTACAGTCGCTGATCCAGGCCGTGCAGGGTTCGGTCGTGCTGAGCACCGGCTGGGACATCACCACCTTCGCCCAGCAGATGTCCGGCCTGACCAGCGGGAACATCCAGTTCGCCACCATCCCGACCGGGAACAACTTCACTACATCGAGTGGTGCTGATGTCACCCAGGTGAGCCCGACCGCGATCCGGCAGTTCGTGTCCTCCATGGTCAGCTCGGCCGACAACGGCACCGTGTCCCCGGACACGCCGACCAACACATCAACCGAAACGGTGACGCCGACCACCCCGTCCGGCAAGCCCGGAAGTACCGGTGCGCCAACGACTTCCAGCTCCTTCAATCCGTCCGGCGGCGACAGTGTGATCACCGCCAACGGCATTCCCTGCGTGAACTAGCGGTTGCGCGCCTCGGCACCGGTTCGGTTTCGCTAGCCTGGTCGGTGCCGGGCGAGAAAGCGCGGCCGAGGGGGCGAGGAGGGCTACGTGGACGAGTCGACGTCCGAAGGCGTTGCGGGGCACGCCGAACAGGACGCCGAGCAGGCAGCAACCCCGGAACCGGCCACTCCGGAACCGGCCACCCCGGCCGAACCCGACCCGACCGCGGCCGACGCCGCTGCCGAACCTGAACCCGATCCCAAGCCGATCGCCGCACCGGTTGTCATCCCGGGTCGCCATCGGCGCAGGCCCAGACCGTGGCTGATCACCGGCAGGGTCGCCATCGGGCTGGTCTCCGCGATCGCCCTCGTCGTCAGCGGCATCGCCTGGTACGGCGTGCAAACGTTGCGGCACAACACGAACACCACCCGCGTACTGTCCGAATTGAACAATCAGCCGAACCAGCCACCACCCGACGACGGCGCGACCGACATCCTGCTGGTCGGCGAGGACGCCCGCACCGACGCTCAGGGCCACCCGCTGCCGAACAGCGTGCTGTCGAAGCTGCGCACCCAGTTCGACGCGGGCCTCAACACCGACACGATCATCGTGTTGCGCATCCCCAACAACGGCGGCAAGGCCTACGCGGTGTCCATCCCGCGCGACACGTACGTCCCGATCCCCGGCTGGCACGACGACAAGATCAATGGCGCGTACGGGATCATCCAGGCGGTCACCGCGCAACAACTGCAGAACTCCGGCGACACGGACAGGGCCGACATCACCCGGAAGTCGCAGGAGGCCGGGCAACTTGCGCTGATCGAGTCGGTGCAGAACCTCACCGGCATCCACATCGACCACTACGCCGAGGTCAACCTGTACGGGTTCTACCTGCTCAGCCAGGCCATCGGCGGCGTACAGGTGTGCCTCAAGCACGCCACCTCGGACAAGAACTCCGGCGCCAACTTCCGCTCCGGTGTGCAGACCGTCTCCGGCGCGGACGCGTTGTCGTTCGTGCGGCAGCGCGACAACCTGCCCAACGGTGACCTCGACCGGATCGTGCGGCAGCAGGTGTTCCTGGCTTCGGCGGCGAAGAAACTCCTCTCCGCCGGCACACTGACCAACCCCAGCGCCCTCAGCGCCCTGGCCGGGGTGGTCCGGCAGTCCCTGACCACCGACCCCGGCCTTGACCTCATCACGTTCGCACAGCAGGCGCAGAGCCTGGCAAGCGGCAACGTCGAGTTCCTGACCATCCCGGTGATCACCGACAACGGGCGCAGCCCGAGCGGTCAGAGCATCGTCGAGGTGGATGTGAACGCGGTGCACCAGTTCGTCAGCAACCTGATCGCCAGCTCCCCACCCCCCGCAACCACGACCACCCCGCCGCCCGCAACAACAACCCCGTCGGCCCCAACCAAATCCACCACACTCGCGCCGACGACCACCCCCACGTCGACGACGCCCCGACCACCCCCGCCGACCAACGAGCCGACCCCACCGGTCAGCATCGACGGCGTCCCCTGCGTCGACTGAGCCCTGGAGCGGTCCGATGAGCGTCACCGAGAAGCTGTTCACCCCGCTGCTGCGCCAGCCGTCGACCCCGCTGATCACCTACTACGACGACGCGACCGGCGGCAGGATCGAACTGTCCAGGGCAACCGCGGCCAACTGGGCGGCGAAGACCGCGAACTGGCTGCGCGACGAATGGGACATCGAGCCGGGCGCGGAGATCGGCGTAGCCCTGCCCGCGCACTGGCAGACCGTCGGCGTCCTGCTCGGCGCCTGGTGGGTCGGCGCCCACATCACCGACCGCCTTGCCGAAGCCGAACTGGCCTTCGTCGGCCCGGACCACACCGCCGACACCGGCAGCGCCCAGGTAGCCGTCGTCGCCCTCGATCCTCTCGGCATGGGCCTACGCGACAAGCCCGCCGGCAAGCTCGACTACCTCACCGACAGCCGCATCCACGGCGACGCGTTCGACCCGTGGCAGACCATCCCCGGCAACACCCCCGCCCTGGCCGACGCCACCGTGGACGAGTTGGTGGCCGCCGCCGCCGACCGAGCCAAGTCCCTCGGCATCACCGACAGCGCGCGCGTTCTGTCCACAATGGATTGGACGATCCCGGGCGGGGTCATCGACGGCCTGCTCACGGTCCTGTCCGTCGGCGACCCCGCCCGGGAG
>DASYBO010000057.1:0-20996 GCA_036500685.1 Pseudonocardiaceae bacterium | reverse complement strand
GCCGGTGACGGGGATGGGGCGTAGGTCGCCGGTGGCGACGCGTTCGGTGGCGGCGGTGAGTCGGGCGACGGGTCGCAGGCCGCCGGTGGCGACGGCGGTGCCGGCGAGGGCGGCGACCACGATCCCCGCACCACTGATCAGCAGCAGCACGATGCTGAGCCGGTCCAGGATCTGCTTCTCCGCGTCCAACGGCTGGGCCACGACCAGCGCGGTCCCCTGCACCGCAGGAAGTCCGACCGCTACTACCGCGTAGTCGCCGGTGATCCGCGCGTGCGAGACCAGCGGGTCGGTTGGCACGTTGTCCTGCTTGGCGACGTTCTTCTCGTCGTCACCGATCAGGGAGTTCGGCACCGTGGAGGAGTACGGGGTGTGGTCGGAATTCTTCAGCTGGGCCTGTTTGCCGTTCTGGTCGATCAGGCTGATGAACACGTTCGTGAACGACGTGGGCGATGGCGGCGTGAAAGTCAGGCCACCGGTGAAGTCGTTGTTGTGTGAGCTGTTCGCCGCCGCGACCGCCTCGGACAGCAGGTTTTCCTGGGCCTGCTGGTAGAGGTTGTGCCGAACGGTGAAGTACGCGCCCAACGACACCAGGGCAACCGCGCCCGCGACACAGACGGCGGCGAGCAGGGTGACCCGCGCGCTCAGCGACACCCGGCTCGGGCGCTCGATCCCCTCCGCGGGTTCGGCCGAGCCCGGCTCGCTCACGGCGGGGTCTCGCGCAGCACGTACCCGACGCCGCGCACGGTGTGGATCAACCGGGGCTCACCCTCGGCTTCGGTCTTGCGCCGCAGGTAGCCGACGTAGACCTCGAGCGCGTTGCCGGAGGTCGGGAAGTCGTAACCCCAGACGTCCTCGAGGATGCGACTGCGGGTGAGAACCTGTTTGGGGTGGCCGAGGAACAGTTCGAGCAGCGCGAATTCGGTACGGGTCAAGCTGATCAGCCGCTCTCCCCTGCGCACGTCGCGGGTGCCGGGGTCGAGTTCGAGGTCGGCGAAGCGCATCGCCGGGGTGGCGTCGCCCCGGGAATCGCCCTCGTTGGTCGCCCTGCGCAGCAGCGCGCGCAGCCGGGCGAGCAGTTCCTCCAGCGCGAAGGGCTTGGGCAGGTAGTCGTCGGCGCCCGCGTCGAGGCCGGCGACCCGGTCGGACACGGCGTCGCGCGCGGTGAGCACCAGGATCGGCAGATCGTCGCCGGTGCTGCGCAGCCTGCGGCACACCTCGAGGCCGTCGAGCCTGGGCATCATCACGTCCAGCACCACCGCGTCCGGGCGCTGCGTCTCGATCTGCTCCATGGCCTGCACGCCGTCGCTGGCGAGTTCAACCTGATAACCGTTGAACTGCAGCGAGCGCCGAAGCGACTCGCGCACGGCACGGTCGTCATCGACAACGAGGATGCGCATACGCTCAGTGTCGCGAATCGTCCTGAGAGGCGCCTGAGAGGCCCCGAATAACACCCGGAGGGATGGTTTTCCCAGCTCCCCGAGGTGACCGCGATCTCATCAGGACGTACCAGGAGCGGTCGGCGCGTTCCAGCTTCGCCACAGGGCGAGCAGCCGGATCGCGACCACGATGGCCGACGCGAGCACCACGATCGGCCCTGCCGGCAACCGCAGCCAGGCACCGACGACCACGACGATCGCACCGGACAGCGCGGCGAGCGCGTAGATCTCCCTGCGCAGCACCAACGGCACCTGACGCAGCAGCACGTCTCGGATGGCACCGCCGCCGATGCCGCTGGTCATGCCGATCAGGCACGCGGTGTACGGCGGCGCGCCGAGGTTCAGCGCGGTGGTCGTGCCGGCGGTGACGAAAAGGCCGAGGCCGACCGCGTCCGCGAGCAGCATGGCGCGACGGAGCCGGGCGACCTGCGGGTGGAACCAGAACACCGCGAGCGAGGTCACCGCCGGTACCAGCAGGTTGGGCCAGCTGCGCAGGCTGGATGGCGGGTGCACGCCGAGCAGCACGTCGCGGATGACCCCGCCACCCAGCGCCGTGGTCAGGCCGAGCACGACGACCCCGAACACGTCCAGCCGGGCGCGGGCGGCGGCCAGCGCACCGGACGCGGCGAAAACCGCGACGCCGATCAGATCGAGCACGGTCAGCAGCACGAATCCGCAGCTTAGAGCGCCGGCCTTCGGAACGGTGACCGACGCGCTCAGCCCGGTTGCTCAGGTTCGACCTGGAAAGCGGCGAGCAGCGACCGGTGTGCCTCCAGATTGGACAGTCCTGCGAACAGCGCGAGCAGCGCCTCCTGCGCCTGCCGACGGGCCAGCGCGCGGTCCTCGGCGTTCGCGATCACCAGCGCGGCCTCGATCAACGCGCTGAGCATCAGCTTGGCCAGTACTTCGACCGCGTCGGTGACCAGTTCGCCTTGCGCCCTTGCCATGCGCAGGAAATCCATGATCAACCCGAGGCCGTGCTCCTCCTCGATCCGCCGCCATGCCTGCCAGCCGAGCACGGCGGGCGCGTCGATCAGTCCGATCTGGATGACCTCGGGTCGTTCACACGCGGTGAGAAAGGTGTTCAGCGCGTTGGGGACCGACGCCTCGGTCGCGGTCATCGACGCTCTGATCTCGGCGCCGAGTTCGGTCTCCAACTCGACGAACACCGCCTCGAACAGGCCCTGTTTGTCGTGGAAGTGGTGGTAGAGGGCACCTCTGGTGAGCCCGGCCTCGGCGACGATCTCTCCCGCCGGCACTCCCGCGTAGCCGTGTTCGGCGAACAGTCGCCGGGCCGTGGCGATCAGCGTCGCCCGCGTCGCCTTCGAGCGGTCCTGTTGACGCTGCGGCACCCCGACCCCTTCATCTTCTCTCACGCAGCGGCGAACTCCACGACCAGTCGCGCGAGTTCGGCCGGTTGATCCTCGGAGACGAAGGTATACGAATCCTCAACGGTGACCAGTCGAGCGTCGGGCAGGATCTTGGCAAGCCGGTCACTGAGCCGGGGCTGGAAGATCTTGTCGTCCTGCGCCCTGACCAGCAGCACGGGTTTGCCGAAGGAGCGCAGCGACTCGGCGGCGGCCAGCGTGTACTTGTTGTGCACGCCTGCGACGAATCGCGTGGTGTCGCGGCGGATCAGCCGGGAGTCGTGCGACGGGCGCAGGTAGGACTCGACGATCTCGGCCGGGATGCCCCGCTTGGCCAACAAGCCAAACGCCATCGGGAGTTGTTGCACGGACCGCAGTCGCAGCAGTCGGCTGAGCAGCCAGACCGCGCCCGGCAGCCAGCGCACCATCGTCGGCATCGACGTGAACGGCTGGGGGAAGAAGTCCTCGAACGCGTCGCACGGCGTGAGCACGATGCGGCCGAGCCTCTGTGGATGGTTGGCCATCAGGATCTGGGTGATGGCACCGCCGGTGTCGTTGGCGACAACGGTCACGTCGTCGAGATCCAGTGCGTCCAGGAACTCCGCGATCAACTTGGCGACGCCGGGCGGGCTCAGGTCCGCTCCGGCCGGCATCGGCACTCGGTGCGCGCCGAGCGGCCAGTCCGGCGCGATACAGCGGAAGCCCGCGTCGGCGACGGCCGGGACGACCTTGCGCCACAGGTTCGCGTTGACCAGCAGTCCGTGCACGAACACGATCGGCGGTCCCGAACCGCGTTCGCGGTAGGAAATCTCGCCACCGGGCAGTCGCACGGTGTTCGTCGTGCCAAGGGATGCGTCGAGCACGTCAGCCTCCTCGGGGATGATGTCGTCCCGAGAACCAAAACATACATGCTGTATGTATGTCAATGCGCGCCATCAGAACGCGTCGGCCAGCCGCACCTCCCCCGAACCGCCGTTGTGCAGGGCATCCAGCAGCGCCGCCTGTGCCGGGTCACCGTCGAGCAGACCGAGCCTGCGCAGCGCGGCCGTGCTGGCCGAGCCCGCGTACCAGGGCCCGAGGCCCTGACCGGTGAGCCGGACCGCCCCGCTGCCACCCGGTTCGCAACGCACCCCGGCCTCGTCCACGACAAGGCGGTGCCGGCCCGCGTGCCATGGGGCGCTGGCGTCGGTGATCTCCAGGTCGACGGTGAACGGCCGGAGCAGCGGGGCGGCAGGCCAACCTCGCGCGGCGACCGCGGCCGGGAAGTCCACGACGCGCAACATCCACGGCTGGAATCGAGCCTGGTAGCGCATGGGCAGCGGCAACAATTGTCGACAGGTCGTCATGTCGAGCACACGCACCGCGACCTGTTCCAGTTGGCCCGCCCACGACCCGATCGCGCCGAGCAGACCGGCGGCGGTGCTCGCGTCGGTCGCGACCAGCTCGTTGACCACAAGCACGTCGTTGCGAGCCCGCTCACCCGCCAGATAGCCCCGGACCCGTCCGTCCACGTCGACGGCGACGTCCGCGATCGGGCCGTTGAGCAGATGCCGGGCCCGGAATCCGTTCGAGTGACGGTCCAGCGTGCCGTCGATGCCCACCGCGACCTCGCGATACGCGTCCAGCATCCCCGGCAGGTCGTCCTGGGTGGCCGGGCGCAGGTCGGCCTGGGGGTCGCCGAAGCGCAGCAACCGGTCGATCCGCAGGTCGAGCCATTGCAGCACGCCTACCTGCTCCCAGCCCCGGCCGCGGTAGAGGGGCGCCACCGACGGAAACAGCGCCGAGATCCACTGCCCGCCCTCCCGCATGGCGACGAGCGCGGTGTCCAACAAGGCGGAGGCGACGCCGCGCCCGCGCGCGTGCGGCGTTACGGCGACGCTGGCCAGACCGCCCATGGGCACGGCGACCCCGCCGAAGAACTGGGCGTAGTCGTGGATGCGCAGGAATCCACATGGGCCATCGGGCAGTTCGGCGACGAATCCGCGCCAGCCCTCCAGCGGCAACGATCCCCAGGTCGGCCCGCCGAACGCAACCGAACGAAGCTTGTTCACCCAGTCCAGATCGGCCTGCTCGAAATCGCGTACCGCGACGGTCATGCTCAATCTCCTTCTCGGGGTCAAGCCGCAGGTTAGAGGGCCCGACCACATGAGGCACCATGCAGCGGTGACCAACACCCCGGACCCCGTCGCCGGCCTGTACGAAACAATGTTCCGGCGCAGGGATACCAGAGCAGAGTTCACCGGTGCGCCCGTTTCGCCCGACGCGCTGCACCGAATCCTCACCGCCGCGCACGCCGCGCCGAGCGTCGGCCTGTCCCAACCCTGGGATTTCGTACTGGTCACCGAGGAACCGACGCGGCGGGCGTTCCGTGATCACGTCCATGCGGAACGCGAGATCTTCACCGCGCAACTCGACGCGGACCGCGCGCAGATCTTCGCCAGGATCAAGGTCGAGGGCATCCTGGAATCCTCGCTCGGCATCGTGGTCAGCTACGACCCCGCCCGGGGCGCGCCCGCCGTGCTCGGCCGGCACGCCATCGCGGACGCGGGCCTGTACTCGGTGTGTCTTGCCATTCAGAACCTGTGGCTTGCCGCGACGGCGGAGGGACTGGGCGTCGGTTGGGTCAGCTTCTACCGCGAGGAATTTCTCCGCGACCTCGTCGGCCTGCCGGCGACACTGCGACCGGTCGCCTGGTTGTGCGTCGGCCCAGTTCAGCAACTGCCCACCGTGCCCGATCTGGAACGGCACGGCTGGCGCGACCGGCTGCAGCTGACCGATGTGGTGCATCACGGACGGTACGCCCCGATACGGGGCCACTAGCCCAATCAGGCGATGTAGCCCCCGTACCACGATACGAGCGTCGATCAAGCCCGGTAATCTGCGATGAAACGCGAGCCGCGCCGACCTCTGGGCTGGGAGCGTCGAAACCGAAGTGGAGCAAGACAAACCGTTGGCCGCGGGAGGGCTACCCGCCGGTGACCGGGAAGTGCGCCGGTTGCTGGAGGCTGGGCACCTCAGCGACGCCAACTTCTTGCTGGACAAGGTGGTCGGCGCACCGGTGGACGATCCGCAGACCAGGGCCTCGACCCTGATCAGCCGCGCGATCACCGCGTGGCGGCTCGGCCGAATCCCGCTCGCGCTCGAACTCGCCGCCGAGGGTTGGACCGACCTTTCCGCGCTGCCGCAACAGGGCGCGATGGTGGCGAGCAGCATCAGCCAATTGGGTTACCTGCTGGAAGGTCTCGGCAATCACCGCGCGGCAGTCGAAACCATGCGCACCGCGGTGCGACTTGCCCGTGAGGCAGGCGAAACCGCGGTACTCGCCGCGTGTTTGCAGCGGCTGGGCGGACTGTTGAATTTCCGCGCGATAAACGGCTCTCCCGAACAGGCACGCGCAACTTTCGAACAAGCCCGCGCACTGTTGGCCGAAGGGCTCTCCCTCGACGCCGACCCGCGCATGCACCGGGGTCTGCTCGGCGCCTACGGCCGTTCCCTTGCCGGACTGGGCGAACTCACCGCGGCGGCGGAGGCCGGCCGGCAGGTGTTGCTGCTCGGCACGGACACCGAAGACCTGTGGGCGCAGGCCGTCGGCGAATGGGTGCTGGCCACGGTCGACCGGGAACGCGGAAACCTCGAGCAGGCAAGGACCTTCGCCGCGCGGGCGGTCAGCAAGGCCGAGCGCGTCAACGACACCTCGTTGCTGTTGCGGTTCTCCCAGGATCTCGCGGACATCTGTTCCGCTTTGGACGATCCGTTCGGCGAAGCAGAAGCCTTGCGCCGCACCGTTTCCGCCGCGCTCGTCGCCTCGGACACGTTGCGCGAAGGACTCGCGCAGGCGCTGGAACAACGACGTCTCGCCGTGCAGGCGCAGCGACTCGCCACCGCCGCGCAGGAGGCCGCCGCCCGCGACCCGCTCACCGGACTGGCCAATCGACTCGGCCTTGAGAACAGCGCACCGGCCATGCTGGCCAACGCCCGCCGCACCGGCCGCACGCCGTGGCTGATGCTGGTCGACGTCGACTGGTTCAAGAACGTCAACGACGACGCCGGTCACGCAGCGGGCGACGCGGCGCTGCGCGAGATCGCCCAACTGCTGCGACGCGAATGCCGCAGCGACGATCTGGTCGCCCGGTGGGCCGGCGACGAGTTCGTGGTGCTGATCGGCGACGCAAGCAACGACAAGGAAGCCGGCCCGATGGTCGCCGAACGGATCAGGGCCGCCGTCGCCAGTCACGACTGGACCGCCGTGCTCGGCTCGACCCTGCAGCCCACCGTTTCGGTTGGCGTCGCTTCCGGCCCCGAACGGCTCGACGACCTGTTCGCCGCCGCGGATGTCGTGCTGTATCAGGCAAAACGCGAAGGCCGCAACCGGGTCGCGGTCTACCAGGACGTGACCGACATCAGCCAGTTCGCCACCTGAGCAGGCCAAGCAGAGCTCAGGCGATCAGGCCGCCCCGATAGGCGACCAGCGCCGCCTGCACCCGGTTGGCCGCGCCGATCTTGCCGAGCACCGCGGACACATACCCCTTCACGGTCGCTTCGGACAGGTGGAGGTTTCCGCCGATTTCCGCGTTGGACATACCCTGCCCGATCAGCGCGAGAACTTCGCGCTCTCGGTCGGACAGCACGGTCAGCAGCCTGCGCGCGGGCTCGGCAGCGCGCTCACCGTTGGCTACGGCGGCGAGCACCCGCGCGGCCACTCCCGGATCGAGGACCGCACCGCCCCTTGCGAGGTCACGGACCGCTTTGACCAGTTGGGCCGGTTCGGTGTCCTTGAGCAGAAAGCCGCTCGCACCCAGCCGCAGCGCCTCGCTGACGTAGTCGTCCACGTCGAACGTGGTGAGCATGGCCACCGCGGGTGGATCGGGCAGCGCGGTCAGGCGGCGCAGCGCGGTCAGACCGTCGGTGGTGCGCATCCGGATGTCGAGCAACACCACCTGCGGTCGATGACGGCGCGCCAGATCGGCGACGAGCATGCCGTCGTCACACTCGGCCACGACCTCGATGTCCTCGGCGCTGCCGAGAATCATCCGCAGGCCAGAGCGCACGAGGTCCTCGTCGTCGGCCAGTATCACCTTGATCACTACACGCCTCCCCGATAGCGGCGTTTTACGTGCCGTTCTGCCCAGGTATGTCACCAGGACACCGGCACTTGGAAAAAATCATCTCACCATGCGACCACCCAGGTACGCAGCGGAGCCTGCGCCGCGCGCATCGACCACTCGGGGGAAAGAAAACATGAGGGACTTTCGCGTAACCCTACCGAAGCGTAACGTGACTCGGCGCACACTCTCGGAGAGGAGCATCTGGTCATGACCAGACCCGTTCGAAAGCTGAGCCTTTTAGCGGCACTGGTCGCGGGCGCCACCGGAATCGCCCTGTGCGTCACCGCGCCAGCCAACGCCGCACACACCCTCAGCAGTACGACCGATCCGGGTGTCGACTACTGCAACGGTCAGTGCAGCGACATCCTCCCGCCGGGCGAGAACGGCAACGCGACGCTCGCCGACATCCTGGGGAACAAGACGATCGGCACGGCGCCCGCACACACAGCTGACCAGCTCAACACCTACGGCAACCTGGCCGACAACTACCGGAACCTGACCAACGCGACGATCGACAACTACTTCAACAACTCTTCGTTCGGCGTTGCCCCCGCCAACGTGGAGAGCACCCTGCAGCCGCGCAGCGACGTCACCATCGTCCGGGACAAGCAGGACGGCATACCGCACATCTACGGCACCACCCGCGCGGGCACCGAGTACGGCGCGGGCTATGCCGCCGCACAGGACCGGCTCTGGCTGATGGACGTGTTCCGCCACGTCGGCCGAGGCGAACTGAGCGGCTTCGCAGGTGGCGCGGCCGCCAACCGGCAGTTGGAGCAGACCTTCTGGGCAGCGGCTCCCTACACCCAGCAGGACCTGCAGAACCAGGTCAACACCATCGCCAACAGCGGCCCGCAGGGCGCGCAGGCCATGCAGGACATCAACGCCTACCTGGCCGGCATCAACGACTACATCACCATGGCGTACAACAACCGGACCTTCCCCGGTGAGTACGACCTGACCGGACACATCAACCCGATCACCAACGCCGGCTCAATAGCGCCATTCTCCGCGATCGACCTGATCGCGATCGCGGCCGTGGTGGGCGCCCTGTTCGGATCCGGCGGCGGCAGCGAGGTCCAGTCCGCACTGGTCAAGGAGGCCGCCGACGCGCAGTACGGCGTCACCAAGGGCGACCAGGTCTGGCGGTCCTTCCAGGAGGAGAACGACCCCGAGGCCGATCTGACCCTGCACAACGGCCAGTCCTTCCCGTACTCGGCCAGCCCGGCCAACCCGCAGGGCGTCGCCATGCCCGACCCCGGCTCGGTGACCCCGCAGCAGGAGATCTACGACCCGACCGGGTCGGCCACCTCCACCAGCGCGACCCCGGCGGCTCGACCCACCGCGGCGCAGAACCAGGAACAGCGCACGAACACCCTGCCCCGCAACAAGAACGGGTCGCTGAACTTCAACGCGGCAAAGGGCATCTTCAACAACGGCGTACTGCCGGGCAGCCTGATCTCCTCGAAATCCGGCATGTCCAATGCGCTGGTGGTCTCGGCCAAGTACACCGACGACGGTCATCCGATCGCCGTGTTCGGTCCGCAGACCGGCTACTTCGCGCCGCAGCTGCTGATGCTGGAAGAGTTGCAGGGGCCGGGAATCAGTGCGCGCGGCGCGGCCTTTGCCGGCCTGAGCATGTACGTCGAACTCGGCCGAGGCGAGGACTACTCCTGGAGTGCCACCTCGGCGGGCCAGGACGTCACCGACACCTTCGCCGTGCAACTGTGCAACCCGGACGGCACCCCGCCCACCCAGGCGTCGAACTACTATGTCTACAACGGACAGTGCACCGCGATGGATGCCCTTGAGCAGGACGACTCGTGGAGCCCGACGACCGCGGACAGCACACCGGTCGGTTCGTACAAGCTGATCGTGTATCGAACGAACTACGGCCTCGTCCAGTCGAGAGCCACGATCAACGGGGCGCCGGTCGCGTACACCAGCCAGCGATCGTCCTACATGCACGAGGCCGCGTCGATCATCGGCTTCCAGCAGTTCAACGATCCGGCGCAGATGGGCACCGCGGCGCAGTTCGAGCAGGCCGCGTCGAACATCAACTACACGTTCAACTGGTTCTACGTGAACTCGACCGACATCGCCTACTACAACTCGGGCGGAAACCCGGTGCGCCCGGCCAATGTCGATCCCAACCTGCCGATCCAGGCGGCATCGCAGTACGAGTGGCAGAACTGGAACCCCAGCACCGACACCGCCAGCTACACCGCGTTCGGCGCGCATCCCAATTCCATCAACCAGGACTACTACATCTCCTGGAACAACAAACAGGCGCTGAACTACACCTCGACCGACTTCGGCATGAACAGCGTCTACCGGTCCGACCTGCTCGACACCAGGGTCAAGGCACTGATCAACAGCGGCACGAAGATCAGCAGGGCCAACGTTGTCAAGGCGATGGAGGATGCCGCGGTCACCGACCTGCGCGGTGAGGCCGTCCTGCCCGACCTGCTCCAGGTGATCAACAGCCAACCGGTGACCGATCCGACGCAGGCCGCCCTCGTCAACGAGTTGACCGCCTGGCAGCAAGCGGGCTCGAAGATCGTGGAAACCTCGCAGGGCAGCCAGACCTTCACCGACTCGGCCGCGATCCAGGTGATGGACGCCTGGTGGCCGCTGCTGGTGCAGGCCGAGTTCACCCCCGGCATGGGGCAGAACCTGTTCAACGCGATGATCGGCGCGATCCAGATCAACGAATCGCCCTCGGGCGGTCAAACCGGTCCGTCGACCGGCCCCGTCGACGCCAACCAGTCGGTCACCCACAAGGGATCGTCGTTCCAGTTCGGTTGGTGGGGTTACGTCGACAAGGACCTGCGATCGCTGCTCGGCGACAACGTGCAGGGCCCGCTCGCCACCCAGTTCTGCGGCGGCGGCAACCTCAGCGCGTGCCGCACGGCGTTGCTGAACAGTCTGGTCCAGGCCGGCGCGCAAACCGCGGCGCAGGTCTACCCGGCCGACGCGAACTGCTCGGCAGGCGCCCAGTGGTGTGCCGACTCGATCATCCAGCGTCCGATGGGTGGCATCACCGACGGCAAGATCACCTGGCAGAACCGGCCCACGTTCCAACAGGTGGTGCAGTACCCGGGCCACCGCCCGAGTTCATGACCCGATAACCATCGGCAAGAACGGCCTCGCAGCGAATTCCTCGCTGCGAGGCCGTTCTGTTTCCCGATAATTCGCTACGATGAGAGCGAAAGCGGAGGAGGCGCGCGATGACCTGGACGTCTGTCCTGTCCGCGCTCTCAGCCGCGCTCAGCGCGTTCGCGATTCCCGGCGGCATCATCGCCTTGGCCGCTGCCGCCGGTGTGTTGCTGATCCTGCTGGTCTGCCACGTACACGGCGGCTCCGCCGATCAAGCCGCCACGGCCGGCCGGATCATCGCCGCTGGCCTGCGCGACCGGTCGAGGCGGACGGCGCGACTGCGCCTGCGCGACCCCAACTCCGCCGGTAGGACCAGGTCCCGAGCACCGTCACCGGCCCAAGCGGCCTGGTGATTCTCCCCGCCGGCTGAAGGCTGCCCAAGTCCACCCGCGCGGACAATTTCTGCACCACGTCACCCAAGCCGCTCCCGACTGTCCATTCACGCCATTCCGGCACAGACAATCGGAGCCACCACACCATGTTCTCCTTCCTCAACGTGCCGGTAGCCGGCGCGTACCATCTCGTGCTCGCCCTGTCGAACCTGCTCGCTCCGCTACTGGGCGGCGCCAGCACCGTCGCCGCCATCGTCGGATTCACCATGCTCGTCCGACTACTGCTCCATCCGCTGAGCCGAGCCGCCGCACGCGGCGAACGCGCTCGCGCCGTACTGGCCCCGCAGATCAATGCCTTGCGCGACAAGCACAAGCGCAACCCGCAGCGGTTGAACGAGGAACTCGCCAAGCTGCACCGGGATGCCGGCACATCGATGTTCGCGGGCTGTCTTCCGGTCCTGCTACAGGCTCCGTTCCTGAGCATCATGTACCGCCTGTTCGAGTCGACGACGATCAACGGAAAACCGAACGATCTGCTCAGCCACTCGTTGTTCGGTGCGACGTTGAACCAGCACTGGCTGTCGGTAATGCAGGGCGCCGTGCCGTTCGCGCCGACCGGCCTTGTGTTCCTGGGCCTGTTCGCGTTGCTCGCCTGCGTTGCGACCTACACCCTTCGCTGGCAGAAGGCCCACATGACCACGGACACGCCCATGCCCGGCGGTCGACTGCTGCGCCTTATGCCCTACGGCACGATCCTCATCGCCGCCTTCCTTCCCTTGGCCGCCGGCGTTTACCTGCTCACCACCAACACCTGGACGACAGCGGAACGAGCCTGGCTACGCAGGCCTCGCTTGACCGCACCAACGAAGGCCAAAGTTGTCAACTAACCAGTTAGGAAGCTAGCGTACGAGCCATGCCACGCGATGCCGAAGCCACCCGAGCCCGTCTGGTCGAAGCCGCCGTCAAGGAGTTCGCCGAATTCGGCATCGCGGGCGGGCGCGTCGACCGGATCGCCATCCGGGCCGACGCCAACAAGGCGCAGATCTATCACTACTTCGGCAACAAGGACCAGATGTTCGACGCCGCCTTCGCCGAGATCGTCGGCAGGATCGTCGAACAAGCCCCCTTGGACGTGCACGACCTCCCTGGCTACGCCACCAACCTCGCCGCCCTCTACGACCGGCACCCCGAAATCCTCCGCATGGCAACCTGGCAACGCCTCGAACGCCCCACCGACACCACCAACGCGTTCGCCGAGGGCAACGTCCGCGACAAGATCAAGGCCATCGGCGCCGCGCAGGAGGACGGCATCCTGCCCAACCACTACCCACCGGAGGTCCTGCTCGCCCTGGTCCTGAACATCGCCGCCGTCTGGGCCACGGCCGGCCCCGAAGTACTGGTCACGTTGCCACCGTCGATCCGCGGCCAACACATCGCCGACGCGGTCCGCCGGCTGCTCGCCACCTGATCAGTACCTTCAGCCATCCCTCAGCATCAGCCGATTGACTGGGTCGGCGCCTGTGAGGGAGTGGTCATCGTGGTCGGCACGGCCCGCCAGTTCGTGATCGCGATCGTGCTGGCCAGCCTGGTCGGCATCGTCGCGGCAGCCTGCTTCGCCGCCGCGACCGCGCCGACAACCGTCACCGCACCCCAACCCTGAGCGGCAGTCCGGCGAAGCCCAGGGAATCCCGCGCCCCCTCCGGCACCCGAGCCCACGTCGCTGCCCGGACAGTCGATGTCCCCGCACCGCGAGCGGCCTCCGCAGGCGCGGCGACTGCCGATCAGCTCCGGCGAACCGATCGGTCGAGCGGTCGGCACCGTCCGCGAGGCCCCATGTGCTGGGCGGGGTGAGCAGGCGTTGGGTTCGCGGTTGGCCACTACGCCCGGCCAGGGAGCGCTGACCTTGTGGCTGCCAGAAAATACGTCCAGGTCAGGGCGACGATGACGGCGCGGGCGGAGCGCCCGTTACGCAAGTCGTCATCGGCCGGCTTGCGTGACCAGGGCAAGAAGTTCGGCCGGCGCCATGCGGCGTCCTTCGTCAAAGAGAACGTCGTATCGATCCTGGCCCAACTCCGCGATCACCTTGCCGACGGCTTGTTCCCCGGTCCGCGCATACGAACCCAGGTGCGCGACGCCCAACTGGTCGACCAGCGTGGCGGCAGCGCCGAACAACACCGCCGACCGTTCGACCCTGCCGCACAACGCCATCACGACCGCGAGACGCTGCATGGCGTACATGAGAATGAAAATGTCGCCGACCGGCATCCGGGTCACGATGGCTTCGGTGAGGAGCGCTTCCGCGCCGTTCCAGTCGCCCAGTTCGATCAGGGCGTTGCCGTGATAGGTGAGGGCCGCGCTCAGTCCAGATGACGCGCCGTACGCGCGCAGCTCGGTCTCGATCTCGGCGAGTTCGAGGCTGGCCTTGGCGTAGTGGCCGCGTTCAATCGTGATGCCGGCCATGTTGACCCGATGGGACGCCAGCGTGAACACCGCACCATGCTCCTTCGCGATAGCGATGGCCTCTTGGTACATCGCCTCGGCGCCGTCCAGATCGCCCACCCACCTGGCCATGTCCGCACGCGCGCCCAGCGCCAGCTCCCTGGTCGCCAGGTCGTCCTGCCGCCTCCCGAGTTCGACCGCCTCATCGCTCATCCGAAGAGCCGCATCGGGATCCTGGCTGAAAGAAACGAACCCGGACAGGGTGAGCAGGCGCGCCCGCGTGGTGTTGGACATGGCGACGCCGGCGGCGAAGGCTTCGGCCGTCCAGCGTCGGCATTCCGAGAAATGGCCAAGGAGGATCCAGAACCGCCATGCGAAGGTGAATTCAGTGAACCGCTCCAGTTCGCCATGGTCGAGCGCCCACCGCATGGCCAGCCGCAGGTTGTCCTGTTCCCGGGTCAGCCGGGTCAGCCATTCAGCCTGGTTCGGTCCCTCCAACTCGACCCGGGCCTTGTCGATCAGCGTTTCGAGGTAGGAGCAGTGCCGCGCTCGGTATTCCTGCGCCGCACCGGTCTTCTCCGCCTCGGTGAGGGCGAAAACGCGGACAGTTTCCAGCAGGTCGTAGCGTGCTTCGCCGTCCTGTGCGCGGCGGACGATGAGGCTGGCATCCAGCAGTCCGGCGTGCAGGTCGACGGTGACGGCTGGGTCGAGGCCTGCGACGACCGCCGCGGCGTCCAGGGTCCAGCCACCTGCGAACACCGCGACCGCGCGCAACAGCGCCTGCTCCCCGGCGCTGA
The DNA here is from genome assembly GCA_036500685.1 of Pseudonocardiaceae bacterium. Classification (GTDB taxonomy): domain Bacteria; phylum Actinomycetota; class Actinomycetes; order Mycobacteriales; family Pseudonocardiaceae; genus CAJCJE01. Next base: position 6,361 of record DASYBO010000057.1, on the reverse strand, counting down.
GCAATTCGTAACTCCAGGCGATGGCGGCACGCAGGGTGCGCTGTCGGTCAGGCAGGTCGCGCGGGCCGGGCAGATCGAGTCGCCGGCCGGAGCGGTCGACCTGATCGAGTTGGTCGGCCAGTTGGGCTGCCGGCAATACGCGCGTGCGGGCGGCGGCGAGTTCGATGGCCAGCGGCAACCGGTCCAGGTGCCGGCAGATCGTCCGAACGACCGACGGATCCAGATCCTCCCGAGTGCCCGCCTGCGTGGTGCGTTCGACGAACAGTTCCGCGGCCGCGTCATCGGTGAGCGGCTCGATCGGACTAAGGTGCTCCCCTCGGACATTCAACGGCGACCGACTCGTCGCGAGGACCGCCAGCCCGGGTGCCGCGTCCAGCATGCCAACCACGTCGGGGCCAGCGGCAAGGACGTGCTCGACGTTGTCGACGACGAGTAGCAGGTCCCGACCGCGCAGGTAATTCCGGAGCGCGTCGCCGAGCGATGCACCACCGATGTCGCGCACGCCAAGGCTGTCCGCGATCGCGGCCAGGACGTCGGCCGGGTCGCGGATCGGCGCCAGCGACACGAGTGCGACGCCGTCGTCGAAGTGGGTCGCGAGCGCCTGCGCGACCGCCAGTGCGAGCCGCGTCTTGCCGACGCCGCCCGGTCCGGTCAGGGTCACCAGTCGCGCGCCGGCGACCGTGAACCGCTCGGCGATCTCGGCCACCTGCTGATCCCGTCCGATCAGCCGGGTACGCGACGCGGGCACCGTCGACAGCGAGATCGGCGCGGCCGTGACCGGCCGATCCGATTCGTGATGGGCGGTGAGGGCAGGATCGTTGCGCAGGATCGCCAACGTGAGCTGCTGAAGTTCGGTGCCGGGGTCGATACCGAGTTCCTCGGCCAGCCGGGTGCGCATGCGCTGCGCGACGTCGAGCGCTTTCGCGGTCTGCCCGCCGAGGTGCAGCGCGAGCATGAGCTGCCGGACCATCCGCTCCCGTGTCGGGTGTTCCTCGACGAAAGCGGTGATCTCGCCGAGGACTTGCCGATGACGGCCCAACCTCAGCAAGCTGTCGGACCGATCCTCGACCGCGCACAGCCGCATCTCCTCGACACCGGCACACAACCGGAGCCGTACCTCCTGGCTCGCCGTGTCCGCGAGGGTAGGCCCACGCCACAGCTCCAGAGCCTGATCCAGCAGCGCCACCTTGCGCTGGTCATCGGTGGCGTGCTGAGCCTGCGCCACCCAGTCGGTGAACCGGTGCACGTCGACGCACAGCGGATCGATCCGCAACAGATACCCGGACCCCTGCGTGACAATCCCCAACTCATCCGGCGTCGCCCCGGCACGGGTCAACCGGGAGCGCAACTGCGAGACGTACACCTTGATCGCATGTTCGGCTTTGCTCGGAGGCGAACCGGACCAGACCAGGTCCACAAGGCGATCGACGGAGATCAGCCGATTGGGTTCCCACGCCAACACGGCCAGGACCAGCCTGCGCTGCCGAGGCCCCAACATGATCACGGCATCACCGCGGCGCGCCTCGACGGGGCCGAGCAGCCGCAACTCCATGCGTTCTCCTTGTCAGCTCACCCGACACCGCGCCGCAAGGGTAAGGCTCGGTCAGGGGCGGTGCCCGGATGGCCGCGGACGATGGCCAGCAGGCATCGGCCGTGTGCAGCCGACTGCAGGTCGGACCCCATCGGCCGAATCGTTATCACACTGTGTCACGGCGGGACTACCAAAGGATGGGCATCCCCAGGCTCGGCGGCTGGCATCGGGATGTCGGCTCTCGCACTCGCCCTGCTGACATCCGTGACGACCGGGGGATCAGCGGACGCCGCAGCTGCCAATCGGCAGCTCCGGTTCGCCGATCGATGCCGGTCCGGTCGACTGAAGTCACTCAGTCGTGCTGACGCGGGAGCCGGACGATGACGTGCGCGCCCGGTCCGTCCGTGGTGCCGGGCCTGTCCTCGAACCGGATCGATCCGTCGTGGCTGGCGGCGATCTCGCGGGCGATGGCAAGGCCGAGGCCACTGTTGCCGGTGCTGCGGTCCCGGCTGCTGTCCAACCGGACGAAGCGATCGAACACCCGCTCCCGGTCGGCCGGTGGGATACCGGGGCCGTCGTCCACGATGTGGATCTCGACGGCTGTCGGGGTGATGTCGGTGGTGATCGTGACGGTGCTCGCCGCATAGCGGACCGCGTTGTCCAGCAGATTGCGGAACAGCCGGCCCAGACTGCCCGGATTCCCCAGCACGACGACATTGCCGGCCAGTTCGAGTTCGACACCGACCCGGTCGACCGTGGCACGGCCGGTGCTGGCGTCGTTGGTTTGGTCGGTGCTGCCGCGGTCGGTGCGTGTGGTGCGGCTGACTTCCCGCAGGAGCTCGCCGATGTCGACCCGCCTGCGGTTGCCGGCCAAGGTGTGCTCGTCGGCCTTGGCCAGCAGGAGTAGTTGCTGGAGGAGCTGTTCCAGGCGTTCGCCCTGTTGTGCCGCGCGGGCGGCGATGATCGGCCACGGGGCGCTGTCGGGGTGGGCCAGCGCCACGTCCAGCGTGGTACGGATCGCGGCCACCGGGCTACGCAGTTCGTGCGACGCGTCGGCCACGAACGTCCGCTGGCGGCGGGCGGAGTCCTCCAGCCGGGCGAGCATCTGGTTCATGGTCTGGGCCAGGTGTCCGATCTCGTCGTCGGTTCCGGGTTCGGGTACCCGCCTGGACAGGTCGGCGGACGTGATGGCGCTGGCGGCGTTGCGAATTCGCTCGACCGGGCCCAGTGCGCGCCCGACCAGGATCCAGACCGCGAGCACGGCCAGGGCCAGGATGATCGGGAAGCCGACGAGCAGCCGGTAGGTGAACGCGGAGTTGAAGGCGCTGAGAATGCCGGTCGGCGTGGCCGCGACGATGACCACCGCGGCACCGTGCACGGTCAACCGGTTCGCGACGACGCGGACGTCGTCCGGGATGACGCCCTCGGCGCCCTTGAGCCGGATCGGGGTGGCGGAGCCGGCCGGCAACGCGTACATGGCCGGCACGCCGGCCAGGCCCCGGGTGGCCGCCAGCACGGTGCCGTCGGCCGCGATGACCTGGGCCTGGGTGGCGGAGTCCAGCGGTGAGGCCGGCAACGGGTCCGGCCAGTTCCCGGTCGGCGCCGCCTGCGCGATCTGCGTGACATACGTGTGCAACTGCTGGTCGACGGTGCCGCGTACGGCGTTGATCTGCAACGCGTACAGCAGCACGATGCCGGCGGTCACGAAGGCGGCGATCACAAGGCTGGCGACCGCGGTCACCCTGGTGCGCACCGATCGCCAGCCGGGGAAATGCCATCGGTGTTCAGTCGGCATGATCGTCCTGGATCAGATAGCCGGCACCGCGCACGGTGTGAATGACGGCCACTCCGGCCGGTGGGTCGATCTTGCGGCGCAGCCGGTGGATGTGCACCTCGACCACGCCGGGATCGCCGTCGTAGGCGGCATCCCAGCAGTGGTCGAGCAATTCGGTCTTGGACACCACCCGGCCGGTGTGCCGCATCAGGTATTCCAGGACCGACACCTCGCGGCTGGTCAGGTCCAGTGCCACGCCGTCCCGGCTGACGGTCCTGCGGGCCGGGTCCAGGGTGAGGCCCGCGGCGGTGAGCACCGCCGGCCGCTCCCCGAACCCGCGCCGCGTCAGCGCTCGCAACCGGGCCAGCAGGACCGGATAGGCGAACGGCTTGGCCAGGTAGTCGTCGGCCCCCACGTCGAGGCCCTCGGCCTGGTCCAGGTCGTCGTCCATCGCGGTCAGCATCAGGATCGGTGTCCACAGGCCCTGTTCGCGCAGTCGCGCGCAGACCTGGTAGCCGTCGAGACCGGGCAGCATCACATCGAGGATGATCACGTCGTGCCCGGCCTCCTGGGCTTTCCACAGGCCGTCTTCACCGTTGTGGGCGACATCCACGACGTAACCCTCGGCTTCCAGCCCCCACGTGAGGGACTCAGCCATCGCCGGTTCGTCCTCGACCACCAGGATCCGCATGGCGTCAAGCATCCCCGACGGTGACCAGGGTGCGGTCCTCAGTGGGCGGTTCCACCACGTTCGTGGCGGGCAGCCGCAGCAGCCGCCGCGTCCAGCCGGGCATCCACCAGTTCGCCTTGCCGAACAGCGACACCAGCGCCGGCAGCAGGAGCATCCGGACGACGACCGCGTCGAGCAGGACTCCGGCGGCCATGCCGGAGGCGAGTTCCCGGACGGTGGTGTCATTGGCCGTGGACAGCGACGTGAGCGCGCAGAACAGGATCAGTGCCGCACTCGTCACCAGCCGCCCGGTTCGGGACACGCCCTCGACGATCCCGGCACGGGTGGATCCGGTGCGGTCGTAGCCCTCGCGGATCCGGGACAGGATGAACACCTCGTAGTCCATCGAGATGCCGAACAGGAACCCGAACATCAGCAGTGGCACGAACGTGTCCAGCGAGCCGGTGCCCGACACCCCCCACAGCGCGTGTGTGCCGATACCGTGCTGCCACACCAGGACCACGATCCCGTAGGTCGCCGCGACCGACAGCGCGTTGAGCAGTACCGCCTTCAGCGGCAGCAGGATCGACTTCAGTCCTCGCGCCAGCAGCAGGAACGTCACGAGTCCGACGAGCGCGAACATCAGCGGGAATGCCCCGTAGGTGGCGGAGACCTGCGCAACGTTCTGCGCGTCGTCCCCACCGACAAGCACGCCGCTGGGCACCGTGCGCTGCACGTCGGTCAGTGCCGTGCCGGCCTGCGCGGTACCGGTCTCGTTCTTGGGCAGCACCATCACGAGTGCGCTGCCGCCGGTCTGCCATGCCGGTCCTGTCGGTGCGACCACGCCGTCCACACTGGACAGACCGCTCAGCGAAGTTGCCACGGACGTGGCCTGCCCTGCGGAGGGCACCCAGACCGGGATCGGTGTGAGCGTACCGATCGGGAAGCCGTCCGCCTGCATCGCGTGTAGCCCGTCGGTGTACGTGCCGGAGCTGGCCAACGCGGTCGCCGACGGCGCCGCGACGTTGATCGTCACCGCGACCCCGGCCAGGCCGCCCAGGATGGCAAGCCCGACGACCGCGGCCAGCACCCGGTGGCGGATCACGCCGTGCGACCACCAGGTCCAGAACCGGCTCGCCTGCCCGTTCGACTTACGTCGAGGCCAATCGAGCCGGGGGCCGACCTTGGCCAGCACCACGGGCAGCAGCGTCATGGCGACCAGCGTCGCCGTGGACGGGATGAACAGGCCGGCGACACCGATCCCGCGCACCAGCGACACCGGCACGGTCACCAGGGCGAACAGCCCCAGCGACGCCGTCAACCCGCTGAACCAGACGGCGTGCCCTGCGCGTTTCATCGCCGCCCGAATCGCGTCGTCGTTCGACTTGCCCGCGGCGCGTTCCTCCCGCCACCGGTTGACGATCAGCAACGCGTAGTCGATCGACAGGCCAAGGCCGAGCAGCGCGACGATGTACTGCACCGCCGGGTTGAAGGGCGTGCTGGCCGGCATGATGAAGGACAGCGCGTAAACGAGCAGTTGCATCGTCAGCACCGAGACGATCGCCATGATCAGCGGCAGGAACGCGAGGAACGAGCCGAACACCCAGGCCAGCACGACCAGTGCGGCGGCGGCACCGATCAGCAGTTCGGTCAGCACGCTGGAGTTGCCCTGGGACGTGTTGCCGGTGGCCAGTGCGGCCTTGCCGGTGACGTGCACGGTCGCGGTCGGCAGGGCGGCCTTGGCTGCACTGCCGAGCTGGTCAAGCACCTGTGCGGGCACGTCGGTGTTGGCCTGCGGCGGGAACACCATCAGGATGGTGCTTCGGCCCCCGTTGGTGACCAGCGACTGGTTACCCGTGGACGCGTAGGAGATCTCCCGCAGCCCAGGCGTCGACTTCAGGATCTGGCTGTCCAGTGCCTGTAGTCGCGCGGGCATGCCCGGTGATCCGACCGTCGTCCCCACCGGGAGGTCGATCACGACGATGCCCGGATTCGCCGTCGTGCCACCGTATTGCTTGGCGATCTGCTGGTTCGCCGTGTAGGCAGGGCTGTTGACCTGGACACCGGGCTTCAGCACGCTCGATACCGACGGTGCCAGCAGCACGCCCAGGACGGTGACCGCCAGCCACAGCAGCCCGACCACCACCTTGTGTCTGATCACCCAGTTGCTCAGCCTGTCCACATGTCCTCCTGATCCGGACCGTCTCATGTGGTCCAGACCGTAGCCAGGCGTTGCTTACAGTCCGCTTACTCGTTTGGCTGGGTGACCGGAACAACGACTCGGGAGATCGACAGGTCGATCCTCCGGTGGGACGGCAGGCCAAGGAACTGCGCAGCGACGAGTTTCCCTACGTCGTCCCGGCCTGAGACACGCAACGATTTTCCG
>DASYBO010000056.1:0-3098 GCA_036500685.1 Pseudonocardiaceae bacterium | reverse complement strand
CGGTGCGGATCGCCAGGGAGCTGCGGCCGGACGTGGTCGTGCTGGACATCATGCTGCCCGACCTGAGCGGGATCGAGGTGCTGCGCCGGCTTCGCGAACAGAATCCGAATCTTCCTGTGCTGTTCCTGACCGCGCGCGACGCGGTCGAGGACCGGATCGCAGGCCTCACCGCTGGCGGCGACGACTACGTGACCAAGCCGTTCAGCCTGGAAGAGGTGGTGCTGCGGCTGCGGGCGCTGCTGCGCCGCACCCACGTCGCGGCCGAGGCGGCAGGCGCCCTGCTGGTGGTCGGCGACCTGACCCTGGACGAGGACAGCCGCGAGGTGCACCGCGGCGGCGAGGTCATCGAGCTGACCGCGACCGAGTTCGAGCTGCTCCGGTTCCTGATGCGCAACGCGCGGCGGGTACTGAGCAAGGCGCAGATCCTGGACCGCGTGTGGAACTACGACTTCGGCGGCCAGGCCAATATCGTCGAGCTCTATGTGTCCTACCTGCGCAAGAAGATCGATGTCGGACGGTCGCCGATGATCCACACGCTGCGCGGGGCGGGATATGTGCTCAAGCCGGCGACCTGAGCGCCGCTGGTGGCGGGTGCACCGCTGGTCGCTGCGGGCCAAGCTGCTCGGTGGTCAACTGCTGGTGCTCGCCCTGGTCTGCATCGTGATCGGCACCGGAACGCTGATCAGCCTGAACCGGACGCAGATCGGGCAGTTGGACGCGCAGCTGAACGCCGCCAGCCAGCGCGCCAACGCACCCGATCCGGGCTTCGGCGGCCCCCATGACCACCAGAACCTGCCCCGGCCGCCGCTGTGCGGGACCACCAACAGCTATGCCCCCGGTGACCAGCCCTTCGGGTTCGGGCAGGGCATCGGCACGCTGACCGCCATCGTCCAGAACGGGGCGGTGCAGGGCCCGCTGGTGCTGGTCGACCAGAGCACGCCGCAAACGCACGACGTGTGCGCGAAGCCGTTGTCCGCGCAGGACGCCACGATCGTCGCCGCGCTGCCGGTCGGCCATGCGGTAACCAGGGATCTGCCCGACGTGGGTGACTACCGCCTGCTGGCCAGCCACACGTCGAGGGGCACCTTGATCACCGGCATCTCCGAGGCGGGCGACGACTCGACACTGTGGACACTGGGCTGGGCGCTCGGGGTCGTCGCGCTGATCGGGTTGGCGCTGGCCGGCCTGCTCGGCTGGGTGATTGTGCGGCGCACGATGGGGCCGCTGCGCCGGGTCGCGGACACCGCGGCCAAGGTGACCGAGCTGCCGCTGGACCGGGGCGACGTCGCGCTCTCCGTGCGAGTGCCCGACGTGGACACCGACCCGAGCACCGAGGTCGGCCAGGTCGGTGCCGCGCTCAACCGCATGCTGGGCCACGTCGACGGGGCACTGGCCGCGCGACAGGCCAGTGAGACGCGTGCCCGCCAGTTCGTCGCCGACGCCAGTCACGAGCTGCGCACGCCGCTGGCCGCGATCCGCGGCTACGCCGAACTCACCCAGCGCAGCAGCGACGCGATCCCGCCGGAACTCGCGCATGCCATGCGCAGGGTGCACTCCGAGTCGGCGCGGATGAGCACCCTTGTCGACGACCTGCTGCTGTTGGCCCGACTGGATTCGGGCCGACCGCTGGACCTGCGCGAGATGGACCTGTCCCGGTTGATCGTCGACGTGATCAGCGACGCGCACATCGCGGGGCCGGGGCACGTGTGGCGACTGGAACTGCCGGAGGAGCCGATCACGATCATCGGCGATGCCGCGCGGCTGCACCAGGTGCTGGCCAACCTGGTCACCAACGCGCGCACGCACACCCCCGGCGGAACGACGGTCACCGCCGCGCTGGCCAGCGGGCCCGGCGATGCGGTCACCGTGACCGTCACCGACAACGGGCCGGGTATCCCGCAGGACGTACTGCCCGACGTCTTCGAACGCTTCGCCCGAGGCGACACCTCGCGCTCGCGCGCGGCCGGCAGCACCGGGCTCGGCCTTGCCATCGTCGCGGCCGTCGTCGCCGCGCACCACGGCACCGTCGAGGTGGCGAGTCGCCCCGGCAACACCCGGTTCACCGTCCGACTGCCAAGAACTCCGCACTGATCTCACAGCGCCGGCACAGCCGAGGCACACAGTCGGCATAGCGATGACCTCGACGGTAGAGCTCATGCAGACGAGCTACCGGAATCCTCCCGCCGGCAATCGCGCTCCGACCGTCCTGCCCTATCCGCGTGCCGCGACCAGCGGCGGCCGGCCCGTGCTTGACGTGGTGATCCCGGTCTACAACGAGGAAAATGACCTGGGGCCCTGCGTCCGCAGGCTGCACGCCTACCTGACCGAACACTTTCCCTACCCGTTCCGGATCACCATCGCGGACAACGCGAGCATCGACGCGACCCCGGTGATCGCCGCCGAACTGGCCGAGGAGTTCCTCGAGGTCGCCAACGTCCGGCTGGAGCAGAAGGGGCGGGGCCGGGCGTTGCGCGCGGTCTGGTCCGCGTCGGACGCGGCCGTGCTCGCCTACATGGACGTGGACCTCTCGACCGATCTGGCCGCCCTGCTGCCACTGGTGGCGCCGCTCATCTCCGGGCATTCGGATCTGGCCATCGGCAGCAGGCTGGCCAGGGGAGCGCGGGTGGTGCGCGGGGCGAAGCGGGAGTTCATCTCGCGCTGCTACAACCTGATCCTGCGCTCGGCCCTGTTCGTGCGATTCTCCGACGCGCAGTGCGGGTTCAAGGCGATCCGCGCTGACGTGGCCCGGCACCTGCTGCCGCTGGTCGCGGACACCGGCTGGTTCTTCGACACCGAACTGCTGGTGCTGGCGCAACGGGCCCGGCTGCGCATCCACGAGGTGCCGGTCGACTGGGTCGACGACCCGGACAGCCGGGTCGACATCATTTCCACCGCGCTGGCCGACCTCAAGGGCGTCGCCCGGCTGGGTCGGGCGTTCGCGACCGGCGCGCTGCCCATCAGCGAACTGCGCCACCAACTCGGCCGCGATGTCGAACCCCCGATGCCGGGCGTGCCCGCCGGCCTGACCAGACAGGTGCTCCGCTTCGCCGCCGTCGGTGTCGCCAGCACGCTGCTCTACCTGCTGCTGTTCGTGTTGC
>DASYBO010000055.1:0-6677 GCA_036500685.1 Pseudonocardiaceae bacterium | reverse complement strand
CTGATAGGCCGAGAACGATCCGAGCGCGCCGACGTAGGACGGACCCTCCGCGAGCAGCACGTCGCCCGGGTCGCAGAACAGGCGGGTCACCATGTCCAGGCCCATCTGGGAACCGACGGTGATCACCACGTCATCCGGATGGGCGTTGATGCCCTCCAGCGCCATGATCTCGCAGACCTGCTCCCGCAGCCCGACGATGCCCTGAGCCGAGCCGTACTGCAGGGCGACGAGGCCGTCGGTGGCGATCAGTTCGCTGATCTCGGCTGAGAGCGACTCCAGCGGCAGCGCGGCCAGGTTCGGCATACCGCCGGCCAGCGACACCACTTCCGGCCTGCTGGCCACGGCGAACAACGCACGGATCTCGGAGGCGGTCATGCCGGCGGTGCGGGCGGCGTAGCGGGCCAGATGCGGATCGAGGCTGCGGGCGCCAGCGGGCACCGAGGGCAGGTCACCGTTGCTCATCAGGGCCCTTTCCTGCGAGAAAAGCGAATACCCTCCGATGATGGCGGGTAAGTCGGACGAGTGTAACCGGCGTACCTGTCGGGCTAGTCACCTTTCGTCGGCGATCACATCGGCCTATGCTTTTCGCGTGCTCGACGCTGCCGTCGCAGCGAATCTTTCTGGGCAATTCGGGCTGGAGGTCGAGTGTCGGGACGCGTCGTCGGCGTCACACTGGACAACCTGGACCAGCTCCCCAAGCGCTGCCGGCGTTGCCTGTTCTGGGAACTCGCGCCGCATCTGCGTGAAGAGGCCGAGCAGTACGGACAGACCGACTTCGAGAAGGAAGCCTGGGTGTCCAGCGTCCTGCTCGAATGGGGCTCCTGCGGCCGCATCGTCTACGTCGACTCGGTGCCGGCCGGCTACGCCTTCTACGCCCCGCCCAGCGCGGTGCCGAGGTCCGTCGCCTTCCCGACCGCCCCGATCAGCGCGGACGCGGTCATGCTCACCGCTGTGCGCATCCTCCCCGAGTTCTCCGGTGCCGGCCTCGGCCGCCTGCTGGTGCAGGAAGTCGCCAAGGACCTGACCCGGCGCGGGGTGAAGGCCATCGAGGCGTTCGCGGACGAGGAACCCGAGGCCGACGCGAGCTGCGTTGTCCCCGCTGATTTCCTGCGTTCGCTCGGCTTCAAAACGGTGCGCCCGCACAAGAAGTGGCCACGGCTGCGCCTTGAGATGCGTACCGCGCTGTCCTGGAAAGAGGACGTGGAAGCCGCGCTGGAGCAGTTGCTCAACACGGTCAGCGTCACCACCGCAGGCCCGATGGCCGAACTCCACCGGGCCTGAACCGGAGCTACTCGGCCTTTGCCAGTTCGTGCTTGAGGATGTCCTCGAAGGTGAACGTGCCCGTCGGCTGATCGTTCTCGCCGAGCAGGTACAGGCGCTTGACCGCGATCAGGATGCTTTCCGCGACCAGGTCCCGGAAGGCCGGGTTGGTCAGCCGGTTCCGGTCGGCCTGGTTGGACAGGTAGCCGACCTCGACGCGCACCGCGGGGCAGCGGGTCATCCGCAGCGGCTCCCACGTCCTCGGGTGGGTGTGGCAGTCCAGCATGCCGGTGCGCGCGCTGAGCTCGCGCTGGATCAGCCCGGCCAGTGCCTCGCCGACCGTGGACGTCGTGCCGTTGGGGGTGCCGTAGTGGAAGCAGGCGACGCCCTCTGCCAGCGGCGAGCGGTTGGCGTCCACGTGCAGCGAGAGGAACAGGTCGGCGCCGGTCTCGTTGGCGAACGCGGCGCGTTCCGGGTCGGTCGGGTTGCGGTTGGCGCCCCTGGAGAGCATCGCCTCCATGCCGGTGGCGACCATCTGGCCTTCCAGGCGCCGGGCCAGGTCCCACATCAGGTCGGCCTCGTGCACCTGCCCGAAGGTGGCACCTCGGTCATTGCCGCCGTGGCCGGGGTCGACCACGATCCGCTTACCGCGCAGCAGCGGACCGGCCTGGCGGACCCGCTCCTGCTCGCGCAGGAGCACCGGACGGCCGCCGCGCACCTTCGGCGCCAGCTGGCGCAGCGAGCGCACCGTGGCCGGGCCGCAGATGCCGTCCGGGACCAGGCCGTAGTCGCGCTGGAAGTTGCGCAGCGCCTTCTCGATCTGTGGCCCGAACGTGCCGTCGGCGCGACCGGCGTCGTAGCCGAGTTCGAGCAGCTTCTCCTGAAGGGCGAACACGTCGTCGCCGGTCATGGGGGCGGACACCAGGTAGGCCAGCGGCCGCCCACCGAGGTGGTAGGTGGCGTCGCGCAGCGCCCGGAAGGTGGCCGGGCCGACCACCCCATCGGTGATCAGGCCGCGATGCTGCTGAAACGTGCGCACCGCGTGCTCGACCGCCTGATCGAAGACCGTGTGGTCCTCAGGGCGGTCCGACGCGGGCAGCAGACCCAGCGCGGTGAGTGTCGAGGAAATCTCGGCTACGGCCGGACCGACGTCACCGCGACGGCGTACCTGCATGCACCCCTCGCTCGGCTAGGGCACCGACGAAGGCCGGCGCTGGGAAGAGAAGGATCCGGCGGGTTGAAGGCCCATCCGGAAATCTGTTGTCACATTGTGCCCTGTGCTGGATCGGGCTAACCGGAGGGATACGTAATGCACCCGGCCGGACGCGAAGCGTAGGCCGAGTGGACTCTCCGTGACAACGATCGAGTGAATCCCCCCGCCACTTTCGTGGTTGCCGAGCACGAAAGAAGGGCTGGTCCACGATGTCGTGGACCAGCCCTTCTTCGTTACTTTGCGCTGCTCAGGCGAGCACTTCGGACAGATCGTTGAGCAGGGCGGCCTTGGGCTTGGCGCCGACGATCTGCTTCACCGGCGCACCGTCCTTGAACAGGATCAGCGTCGGGATCGACATGATCTGGTAGTCGCGGGCGATTTCCGGGTTCGCGTCGACGTCGACCTTGGCGATGGTCAGCTTGTCGGCGTGCTCGGTGGCGATCTCCTCCAACACCGGGGCGACCATCTTGCACGGCCCGCACCAGGTCGCCCAGAAGTCGACGAGCACCGGCTTGCTGCTGGTCAGAACGTCTTCCTTGAAGGAAGCGTTGGTAACGGTAACCGTGGAACCGGCCATGATCTCTCTCCTCGTGGGTGATCGCTAGTTGTGCTGTTGGTCACATGGGCTCAGGGGGTTGCGCTGTAGCCGCCGCCAACGAACTCGGCCGCGAGTTCCGCGGTCTCCTCGCCGTGCTCGGCCAGCCACCGCTCGGCGTCGATGGCCGCCGCCGCACCGGATCCGGCCGCCGTGATGGCCTGCCGGTAGGTCCGGTCGACCAGGTCGCCGGAGGCGAAAACGCCGTCCAGGTTGGTGTAGGTGCTCTGCCCGCTCACCTGGACATACCCCTCGGGGTCGATGTCGACCTGGCCCGCGACCAGCTTGCTGCGCGGGTCGTGCCCGATCGCCATGAACAACCCGCTGACGGGCAGCTCGGATTCCTCGCCGGTCACGGTGTCGCGGGTCCTGATCGCGCGCACCGAGTTCTCGCCGAGGACCTCGAGCACCTCGGTGTTGGTCAGCCAGCGGATCTTGTCGTTGTTCCTGGCCCGTTCGAGCATGATCTTGGAGGCCCGGAACTCCTCCCGCCGGTGGATGATGGTGACGGTCTTGCCGAACTTGGTCAGGAACGTCGCCTCCTCCATCGCCGAGTCGCCGCCGCCGACGACCGCGATGTGCTGGTCGCGGAAGAAGAACCCGTCGCAGGTCGCACAGGCGGACACGCCGTGGCCGAGCAGCCGCTGCTCGCCGGGGATGTTCAGGTACCGCGCCGCGGCACCCATCGCCAGCACGATCGCCTTGGCCCCGTAGCGCACGCCGTTCGCGGTGACGTACTTCACGTCGCCGGCCAGGTCGATCTCCTCGACGTCCTCGCTTCGCAGCTCCGCGCCGAAGCGCTCGGCCTGGCCGCGCATCTGCTGCATCAGCTCGGGGCCCATGATCCCGTCCGAGAAGCCGGGGAAGTTCTCGACTTCGGTCGTGGTCATCAGGGCACCGCCGAACTGAGTGCCTTCGAAGACCAGCGGATTCAGTTGGGCCCGAGCCGCATACACGGCCGCGGTGTAACCCGCCGGGCCGGAGCCGACGATGATCAGGCTCCGAATCTGCTGCGTAGCCTCCGCCACTGCTCGACCTCCGCGTCACGTTGGGTGCGCCGTGAAAGTCTCTTGTCTTTCGAGCGCACTGCTGTAACGCGATCGTAGGGGCCGGTTGTTCCAGCTCCATCGGGCGACGGCCATCACATACTGGAGGAATCACTCCAATATGCGAAAAGTCTGGATCAGTGGGTCGGCGTGACCGAGATGCCGCCGATCACCTGGTTGGCCAGGGTCGCGGCGGACGTCGCCGAACAGGTCGGGCCGACCACCAGCAACCGGTACTGCGCCAGCACACCCGTGGTCAGCACGAGCAGCGTGCCCGGCTTGCCGTCCAGGCTGATCTGCATGGCACCGATCGGCTTCTCGTTCGGGTCCTGCCCGTTGGCCTTCAGACAGCCGGTGAGCTGCTGCGGGTTGCTCAACGGGCCGTAGTCCGACTTGTGCAGCGCCTGCGCCAGCGCGACCGAGCCGAGTTGGCCGCCGGTCACCGGCAACTGCGAGGTCGGCTGGCCACCGGCCTGGGACGGCCCGGACGGGGACGAACTCAACCCGGGCAGCACCACGATGGCCGCGCCGATCACCGCGGCCGCGATGCCGACAATGCCGGCGGTCCACGCCAGCCTGCGGCTCTGCCTCGGGTCGCGTTTAGGACGATTGCGGGCGGCATTGATGTCCACCACCGGGGCGATCCCAGCCGAGGCTCGGGCCTGTACCTCGGCATTGATCGCCGCGTCCAGCCGGGCCGCGAAGTCGGCCGGCATGGCGGGCGGCGGCAAGGTCGCGAAATCAGCCAGATCCGCCCTGGTCGCGTCGAGCGCGGTGAGCGTCGCGTTCGCGGCCGGATCGGCCCGCACCCTCGGCCACAACCGAGCGGCGACGTCGTCGGGCAGCGCGTCGGCATGCAGGTCGGCCAGGACGTCCACGGTCAGCGGAGGTTCGCCCGCCGTGCCGCCCCGTCGCCGCATGTCGGTCATCGACCCTCCCCACGACGTGTCGGACGAATACCGGCTGGATCAGCTTGCTCAACTGGGACGTTCGCATCCGCACTCGGGTTCCGCAGGTGCCCCAGAAGTTTGGCCAGTTTCGCCCGACCGCGCGCACACCGACTCTTGACAGTGCCCTCCGCGATACCCAACATCTTCGCGGCCTCGGCCACCGAGTAGCCCTCGACGTCCAACAACAGGATCGGCAGCCGCTGTTCCTCCGGCAGGCTGGCCAGCGCCTCCGCCACGATCAACCGGGTTTCCCGGTCGGACATGGCGTCCCGGTCGACGACCGGCTCACCCGGTCCGGTCTCCGGCAACGGCACGGTCGGTCGGGCGGCCCTGCGCCGGATGCGGTCCAGGCACGCGTTCACCACGATCCGATGCAGCCAGGTCGTCACCTGGGATTCGGCCCGGAAGGACGCGGCGGCGCGAAAGGCGGAGATGAACGCCTCCTGCAACGCGTCGGCGGCCTCTTCCGGGTCACGCATCGTGCGCAGCGCAACGGCCCACATCCGGTCCCGGTGTCGCCGCACGATCTCGTTGAAAGCGTGCTGGTCACCAGCGGCATGGGCGGCGATGAGCTCGGCGTCCGAACTGGTGGGGGCGGTCACCGGCCCAGCGTATCGGGAGTGGTCTGCCTCACCCTTCCGGGAACCTACTGAGCTTGGGTGTAGGTGATTTCGCCGATCGAGCTCTGGAAACTGCCACTGCCCGTCGGCGCCAGCTGCGTGATCCAGACCAGGATGTACTGGCTGGGCTGCGACATGGTGACGTTGATGATCGTGTGCCCGTTCACCAGCGTGCCGTTGCCGATCGTCTGCGTGGTGGTCAGGTCCGTGGGCTGCGCAGAGTCGGCGGTGTGGATCTCCACCACCGTGCCGGCGCTCGGCGAGTCGATCGCCACCTGGGCCAGCTTCACCGGCTGGCCGAATGTGGCCATGATGCCGATGCCGGGCTTGTACAGCGGGAACTGCTGCTTGTAGGTATTGCTCTTCCACAGCGTGGTCGGGTCGCCGTCGATGACCAGCTTGGCCTTGCCGGGGTTGTCCGAGCCCTTGAGGTTGAACTCGCTGACGCTCTGCGGCGTGATCGCCGCCCCCGGGTTCGCCGCCGTGCTGCTTGGCGCGGGCGGGGCCGAACTCGACGTGTGCGGCGGCGCGGTCGTGGTCACCGCAACCGGTGGCCCGCCACCGGCACTGCTCGAACTACCGGAGAAGAAGCCGATCACCGAGGTGACCACCCACACCACGATGGCCAGGGTGAGCACCGCGACCACGGTGAACCACACGGTCAGCTTGCGCCGCTGCCCCCGGCTCGGCTCGGGTTTCTTGGTGATCCAGACCGCGTCGTCCTTGTCGCCGCCCGGTTTGCCGTCGGCGGCGATGGTCGGGATCAGCGAGGTCGCGGCCTGCTCCTCGGCCACCTGGTCGAGCACCTGCAGGATCGCCGCGCTGGTGCGGATGCCACCGACCGCGGTGTCCTCAAGGCTGCGCACTGCGATGCTGGACAGTTCCGGCGGCACGTTGGAGTGCAGGATGTTCGGCGGCACCACGCTGCCGTCCGGGCCGGTCGGTGCGCCGGGCACCGCGTTGGGACCGTCGGGCAGCGCCCAACGTCCGGTC
>DASYBO010000054.1:0-5765 GCA_036500685.1 Pseudonocardiaceae bacterium | reverse complement strand
GGGAGTCTCCGGCACCTGGCGCGACCTCACCGACTCGGTGAACTTCATGGCCGGCAACCTGACCAGTCAGGTGCGCTCCATCGCCCAGGTCGCCACGGCGGTCGCCAAGGGCGACCTGACCCGCAAGATCGACGTCGACGCGCGCGGCGAGATCCTCGAACTCAAGACGACCATCAACACCATGGTCGACCAGCTGTCCTCCTTCGCCGCGGAGGTCACCAGGGTGGCGCGCGAGGTGGGCACCGAGGGGCGGCTGGGTGGTCAGGCCGAGGTCGAGGGTGTTTCGGGCGCCTGGAAGCGGTTGACCGAGAACGTGAACGAGCTGGCCGGGAACCTGACCCGCCAGGTCCGCGCGATCGCCGAGGTCACCAGCGCGGTCACCAAGGGCGACCTGACCCGCTCCATCAACGTGGTCGCCTCCGGCGAGGTCGCCGAGTTGAAGGACAACATCAACTCGATGGTGGAGTCGCTGCGCGAGACCACCCGCGCGAACCAGGACCAGGACTGGTTGAAGACGAACCTGGCCAAGATCTCCGGCCTGATGCAGGGCCGCAGGGACCTGACCGTGGTGGCCGAGCTGATCATGGACGAGCTCGCGCCGATGGTCGGCGGCCAGTACGGCGCGTTCTACCTGGCCGAGGACGGGGAAACCCCGGAACTGCGGCTGATCGGCTCCTACGGCGCGCCGGACGAGGGCAGGCCGATCCGATTCCGCTTCGGACAGTCGCTGGTCGGGCAGGCCGCGCGGAGCAGGCGGACCATCACAGTCGAGGACGTGCCGGCCGACTATGTGACCATCTCCTCCGGCCTCGGCCGGGCCCGGCCGACGAGCCTTCTTGTGCTGCCGCTGGTGTTCGAGGAGCAGGTGCTCGGCGTCATCGAGCTGGCCTCGGTGCACGCGTTCACCCAGATGCACCGGGACTTCCTTGAGCAGCTGATGGAAACCGTCGGCGTCAACGTGAACACGTTGGTGGCCAACGCCCGCACCGACGAACTGCTCGGCGAGTCGCAGCGGCTGACCGCGGAACTGCAGGCGCGGTCGCGGGAACTCCAGGCGCGGCAGGAGGAACTGCAGCGGTCCAACGCCGAACTTGAGGACAAGGCGGCGCTGCTGGCCACCCAGAACCGCGACATCGAGACGAAGAACCTGGAGATCGAGCAGGCCAGCCAGGAACTCGAGGCGCGCGCCCAGCAGTTGGCGTTGGCGTCGAAGTACAAGTCGGAGTTCCTGGCCAACATGAGCCACGAGCTGCGGACACCGTTGAACAGCCTGCTGATCCTGGCTCAGTTGCTCACCCAGAACCCGAGCCGCAACCTCACCCCCAAGCAGGTGGAGTACGCGAGCATCATCCACTCGGCCGGTTCGGACCTCTTGCAGCTGATCAACGACATTCTCGACCTGTCCAAGGTCGAGGCGGGCAAGATGGACATCAGCCCGGAACGCGTCGGCCTGCGGCAGCTGCTGGACTATGTGGACGCGACGTTCCAACCGTTGACGCAGCAGAAGAACCTCGGTTTCGAGATCATCACCGAGCCGGGGGTGCCGGTCGACCTGCTGACCGACGACTCGCGGGTTCGGCAGGTGCTGAGCAACCTGTTGTCCAACGCGGTGAAGTTCACCGAATCGGGCGGGGTGACGCTGCGGGTGGCACTGGCCACTCCGGACGAACTGCCGGCAACGGTGCGGCGGCACGGTTCGGCCATGGCCTTCCAGGTGCGTGACACCGGCATCGGCATCGCCGAACACCAGTTGGAGACGATCTTCGGCGCGTTCCAGCAGGCCGACGGCACGACCAGCCGCAAGTACGGCGGTACCGGGCTGGGCTTGTCGATCAGTCGCGAAATCGCCTACCTGCTCGGTGGCGTGATCACCGCGGAGAGCATTCTTGGCAGTGGCAGTACTTTCACGCTGTACCTGCCGATCGCCCGCCCTGACTTCCTTGAACCGCCGAGCATCTCGGCCATCGAGGACCTGGAGGGCCCGGCGGCCTCGGTGGTCGCGGCGGCCAACGCGGCGTTGGAGGAAGTGGTCGACGCCGAACTGGCGAACGTCGCGCGAACCACCCAGCAGCAGCAACAGAAGCGGCGGGTGCTGGTGATCGAGGACCATCCGCGCGGGCTGCTGTCGCTGGTCTCGGAGAGCGCGGTGCTGGATGCGACCGAACGGCGCGACCCGAACGACGCGCGGCCGCCGGTCGAGGTGGTGACCGCGGTCGGCACGGACGAGGCGCGCGCGGTGCTCGCCGGCGAGGGCTGCCAGTGGGTGGTGCTGGAACTGGACATGCCGGACGACGCGGCCAACCGCTTCCTCGGCACCATGGACGCCGAGTCGATGCTGGACGACGTGCCGGTGCTGGCCCACCACAGCAGGCCGCTCACGGCCGAGCGTGACCAGGAACTGCGGGCCAGGATGGCCAGTCATCCACTCGAGGTGATCACCAGTCTCGACGAGTTGCGCGCACGGATCAGCGCGCACCTCAACGGCGACTGGCAGCACGGCGTGCTGGCCGAGACCGTTGCCGACAACCTCGCCGACCTTTCCGGCACCGCGGATGCGGAGCTGGCCGGGCGGGGTGTCCTTGTTGTCGACGACGACGCGCGCAACGTCTACGCGCTGACCTCGATCCTCGAGTTGCACGGGATGCGGGTGCTCCAGGCGGAGAACGGCAAGACCGGGATCGACACGCTGAATGGGCATCCCGAGATCGACCTGGTGCTGATGGACGTGATGATGCCGGAGATGGACGGCTACAGCGCGACGGCCGCGATCCGCGCCATGCCGGAATACCGGGAACTGCCGATCATCGCGGTGACGGCGAAAGCCATGCCGGGCGACCGGGAGAAGAGCATCGACTCGGGCGCCACCGACTACGTGACCAAGCCGGTGGACGCGAACGATCTGATCCGCTGCATCAAGCGCTGGCTGCCCACCAACTGAATCCTGGAGTTCAACCCGTGTCCGCATCGACCGACGGCGTTCAGGCACCGGACCAGCTCGACCGGCTCGCGGCCACGCTGGACCGGGCCCAGCACGAGCTGCGCACGGCAGAAGCCAGCGCGGACACCAGAGCCCTGCTCGAACTGGCCAAGGGCGTGCTGGTGGAGCGGTTGCACTGCGGGCCGGCACAGGCCGCGCGGCAGCTGCGCGAACTGTCGGCGCGGTCGGGTCGTTCGGAGTTGGAGTTCGCGGCCGACATCGTGAACAACGCGGCGCGGGACCGGATCGCCGAGGCCACCCTGGAATTTCCGTCGGTCGACGCGGAACCGGTCGCGTTGCGGCTGCGCACCGCGGAAAGCGGCATCCTCGCGGCGAGTGACGCCCAGGCGGTCGCGGAATCGTTGCTCATGCACGCGTTGGGTCCGTTGGGCGCGGTGGGTGTGGCGATCTGGGCGGCGGGCTCGGACTCCTCGTTGACGTTGGCCGGGTTCGCCGGGTTCACCGCGGCTGAGGCGCAACGCTGGCGCTACGTTCCGCCGGGGGTGGCGACGACCGCGCGGCGGGCGTTGACCGACCGGCACACCATCTGGTTCGACACGCTGACGAACGGCGATCCGGTGTCCATCGGCTACCGGGAGACGCCGGGCGGCGGCCGGGTCGCGGTGCCGGCGACCGCGGGCGGGCGGATCCTCGGCGTGTTGGAGATCTGCTGGCCGCATCCGCTGCCGCCGCAGCCGACGCCGATCCAGCGGCAGGTGGAGGCGCTGGCCGAACTGTGCGCGCATACCTTGGAGAGTCGGCCGGTCGAGCTGCCGGGGATGGACATCCGCAGCCGCCCGGAGATCACCGAACTGGTGGCGTTGGCGGAAAGCATGCTCGACCCGGCCATGGTGTTGCGCCCGCAGCTCGACGAACGCGGGCAGCTGGTGGATTTCCGGATCCAGCACACGAACAGCGCCTTCGTCGACCCGGCAGGCCGGACGCGCAGCGCGGTCACCGGCGCGCTGCTGCTGGAAGCGTTTCCGATGAGCGCGGCGCCCAACGGGATCTTCACCAAGGTCGCGCAGGTGCACGCGACCGGGGAGCCGTTGCGGGCCGAGCAGAGCGCGTTGACCGTGCTGGTCGACGAGGTGCCGGTGACGATGACCGCGGGCATGAGCATCAGCCGGCACAACGACTGTGTGCTGCTGGTGCTGCGCGTGCAGGACGAGGCGGCGCGGCTGGCCGGGCTGTTGCGGCACGCGCAGCGGTTGGGCCGGATCGGCGGGTTCGAGGAGAACACCCTCACCGGTGAGATCACCTGGAGCAACCAGCTCTACACGTTGTACGGGTTGGCGCAGGGCGCGCAGCCGATCCCATTGCAGCAGTTGGCCAGTTACGCGCACCCGGATGACGCTGACGCGATCGGCAGGCTGCTGCGCACCCTGCTGCACCAGCGCAGGCCGGCCTCGACGGTGTTCCGGCTGCGCCAGGCCGACGGAATCCTGCGGCACACCAGGGTGATCGCCGAACCGGTGCTGGACGCGGACAACCGGCTGCTCACGATTCGCGGCGCCTACCAGGACGTGTCGGCGCAGCACTGGACCGAGGTCGCGTTGGCGGCGACAAGGGACCAGCTGGCGCAGACCGAACAGGAAGCGGCCGAGGGCAACCGGCTGGCGCTGCGGTTGCAGCGCGCGATCATGCCCACCGCGCAGGACGTCATCGACGCGCCCGGCCTGCGCATCGCGGTGCGCTACCGGCCGGCCGAGAGCGATCACCTCGTCGGCGGGGACTGGTACGACGCGGTCGAGTTGCCGTCCAAGCAGATCCTGCTGTCGGTCGGCGACATCGCCGGGCACGGCATCGACGCGGCGACCGGCATGGTCGCGCTGCGCAACGCCTTGCGCGGCCTCGCCACCACCGAGGCCGGCCCCGCGCAGTTGCTGACCTGGCTGAACCTGGTGGCGCACAACCTGTCCGACAAGGTGGTGGCGACCGCGCTGTGCGGCCTCTACGACCCGAAGACGCAGATACTGCGCTGGGCTCGCGCGGGGCACCTGCCACCGGTGCTGATCCGCGACACGCACGCCTCGTCGCTGCCGATGATCAGCGGCATCCTGCTCGGCGCGGTCGGCGAGGCCAACTACGCCGAGGGCGAACTACACCTGGAATCCGGCGACACGCTGCTGATGTACACAGACGGCCTGATCGAACGCAAGGACCGGGCGCTGGACGACTCCATCAACGACCTGCTCGGCACCGCCGAGATGCAGTCAGAAACGCTGGAGAAGCGGCTGGATCACCTGCTCACGCACAGCAACGCGGACACCGACGATGACACCTGCATCGTCGGCATCCAGCTGCGCTGAACGCGGTTCAGCTGGCCAGGTTGGCCCTGGCGCCGGGCTCCTTCACCCCGAGAAACGGGGCGAGGTCGATGACGTCACCGCCGCGGCGCTCGATGCCCATGCGTAGCCGCGCCACGTCTTTGCGGCCCGTCGCGGGTCGGGAGCTGGCGATCAGCAGCAGCGGTTCCTGCAGGGTGGCGACGGAGAGCCGGTGCCAGAGCAGGATGGTCGCTTCATCGGCCCATTGCAGGTCGTCGACGACGAGCACCATCGGCCCGCGCGCGCAGCGTTCCTCGACGATGGCCAGCAGCTGGTTGACGCCGACCACGACCGGGTCGCCGCCGGACCAGGTGCGCGGGGCGGGGCCGCCGCCAGGTTGGCGCCAGCCGATGCCTGCCGCGTTGGACAGCAGCGAATCCGCTGTCACGCCAAGGCATTCCAGCATCACCCGCAGCGGCGAGCGCCTGCTGAACTCGTCGGCGACCGCCCAGGCGAGC
>DASYBO010000053.1:0-13558 GCA_036500685.1 Pseudonocardiaceae bacterium | reverse complement strand
TCGAAAGTCTGTTCGCCCAAATCCTTCGAGGTAGTCAGATCGCCGGAGTGACGTAGATCGATCGAATGGGCGAGTGCGCAGGCCATCGTGGTGCTGTGGTCGTCACCGTAAGCGATCCGATATCGCTTGAGCGCATCGGTGGACAGGGGGAGAGCACCGGCGTGGTCGCCGTCCTTGCGCCGAACCACCGACAGGAGGAACGAGTTGACCACCGAATCAAGCTGTTCCGCACCCCAGCGGGCCTGGAGGTTCTCGGTAAGTCGCTCCTGCTGGACCCGGGCCTGGCCATACTGACCGGCCTCGCGCAGGTCCACGTTCAGCGCGGCACCTACGCTGAAGGTGCGGGTGTGATCGCGGCCGAGCACCTCGATCCGCCGCCGATGGGTGTCCTGGTCCAGTTCTGCGGCGGCCTTGTAGTCTCCGGCGAGCCGGAGACTGATGCCGTGTTGGAAGGCGGCGTTGAGGGTTTCCGGATCGTCCTCGCCGAACATGCGCTTGGACTTGTGGTAGACCTCCTCACTGAGCTTGGTCGCTCCGGCGAAGTCGCCTTTGGCGCGGAGATCGATCGTGATGTTGCGTTGGAGGACGAAGGTCTCCTCGTTCTCCTCGCTGGACACCTGCAGGCGTAGCGCGAGGGTGCGCTGGTTGAGCTCGGCCGCTTCGGCGTACCGGCCAACCGCCCACAGGTAAAGACCCAGCCGGGAGGACACCTCGAGCGTCTGCGGGTTGGTCGGCCCGAGAGTCTTGGTGAAGTGTTCCCGCGCCTGCAACCCGAGCCGGGCGGCCTCCTCATGGTCGCCGTACTCGAACAGGTACCGCATCAGGTTGATGTAGAGCTGCCGCGGCCAGCTGTCGTCGCAGTCCAGCACGTTGGCGGCATAGGCGTGCGGCAGCAGTTCGCGGTAGCGCGGCCACTGTCGGTTCGACTCCGGGTCGTTCGGGTCGAGCGCGGCAAGCAGTTGGTGGGCGCCGTGCAGCATCTGAGCGTGCACCTGCGGGGCCATCACCCGGTTGCGCAACACCAACTGGACAAGTCGGTGCAATTGGAGCGTGTTGTTGCCGTGGTCGATCTTGGCCAGGCCGTAGCGGTTGATGTCGCGGATGGCACGGGCCAGCTTGATTGGGTCGCGCAGCGCCGCGTCCAACTCCGGGGAGATCGAGACCCGATTGACGCCGGTGAGCAGGTCACGGGAGATCGGCTCGGGAGAGAAGAACGCGCAGATGTGCAAGATCTGGTGGGCCGCCGGGTTACGGGTCTTCAACTCCTCGAACGAGACGTTCCACGCGGCGGCGACGGATACTTCCGAGTCCGGAGCCGTTGCGGTGTCCAGGATTTCCGCGACCGAGTCGTCGAAAAGGCGCAGGTACTCCTGCACCGGCATGCCAGTAACCGCGCGCCAGGCCGCCGCTTGCTCGACGGCCAGCGGCAGGTCACCCAGCTTCTCGGCAAGCTCGTCGGCGTCGTCGACGTCGATGGCTGGACCGCGGCGGCCGAGCAACTCAATGCTCTCTTCGCGTTTGAACACCGCCAGTTCAAGCGATCGGGCGATACCGGCCCAGTCCGAGTTGCGGGAGGTGATCAGGATTTCACCCGGGCCATTGCGCGGGAAGAACGGCAGCACGGCGTCCGGGCTTTCAGCGGCGTCGAACACGAGCAGCCAACGGCGGAACGGGCGACCGGTCCGCAGTGCCTCGATCACAGCAGGCACCGCCACGTTGGCCTCGGAGGACCCTGGCACGCCAAGGACACGGGCGAGTTCGGTCAGGCCGGCTCGGATTTGGGTGGTGTGGGCAGCGTCGATCCACCAGATGAGGTCGTAGTCAGGCAGGTGGCGATAGATGTACTCGGCGGCCATCTGGGTTTTGCCGATGCCACCGAGGCCGTGCAGGGCAGCGGGGAGGACTGCGGTAGTGCCACCGGTCAGTCGTTTGCCCAGTTGTTCTAGCAGTTCGTCGCGGCCGGTGAAGTTGGGGTTGCGGGGTGGGACGTTGCCCCAGACGGACGGTGGATCGTCGGGCCCTCGGCTGGGGAAGTTGCCCGGGGGACTCGTCTCCGTGGGACGAGCCATGGATGTGACCGTCCGTTCGACCAGGCTGGGCTCGAGACCGGGCGAGCGGCCCTCAGTCTTGGTAGCTGAGTCGGTGGCACGTTCGGCCGTCTCGTGCATCTTGGCGCTCACAGTCTTAATCGATTCAGGGTCTTGGGCGGTGCTGATATAGCGCAGGACCTGGTTGCGCAGCCGGTCGGCACGGGAGAGATAGGGCCCTGAGAGGGCCCGCATGACCACGCTCTCCAGTTCGACGTCGGCCGATGATTCCAGGGTGAGTATCGGGTCCGGCGTGTTGTGCGGGTCGGCGATGGCGTCTCGGAGGTGACCGAGCACCGGAATCCGGCCACCAAAATGAGTGGCTGCCACCTGTACGACACGGGCGGTCTCCGAACGCCGCGCGCCACTCAGTAGCAATTCACGGATTGCCTCAGGAAAGACAAAGACCCCACTTTTGTCCCAAGTGGACTCGCCCTCCCTGAGTCCGGGAGCGTACAGGATACCGGAGACGAGCAGTTCGACGAGGGCCTCTAAACCTACTTCGGGAACGAAGCGGCGGCATATCACCCGTGCCATGTCAAGGTGAACCGGAACAGCCGCCAGCAATTGCGCCAATCGCAATGCCGGTGGGGACGCCATACTGCGAAATCTGTGCACCTTTTCCGCTGGTGAAAGGACCACAGGCGACGAATTCAACTCTTCGGTAACGACCGGGTCACCGGTCAGCATCACGGTGCCCTCGGTGGCGCCGACCTGCTCTCCGGTGATCAGCCTGGCCCACCAGGCCAGGCCACGGGGCCGTAGTTCCAGTACCGGTACCGGCACTGCCTCGGCCGGGACGGTCGATGTCGGCTCGAGCCAGGCATCGGCAAGATCCAGTGCCCATCGACTGTTGGGGGCCAACGTGGTTCGGGCCCGGAGCCGGGCCTTGTGCAGTCGCAGACCGCAGCGCCCCCAGAGCCACTGCGGGAGCAGATGCACGATGCTCACCGGCATCGCTCGGCCCCAGCGCGCCAGGATCGGGTGCAGCACATCCTTCTGCCACGCGTCGCCGACGCCGTCGGTCAGGAGCAGTACCGCGCGCCGGCCGGACGGGTCCAGGATCTCGTCCGGGTCGCGGGCCGGGGCGCCGGGGGTGCCACCTCGGAGAACGACGGATGCCTCGCCGCTGTCCTTGGTGGTTTCGAGCAGCCGGATCTGGATCGTTCGAAACGCACCTAGTTGTTCCAGCAAATTGACGAAAGCTGACACGCGCGGTCGCCAGAGCGCCATCGACGGGCCATTGTCGAGTACCAGGGTGAGGTCCAGCCAGCGTTCTTTTCTCGATCGGGTGACCGGCCACCACCGTCCGGTCTCGGCGGCCCGAACGGCGGTCGCTTCTTCGTCGAGGACCACATCGTTTTCTCGCCGCGAGATCGCTTCGCGTTTCAGGCCGCGCAGTGCCCTGAAGTACTCCAGCGAGTCGGCAAGCGCAATTTCGCCGGTGCGGGTATCGAGCACGGCTGGTTCGCGCTGTTCAGTGGGTGGGGTGTCGGTTTCGATGACCAATACTGCGGTTTCGCCCTCGGGGGAAGCTGGGGCCGTGATCGGGGCGTCCTGCGGATCGGGCGGTGGCTGGATTTCCCTGGGCTCCGAAGGCGCGTTGCGTATCGCGATCCTGTCGCCGTCGGACATCAGCTCCTGCGCCAGCCTGGCCTCCGGGGCGCTGGCAGTAGGGGGCGGAGTGATGGCGGCGGCCAGCCACACGGAGTCCGCGAGGTCCGTCCAGGTGAGGTCGGCTGAGCTGGCCATGTCACTGCACCGTCAGTCGTTGCCAGAGGGCGTCGACCAGTTGCGGCCAGGTCGTGTGGTCGGGCTGGTAGGCACCGGAAGTGGCCAGGTACACGGCATCCAGGAGCCGGTCGGTGGGCAGGCCGCCCTCGGCCTTGCTCCGCTCGGCGAACTCGCGGACCAGTCGGTCGCGGTGTTCGCCGTGCTCGTCGACAAGGTGACTGGCCACGATCGCGGCAAGCTGCTCTTGTTCCGGGTTCTCGATCCGGAGTTGGATGCAACGGCGTAGGAATGCTGGAGGGAATTGCCGCTCGCCGTTGCTTGTCAGAACGACGATAGGGAAGGCGCGACAAGCGATCCGGCCGTCCCGGACCACGGCGGTGCGCTGCGGGTCGGCGGTGTGCACGGTGACCTCGGGGTGCCGGTTGCGTACCCGAGTCAGCTCCTCGATGGGGAACTCGCCGTCCTCGAAGATCGACAGCAGATCGTTGGGGAGGTCGGCCTCGGATTTGTCCAGCTCGTCGACGAGAAGTACGCGCGGCAGCCGGGAAGGCAGGAATGCGGTGCCCAGCGGGCCGAGTCGGACGAAGTCGCCGATGGGGGGCTCTTCGGCTTCGTTCGCGTGTTGTGCCTGGCTGGTCGCGGCGGCCTGGACGCGGCCGATGGCGTCGTAGCCGTACAGGCCCGAGCTCAGCGTGGTGTGGCTGGTGATGGCCCAGCGCAGCACCCGACCGAGGCGTAGTTCGCGGGCGATTCGGTAGGCCAGGCTTGACTTTCCGGTTCCCGGGTTGCCAGTCACCAGCAGCGGTCGACGCAGATAGAGCGCGGCGTTGACCATGTTCAGTTCGTTGGGATCGATGTTCTGGTCGGAGAAGGTGAACGCGGTGCCGAGCCTGCGTTCGGCCTCGCCGTCATCCGGTGGCGGCACGTCTTCCTCGGGCAACGGGCCACCCTGATACGCGCGCCATGGTGGTGGTGCGGGCAAAATCTCGGCCAGATCGACGTCGTGGATCGGCCTCCCGGTGCCGCGATAGATCCACCAGTCCGGCGCGTCGACGTGCGCTGTCCGCCGGATCGGCGTCACCACTGGGTCCTGGTCGTTCGCGCTCATCCGCGGTTTCCCCTTACGGTTGAGTGGGGGTCAACGGTTGGTCGAGAACGATTAGCCTTTCCGGATCGTCCCACAATACCACCAAGTCGTGCGCAAGAGAATTCTTGAATGGAACCGCCGCCGCAGTGGAATTTGCCGATTTCCGGCGATCCAGAAGGTGGATTAGGTTGCAGTCGTCGAGTATCCAATCCAGCAGTTCGCGCAGTTCCTCCGCGCTGGCCTCTGGATGCCACAAGATCAAGGGAAGCCCGCTGCGCAGGGCGCTCGTCAACTCGTCCGGCAGAGCGCCCGGCTCCGGTCGAGGGCATGGCGGATCCGCCATCACCAACCCGACCCAGCGACCGTCGCTCAACAGTGCGTCGATCGGGTTCTCCCCGAACTCCGCGCGACCGGAATAGTGCAGCCGGTCGGCTGATGGGTCCCCCTGCATCGAATCCCACCGAACGTGCCATGCGCGATGCCAATGCTTCGCTCTCATCCGTTCGAGGGAACGTATACCCAGCCGATAGTCGTAGCGCAGCGGTTGCGGTTGCCCGCTGGAATGCTCCTTGGCCCACCGCTGCACGGGCAAGTTGATCAATTCCCTGGGCAGCAGGAATTCCACTGCCGCGGAGATGCGTTGGCCGGACCATACGCTCTCGGCGTCGACGATCACATCATCGACCCGATATTCGAGCTCATCGATAGCGATCTCGCGGACGTCGCCGAGCGCGGGCGGCCAGACTTCGGGGTCGTCCTGGCGCCAGAAGGCCAGCGTGCACTGGGTCGGATCGGCGGAGATCGGTTCGAGCATGATCGTCAGGTGGAGGTGCGGGCGCTCCGGGATCGGTAGCTGAATCTCCTTCTGGTGTTCAAGAGCGGGGCCAAGGCGCAGTTGGCGGGCCCGTTCACCGATCCAGCGCGTGATGTCCGCGCCGGCCTCGCCGCCGATGCGTTCGGCCAGCAGGCGGAGAAAGGTAATGGCTGGTGGGATTCCGTCGGGGCCCGCGTTGAAATCGGTCAGGACGTTGAAGGCCGCCCATGCTTCGGTGATTCCGTCGAGCCGGGGCAGGTGGACCGCCGGGCCCAGCGCTCGGCTCATCATGACCGCCAGTTGGGGGACCTCGATCAGGGTCAGGTGCTGGCGCAGGCGCACCAGGTCGGCGCGCGGAATCACGTCAAGGACGGTGTCGTTCATTTCGGTCGGGGCCTGGTCAACGGGCTGCGACGAGTGGTGCGTTGCCGGCAGGTGGTTCGGGGTGGTGAGTTCGCCGTGCAGACGTAAATACGCCGTTCCGGTGAATGTTTTCACCGAAACCGGTATGGGCCGATACAACTCCGGTAGCAGGCCGGGATCCTGCTCGATGACTTCCTCGAAGAACCGCGCCGAGGAGATGAACGCGACAATTCGATCGGATTCCGCCAGCGCGACCTTGGCTGTTTGCGCGTCGAGGATGCGAAAAGCGGTGTCGACCGCTTCGCCAACCCAGCCATTTCCGTCATTCAGCACGTCGCCGGAGTTCAGGCTCACCCGTAACCGGATCTGAGCCTGCGGCGTACGCGTCCAGTTGTAGCGGCGCAGCGCGACCGCGATGCGATCCGGCAACCGGTCGGCCACAACGTTCTTGGACGCGCCCGGCGGTAACAGGATCAACGCGCCGTCGCCGCGATCTTCGGCCACACAGGAATCGAAATCGACGTCACTCTCCGCGAACGCGGTCTTCAACACTCCGTACATGCCTTGGCGCAAGGCGAGCCGGTCCGGACGGTGCCGTTCAGGATCGGTGAAGCCCGCGACGTCGACCACGACGATCATCCGGTGGAGGGGCGGCGTCGGCTGCGTCACTGGCCGTCCCTCCTGCCGTCCCGATGCCAGCCAGGCGATGGCCGACGCCTCGATTATGGCGTCACCCGCAACCCGGATCAGCTTCAAATGACAAATTCATGGCCACCTGTCCGTGGTAGGACGCGATGATCGACGGCTGGAAATCGGTATTGTCGGAGGTCAGGGGCGCGGCGCGGCCAGCGGCGTCAGTTCGGCGTCGGGGGGCGGGACGTTACCGTGCTTCGCGGCTCTGGCGGGGTCGGGCGGGCCAGAGGGTGTAGCTGATCGGGAATGCCGCCCAGATCCCGAGAAGGCTGATCAGCGAAATGATCTGCGGCTTGAACGCCATCGTTCGGGCCGGATCGTGAATGATCAGTATCGCGCCGAACAGGAACGCCAAGGCAATGCAGATGGCCGCAGCGGCCTGTCCGAACAGGCGCCACTCGTAACGGGCTTTCTCCGACCCGTATTTTGGTGGCTTGACCGGTTTGGGGCCGCCCGCGAATCGGTGGGCGAACCTGCGGTCCATGGACGTGATGATCGAATGGCCGAACCCGACGGAAAATCCGAGATAGCTGGCGGCCAGGGTATGCGTCCAGTTCGCGGTGGCCCCGCCGGCCAGGTCGACGATGGTGGCGATCACGAGCGCCAGGTCGGCCAGCGGCACGAGGAACAGCACGACCGTGCTCGCCCGACGCGCGCGCAGCGCATACCGCAGCAGCAGCCCTCCGAAGAGGAACACCCAGAAGAAGATCTCGCACGCGGCGATGACGGCCAACAACATCTCTTCTCGTCCCCCTCGTGATCGCGAAGCCACCGTTGATCGGATTCATCGAATCACCGATGTCTCGGCTTCGCGACCTCAGGAAGGACGACCCCGGGTGCTACGAAAGTCGGATGCGATCGTGGTGGCGGTCACAAAGCCCTTCGCGGCACCTGGTCGGACCTGCCAACGTTGACGATCACAACCGGGTCGTAACGCTCGCCGGAGATGAGGGTCTTGACGACATCGTTGCGGTATCCGATCGACACCGAGCGCTATCCGATCACCGAACCGGGCAGCACCGCCTGGCTGGCCGAGGTCGAACGCACCAGGTCCGAGTTGCGCGAGGTGGGCTGTTGCGTCCTGCCCGACTTCATCCGCGCCGACCTGCTCGACGACCTGCGCCGCGAAGGCGCGCGGATCGCGCCGTTGGCCTACTACGACGTCGAGACCGTCAATGCCTACAACGTCGACGTGGACACCCCGCTCCCACCGGAGCATCCCGGTCGGATCACCATGCAGCGTGGCAACGCATTCGTTGCCAGGGACCGCATTCCGGCCGACGCGATCATCCACCGGCTCTACCTGAACGCGATGTTCCAACAGTTCGTCGCCGCGTGTTTCGGCCTGCCGCGACTCTACGAGCTCGCGGATCCGCTGTCCGGGTTGGTTGTCAATGTCATCGACCCGGGGAAGTCGCATCCGTGGCATTTCGACGTCAACGAGTTCACGGTGAGCATGTTGACCCAGGCACCGGCTTCGGGCGGACAGTTCCAGTACTGTCCGAACATCCGCTCGGCGGATCGGGAGAACTTCGCGGATGTCGGCGCGGTGTTGCGCGGTGAGGGTGAGCACCTGATCCGGGAGCTCGAACTGCGGCCGGGCGACTTGCAACTGTTCCGGGGCCGCTATGCGTTGCACCAGGTCAGCACGGTTGGTGGCGAGCGGGCCCGGCACACCGCGATCTTCGCCTACAGCGAGCGGCCAGGGGTGCTCGGCAGCATCGCGCGGACAAGACAGTTGTTCGGCCGGGTCCTGCCGGCACACCTTGCCGCCGAGCGGGATGCCGTGCGGGTCGACGAACTACTGGACTGAACCGGGGGAAACCGCGTGCGATTCGATGACACCGGCAAAGTGTCGTTCGACCACATCTACACCGAGCCCGATCCCCGCGCGTACTTTCGTACGCTGCGCGGTCTCGATTACTGCATTCCACAACTGGCCAAACCGCATTTCCGCGCGCTGATCGAGGAATACCGCTCGGCGTCGGGCGTCGCGACGCCGCAGGTGGTCGACATCGGCAGCTCCTACGGCATCAACGCCGCGCTGCTGCGCTGTGACGCGACCATGGCCGACCTCTACGCCCGCTACGGCGACGCCGCGCCGGACACCACCGACGAACTGCTTGGCCGCGACCGCGACCTGGTCGCGGGCCGAGCCGGAATCCGTGCCCGGTTCGTCGGTCTCGACGTGTCCGAGCCCGCGCTGGCCTACGCAACCAAGGCCGGATTCCTCGACGAGGGCGTGTTCGCCGATCTCGAGTCGAACGAGCCAACCGCCGATCAGCGGGCTCAGCTTCTCGGCACCGATCTGGTGATCTCCACCGGCTGCCTCGGCTATGTCGGCGTGCCGACGATCTCCCGTGTCGTCACAGCCGCCGAGGGCACGCCGTGGATGGCGCACTTCGTGTTGCGCATGTTCCCGTTCGACTCGATCGCCGACGCGCTGGCCGGTTTCGGCTATCGCACAGTGCTGGTCGACGGGTCGTTCCGGCAGCGCAGGTTCGCCTCGGCCGAGGAACAGGAGCAGGTGTTGGACACCCTTGCCGGCGTCGGCGTCGACCCGAGCGGTTGGGAGACCGACGGCTGGTTCTACGCCCAGCTCTACCTGTGCCGCCCCGTTGTAGGCTCGCCCGGTGACTGAACGCCAGGAGTGGTCGATGACTCGCACTTTCGCCAACGAGGACCGGCTGCCCAGGGTGCCGTTGCCGACGATCGAGCACAGCTGCGCGCGATTCCTGGAATGGTGCGCGCCGCTGCTCACCGAGGACGAGTTGGCGAGCACCCGTGCGGCGGTCGAGGAATTCCTCAAGCCGGACAGCCCGGCCAGGGTGCTGCACGCCGACCTTGAACGGTTCAACGCGGGCCAGGGCGTGCGGAGTTGGCTGGACCTGTTCTGGCCCAACCGTTATCTTGGCCGCAGGAACCGGATCGCGCTCAACGCCAACTTCTTCTTCCTGTTCCGCGATGAGGACGCCGGCCAGATCGAGCGTGCGGCCGGCCTGATCGCGGCCGCGCTCGACTACAAGGTCGCCCTCGATACCGAGGCGCTGCCGCCGATGTTCGCCCGGGGCGTGCCGCAGACCATGGAGCAGAACAAGTTCCTGTTCTCCACGACTCGGATTCCCGGCGTGCCACAGGACACCGTGCGTGTTCCGTACAGCGCCGAGTGGCCCGGTCCGTCGGCCGCCCGGCACATCGTGGTCTTCTTCCGTGGCAACGCTTTCCGGATGGACGTCCTCGCGCAGGACGGTCACCCGCACGATCTCGACGACCTCGCCGACGGCCTGCGCGAGGTGATGAAGGCCGGGGACACCGAAGCCGACGTCTCGGCCGGTCACCTCACCACCAAGGCCAGGGCCGAGTGGGCCGCCAGCCGCGCGAAGCTGCTCGCCGATCCGACCAACGCCGCGGCGCTGGACACCATCGAAACCGCGCTGTTCTGCCTTGCATTGGAGGACTTCGCGCCCGATGGCACGCTGGCGATCTGCGACGCTCTGCTCTACGGCAGCCCGGAGAACCGGTGGTTCGACAAGGCCGTGTCGCTGATCGTGTTCGCCGACGGGCGGGCCGGGATCAACATCGAACACTGTGGACTGGACGGCACGACCATCCTGCATTTCGTGGACTTCCTGCTCGGCAGCACCGCCCGTGAACACGCCGACCGGGCCGGCGCCGTCGCGCAAGGCTGCCCTGCCGTGTCGCCGGTGGAGTTCGCGCTCGACGAGCAGCAGCTGGCCGATGTGTTGGCTGCGGCGGAATCCTTCGCCACGTTCGCGGGGAACACCGCGTCGACCGTACTGTCCTTTCCGGACTTCGGTGCGAATCGGGCCAAGGAACTCGGCATGTCACCGGATGGCTTCGTGCAGATGGCCTACCAGCTCGCGCACCGGCGGGCGAAGGGCCGCATCGGCGCCACCTACGAGTCGATCGCGACCCGCCAGTTCCAGGGCGGCCGCACCGAGGCGATGCGGGTGGTCACACCCGAGGTGCTGCGATTCGTCGAAGTGATGGACGATCCGGCCGCCGACCGCGCGGCCAAGGCCGCCGCGTTCCGGACGGCGGCGGCCAAACACGTGGCGCGGGCCAAGGAATGCCAGGCAGGCGACGCGCCCGAGCAGCACCTGTGGGAGCTGCTGATGATCCAGCAGCGGCGGGGTGCCGAACTCGGTGTCACCGAGCCGATCGCGCTCTATAAAACGCCCGGCTGGCTCATCATGCGCGATGACTACCTGAGCACCAGTTCGGCCCCGTCGACCACGATCCAGTTCTTCGGCTTCGGCTCGACAAGCAGCCAGTGCATCGGCGTTGCCTACGTGCTGCTGCCGACCGAGTTCAACATCTACCTGAGCACCCCGCGCCCGGTCGCGGGCGAAATGTTCGTCTTCGCCGAGAAGCTGACCGAGGCCATCGAACAGCTCAAGGAACTGCTGGTCAGCTGACGAATTCGGCGAACATGCCCGACTGGTAGGAACCGGCGGACTGGCGCACGATCACGTTCATCCGGTTGGCCGCGTTGATCAGGCCGATCACGCAGATCAGCGCGGCGAGCTGGTCGTCGTCGTAGTGCTCGCGCGCCAGCGCCCAGGTCTGGTCGGACACGCCGTCGTGGGCGTCGGCCAGCCGGGTGCCCTCCTCGGCGAGCGCGAGCGCGGCCCGTTCGGCCTCGGTGAACACGGTGGCCTCGCGCCAGACTGCGACCAGGTTGAGCCGGACCGAGGTCTCGCCGGCGGCCTCGGCGTCCTTGGTGTGCATGTCGACGCAGAAAGCACAGCCGTTGATCTGGCTGGCCCGCAGGCTCACCAGTTCCATGGTGGACTTGGGCAGCGGCGAGCTCTCGAGCAGCTGACTCAGGCCGGCGAACCGCTTGCCGAACTTCAGCGCGAACTCGTTGTCGAGCATGGAGAATCGGGTGTCCATCGCTTCGTCCTCACTGGTGGTGTCGTACTGGACGAACACGAGACGCCGCTGCGGCGAGCCCTGTGACATGACGCGCGTCACAGCCACTGATGTCACAGAATGGCGGAGACCGGCGTCTGGTGGGTGACGAACAGGAGGCAGGCATGAGCCGCGACGACCGCCCGGACCCCGCCACCGAGGCGTTCCTGACCCACCGCAACCTGCTGTTCACCGTCGCCTACGAGATGCTCGGCTCGGCCGCCGACGCGGAGGACGTCCTGCAGGAGACCTGGCTGCGCTGGGCCGGTGTGGACCTCGACACGATCGAGAACCAGCGCGCCTACCTGGTCCGGATCACCACCCGTCAAGCCCTCACCCGGCTGCGCACGCTCAGCCGCCGCAAGGAGTCCTACGTCGGCCAGTGGCTGCCCGAACCGCTGCTGACCACTCCCTACGTGGCCGAGGACGTCGAACTGGCCGAGCACGTCTCCATGGCGATGCTGCTCGTCCTGGAGACGCTCACGCCGACCGAGCGGGCGGTGTTCGTGCTGCGCGAGGTGTTCGACGTCGGCTACGACGAGGTCGCTGAGGCCGTCGGGAAAACCCCGGCCGCGATCCGCCAGATCGCGCACCGAGCACGCGAACATGTCGCCGCGCGCAGGCCACGTGGGACGGTCACGGCGGCACAGTCGCGGGACGCACTCGACGCGTTCCACCGAGCCGTCGAAACCGGCGATCTGCGGAGCCTGATCGACCTGCTCGCGCCCGATGTCGTCCTGCTCGGCGACGGCGGCGGAATCAAGCAGGCCGTCCAGCAACCCATCGTGGGAGCCGACAAGGTGGCCCGCCTGCTCTCCGCAGGCCTCGGCCGCATCGCCGCAGTGGTGTCGCTGCGACGGGCCCAGGTCAACGGCTACCCGGCGCTGATCATCCAGCTCGACGGGGAACTCGACACCGTGCTGGCGGTCCGCATCGACGAGGGCCTGATCACGGGCCTCTACGCCGTGCGCAACCCCGAGAAGCTCTCGCACATGCGCACCGAGACCGCGCTGCGCCGTTAGTGGCGAAGGCTTGGCCCGTTCTGTCTAATATCTCAGCATTCTCTCAGCCGAATCGGCGAGGCTCGCACATATGCGCGTTTTGTCGAATACGACTGTGGATGGCCGGCAACGCGCCCAACCCGTCGAACCCGCCCTCGACACCGCCGACGAACCGGAGCCGGCGCGGCGTTTCTCGCTCAGTATCCGGGTGACGCTGCTGGCCGCGATCTGCGTTGCCGTCGCGGTCGCGCTGGTGTCGCTCGGCGCTTACCTCACGGTTCGGCAGAACCTCTACAGCCAGGCGCAGGCGAACCTGCTCGACGAGGCGGCCCACGCCGCGAGCGGCGCGGTGTACCGGCCGTGCGGTTTCGAGGTGTCGCTGCCCAGCAACAACAGCTTCAACAACGTCCGGATCAGCATCATCGACAGCAGCGGCACGCAACTGCCGCTGTGCGCGATGAACGACGGCACCCACTTCACCTACAGCGTGCCTTCGGCCCTGATTGGCGACCACGAGAAAGAGGTCGCCGCGTCGAGCGTGAATCCGCTCGCGCCGAATTCCAGCCTTGAGGATGTCCAAACCCAGAACGGCTACGTGGTGGTGTCCGTCGCGCTTCCGGTCGGCCAGGGCTACGCCCTCGTCGCCGCCCAGCCGCTGACCGCCGAGACCAGCATCCTCGATCGACTGAGCCTGGTCCTGTTCCTGATCAGTGGTGCGGGGATCGTGGTCGCCGCCCTCGCCGGCACCGCCGTCGCCACCGGCGGCCTGCGACCCGTCGCCCGACTCACCGCCGCCACCGAACGCGTCGCCACCGGCGACCTACGCCCCATCCCCGTCACCGGC
>DASYBO010000052.1:0-9974 GCA_036500685.1 Pseudonocardiaceae bacterium | reverse complement strand
CTGCGGGTCGATGTTCCCGGTGCCGGTCGTCCATAGCTGGGCGCCTGCGCGCCGTTGGTATCCGAGTTAACTATCCAGTTAGTTTTCAGGCGGTGCGGTGACCCGTTGCGGCTGGTTGACTGGGCGAGGGCTTGATGCCTGACGAGCCTGATGCTCGATGAGCCGGATGGGGGCGAGGCATGGTCGTGGGCGAACGCCGATGGCGACCGGCGGGTGCGCTGGTCGCTGTCGGCTGGGATTCTCTGGATCGAACCCTGGATCGACTAAGAGCGCTCTCACCTGGGAATCGCAGGCTGCCGTGATGAGCGACGACATCGCCTCTTCCTTTCGTGAACAGCCAAATCGTCGGTCTTCAACAGTTAACGGTTGGGTTTCGATCAGCCTGTCGCCGTGACTTCTGTTTAGAGCGCTCTCACAGTGGACGATGATGAGATCATGCGGGGACGGAATCCGGTGACCGGGTCGGACGACACGAACAGAGTGTCGGGCGCGACGGGAGGCGGGGTGCAGCGGGTGAACGTCGGACATCGCCGGCCGACGCTGGAAAGCGTCGCGGCGCGCGCGGGAGTGTCCAGGGCGACGGTGTCCAGGGTCGTCAACGGGCTGCCGGTGACATCGGCGAGTCAGGAATCCGTAGAGCGGGCCATCGCCGAACTCGGGTATGTGCCCAACCATGCCGCGCGCACGCTGGTCACACGGCGGACCGACCTGATCGCGCTCGTGTTGCCGGAGCCGACCACGCGGGTCTTCTCCGATGATCCGTTCTTCCCCGGTGTCATTCACGGCGTCAGCCAGGAACTGGAAGCCGCCGACAAGCAACTCGTGTTGATGTTGGCCGGCTCGGAGGCGAGCCATACCCGGATCGAACGGTCGATCGCCGCGCATCACGTGGACGGGGTCATGCTGGCTTCGTTGCACGGCGCCGATCCGCTCCCGGCCGCGTTGACCAGGATCGGTATTCCGGTTGTGTGCAACGAGCGTTCGCTCGGGCCCACTTCCGTGCCGTACGTGGGCGTTGACAATGTCGGCGGTGCGGCGGCCGCGGTGCGGCATCTGCTCGATTCCGGGCGGACTCGGATCGCGACGATCGCCGGGCCGCAGGACATGATCGGCGGCATCGACCGGCTGGCCGGCTACCGGGACGCGCTGCGCGGTTCGTCGCGGCGCTCGATCGTGGCGGTGGGCGATTTCACCATGGACTCGGGCGCGGCGGCCATGCGCCAACTGCTTGAGGACGATCCCGGTTTGGACGCCGTGTTCGTCGCCTCGGATCTGATGGCGGACGGGGCGTTGCAGGCGCTACGCCAGGCCGGGCGGCGAGTGCCGGATGATGTCGCGCTGATCGGGTTCGACGATATCGCGTTGGCCGCGTACACCGATCCGCCGTTGACCACGGTTCGGCAGCCGATCGTCGAGATCGGGCGCCAGATGGCTCGGCAGTTGCTCCGACTGGTGGGCGGTGAGTCGATCGAGCCGAGGGTGATCCTGCCTACCGAACTGGTTCGTCGCGGGTCGGCCTGAGCGGCGGCAGCCTCAGTCGAGGGTGTCGAATCGCTTGGCCAGCCAGTCGGTGAGGTCCGACCACTTCGGGTGCGCCGGGTCGAGCAGGTCAAAGTGGTGTGTATCCCGGAATTCGCGGAATTCGACGGGTTCGTGGCGGGCGGCGGCCGCGCCGAAATAGTTGCGGCCGTAGCGAATCGGCACCACGTCGTCGTCGGTTCCGTGCACGGCAAGGACCGGGACGGAGCCGGAGTTGAGCATGGTCGGCGAGGTCCACGCATAGCGTTCCGGGTATTCGGCTGCGTGGCCGCCGAGGAGGGCGGGCAGCACTCCCTCGCGCACGAGTTCTCTGACGGTGGGCGCGAATTCGGGATGCGCGACCGGGGACTGGCCGACGAAACCTGGTCCGTCACTGCCCATCTGGGCACCCCCACGGTCAGCGTCGGTCGCGACCAGATCGAGGACGCCCGCGATGGACACCGCGCCGATGGGACGGATCTTCGGCGCGAAGCCGGGCGCCTGCTTGGGCAGGTCGGGGCGGCTGGCCGCCCATACGGCGAGATGACCGCCTGCCGAATGGCCGACGGTGATCACCCTGCGCTGATCGAGCGATGGGTCCAGATTCCTGATCGCGTCCACGGCCGCCGCGACGTCCTGGAACGTGCCGGGCCACCCGGCGCCGGGCTGGCCCAGGGTGCGGTATTCGATGTTCCAGACGGCGTATCCCCTGCTCCGCAGAGCTTCGGCGACGGCGGCGGTTTCGCGTCGGTCGTAGAGAGCAGTCCAGTAGCCGCCATGGATGAGGGCTACGACAGGAAAGGGGCCTGCGCCTTGCGGCAGGTATAAGTCGCCGATCTGGGCGGGGTCGGGCCCGTAGGAGATGGTGCGGGTCGGACCGGTTTCCGGCTGCTGGACGGACATCGTTGACCTCCCGGCGAAGCCCGTGTCGGCCGCGATCAGCGGCGCGATCAGCGGTTCTTACCGACCGTCAACGTGAGTGACTATTCGAGGCATTCCAGGTCGCGCTTCGACAGGTGATGACCTTCGCCATAGGACAGGCCGAGACGAATCGGGAATACCGTGCGGGTCAGATGTTGGCGGTTTCGGCGGCGATGGTGGTGTCGTCGCCGTGGCCGGTGTGCACGACGGTGTCCGGCGGGAGGGTGAGCAGCTTCGCCTTGATCGAGGCGACAATCGTGTCGAAGTCGCTGTAGGAGCGGCCGGTCGCGCCGGGGCCGCCGTTGAACAGGGTGTCGCCGGTGAACACCATGCCAAGCTCGGGCGCGTAGAGGCACACGGCGCCGGGGGCGTGGCCGGGAGTGTGCAGGACGCTGAGGTCGGTGCCGGCGACCGACATGGTCTGGCCGTCGGCCAACTCGTCGGTCGGCTTGCGGTCGGAGTGGGTCAGCTGCCAGAGGACGAGATCGGCCGGGTGCAACAGGATGGGTGCGCCGGTTCGGGCGGCGAGCGCCGGTGCGGCGTTGACGTGGTCGTCGTGCGCGTGAGTGCAGACGATCGCGACGAGCCGACGGGTGCCGACGGCTGTCGCGATCGCGTCCGCGTCGTGGGCGGCGTCGATGACAAGGACCTCGTCGTCATCGCCGATCAGCCAGACGTTGTTGTCCACATCCCAGGCACCACCGTCCAGATGGAACGTGCCGGACGTGACGATGTGCTCCACTCGGGCGGTCATGCCCGAACCGTACCGCGCACGAGTTCAGAAGCCGGCTACCTCGTGCGGGCGGTAGGCCTCCTCGAGGTGGCTGAGCTGCTCGGCACCGAGGTCGACGTCAAGGGCCGCGACCGCGTCGTCAAGGTGGTGCGGTTTGGTGACGCCGACGATCGGCGCGGTGATCTCCTCGTGGCTGAGCACCCAGGCCAGGGCGACCTGCGCCATGGGCACGCCGATCTGTTTGGCGACGCGGCTCACTCGCCCGATGATGATGTTGTCGGACGCCTCCACCTCATCCGGGTAGAGGGTCCTGGCGAATTGGTCGGTTTCGGCGCGAGTGGTGGACAGTCCGGGTTCGCGGGTGAGTTTGCCGCGCGCGAGCGGGCTCCAGGGAATCACGGCGATGCCCTGGTCATCGCAGAGCGGGAGCATTTCGCGTTCTTCTTCGCGATAAAGGAGATTGTAATGATTTTGCATGGTCACGAAACGGGTCCAGCCGTTGGCTTCGGCCGTGTAGAGGGCTTGCGCGAACTGCCATGCCGCCATCGAGGACGCGCCGATGTAGCGGGCCTTTCCGGCCTTGACCACGTCGTGCAATGCTTCGAGGGTCTCCTCGATGGGCATTGTCTCGTCCCAGCGGTGAATCTGGTACAGGTCAACGTAATCGGTGCCGAGCCTGCGCAGGCTGTTGTCGATCTCGGCCATGATCGCCTTGCGGGACAGGCCAGCGCCGTTGGGGCCGGGGCGCATTCGGCCATGGACCTTGGTCGCCAGCACGACGTCTTCGCGGGACGCGAAGTCCTTGAGGGCGCGGCCGACGATCTCTTCGCTGCTTCCCTGCGAGTAAACGTTTGCGGTGTCGAAGAAGTTGATGCCGGCGTCGATGGCGCGCTGGATGAACGGGCGCGACTGCGCCTCGTTGAGCGTCCATTCGCGATCGCCTTCGCCGAAGCTCATGCAGCCGAGGCAGATCCGGGATACTTCCAGTCCGGTCGAGCCGAGCTTGCGGTATTCCACCTGGTGGCCTCCCCACCCTGAGTCGGATTGAGCGGTGTGTGGTCAAACCTGCCACTTCGCGGGTGAACGCGCAGTGCGGTGACCATCACTTAGCGGCGGCCATCACTGAAAGGCCGCGGTGAACTGGAACTTGTAGCGGTCGCCGCGCAGGATCGACCGGGCCCATTCGACCGGATGGTGGTGCGTGTCGAAGGACTGCCGACGAATGAGCAGCATCGGCTGGCCGACCTGCGCATCGAGCAGGCTCGCCTCGGCCGGACCGGCCAGGACGGTCTCGAGGGACTTCTCCGCGCCGGGCAGTTCGACGCCGTAGCGGGCGGCCAGGATCTGGTGCAGGGATGCCTCGGGGGTGAGGTGTTTGCGCAGGCCGGGGAATCGGACCAGGGAGAGGTGGGTCGTCTCGGCCATGACCGGGAGGCCGTCGGCGAGCCGGAGCCTGCCGATGCGCAGTACGCGGGAGCCGGAGCGGACGGCAAGTCGCTCGGCCAGTTCCTCGTCGGCGGGCACGGTGCTGAGTTCGAGCAGGCGAGAGGACGGAACCCGGCCGTGGCCTCTCATGTACTCGGTGTATGACGTCATCGCCAGCGGGAGGCGCTGAGCCTGTTGCGGCTCGGCGACGAAGGTGCCCTTGCCGTGGGTGCGCAGCAGGCGGCCTTCCGCGGTGAGTTCGGCGATCGCCTTGCGGATGGTCGAGCGGGCGACGGCGAACTGGCCGGCGAGGACGCGTTCCGGTGGGATCGGCCTGCCTAGCGGGATATGGCTGAGGTCGGCGACCAGTTGGTTCTTGACCTGACGGTATTTGGGTTCGGTCACTTGTTCACCATGCCTGGTCGGGGCTGGCAATGCGAGCGGTCCGGTCCGCGTCGGGGGGACGCGAACCGGACCGGGTCAGCAGGGAGGTCAGACGGCTACGCGGCCGCCGTCGACCGGGAGGACCACGCCGTGGACGAGGCTGGCGGCGTCAGAGGCCAGGAAGAGGATGCCCTCGGCGATCTCGTCGGGGGTGCCGACCCGGTTGGCCGGTGCCGATGACGCCAGTTGGTCGAGGGCGTCGGCCATCCCGGAGGTGCCCTCGGTGAGGGTCGGGCCGGGGCTCACCGCGTTGACCCGGACGCCGCTCGGGCCGAATTCGGCGGCCCAGGACTTGGTGAGCAGTTCAAGTGCCGCTTTGCTCGACCCGTAGAGCGCCATCCCGGCCTGGCCGAACTTGGCGACCATCGTGCTGACGTTGACGATCGCACCGTGGCCTCGGGCGGCCATCGCTGGGGCCAGCTCGGCGACCAGGTAGAACGGGGCGCGGACGTTCGTCGCGTAGACGGCCTCGAATTCGGCCTCACTGGTGTCGGCGGTCGGGCCGAACGGGAACGCGCCCGCGTTGTTGATCAGCACGTCGACGTGGCCGCCGCCGAGGGTGATCGCCTGTCGGGCCAGGGCACGCACGCTGTTGGTGTCCGCGAGGTCGGCGGCGACGAAGTCGGCGATGCCGCCGTCCGCGCGGATCTGCTTGACGGCTTGTTCGCCGCGTTGGGGATTGCGACCGCTGATGATGACGTGCGCGCCGCGTGCCGCGAGTTTGCCGGCGACGACCCGGCCGATGCCGCTGGTGGCGCCGGTGACCAGGGCGGTTGTGCCGGTGAATGACTGGCTCATGGTCGACTTCCTTTTTTTGGAGGGTGCCCTCCAATATTGCGGGCCAGGAATGGAGTGTCAACTCCATAATTTGGTACAGTGGCGAGGTGGGCAATGGGCGGGTCAGCGCGGCGCGGCAGCGTGGGACGAACCGGCATCGGTTGACGGCCAAGGGCCGGGCGACCAGGGAGCGGATCGTGGCGGCGGCCTCGCGGCTGATGCTCGACCGAGGCGTCGGCCGGACCACCATCGCCGACGTCCAGGCCGCGGCCAACGTCAGCGCCTCGCAGCTCTACCACTACTTCGCGGACAAGGACGCGCTGGTCTACGCGGTCGTCACGCTGCAGGCGGACGGCGTGCTCGCGGCTCAGGCGAGGTCACTGGCGGGGTTGGACAGCTTCGCGGCGCTCGAGGCGTGGCGGGACGAGCTGGTCGAGCTTCAGCGACGGCGCGGCAGTGGCGCGGGCTGCCCGATCGGCACGCTGGCGGGCGAGCTGTCCGAGACCGACGAGCGTGCCCGGAGCGAGCTGGCCGAGTCGTTCGCGCGCTGGGAGGAACTGCTGCGGCGCGGCATCACGGCCATGCGCGACCGGGGCGAGCTGCGTGCCGACGTGGACCCCGACCAACTGGCGCTGGCGTTGCTGGTCGCGGTGCAGGGCGGGCTGCTGCTCAGCCAGACGCGCCGGGACAGCGCGCCGCTCACGGTCGCCGTCGACATGGCGATCGCGCATCTGCGCACGTTGCGACCGGCAGGGTCGGCTGGATAATGATCAGTCATGGGGGATCCTGGGCGTTGGGTTGAGCGAGCGTTGACCCATGTCGCGCAACGGGCCGCGGCGGGCGGGCCGCTGGATCCCGAGCTGCGCGTCGAGCTGCACTTTCATCCGGATCGGTTGATCGACGGGCGGCCGATTCTTGCGGCGATGGCCGAGGACGGTCAGTACCGGTCGCAGTTCGAGACCGGGACCAGCAACGGCGGGCTCACCGCACATCCGGGCGGCGATCGTTGGCGGTGGGAGAGCCGGCTGTTCGGGTCGGCCTACGACGTGGCGCCGGACTGGGCGCGGCCGAAGTACGGAGCCCTGAATTTCCGGCGTCGGCGCAACGGGGCGGCACCACGATTCGGGTCGGCGCACTTTCGGTTGACCGCGAAGTCGCTGGCCCGTACCAGTTTTTGCTATCCGGACAGTGTCTTCGAGCCGGTCGATGTCGGCGTTGCCGAGCGAATGTCGTTGGTGGACAAGGCATTGGCCGATACTCAGGACCTGCTCGACGACTACATCGAGGCGCAGGTGCACGGGGCGGTGTCGCTGGCCGATGACGTCGAGGCGGTCGTACTGGATCCCTGCTTCCGGGACACCGAGATCGCCGAGTTCGCGGCCGCGCTGCCATGTCGGGTCGAGTGGCACGGCGGGTTTCGGCTGCCGGTTGGGCTGCTGCGCGCGAGGCCGGACTATCGGGGCGCGCACATCGTCGAGCTGGGGACTTCGCTTGCGCGGGACGGACTTCTCGACGCGCGGATCATCGGTGCGGCGGCGCGGTCCGGGAACTACGACGAGCAGGAGCTCAAGCGGGTCTGGCACTACGTGGCGCGCTTCGGGCTGCCGATCGAGTGAGTCAGTTGGCGCGTTCGGCGTACCCGCGCCGATCGGCGCTGTCCCGGCCGACCGGTCAACCCAGTCGCATTCCACCATGTGGACGGGTGCGCGAAGACACCGCGACCTGGTCGGATCAACGTCCGGTCGAGGTCAGCTCGAGAGGTTCCCTGGGCCGCAAGGGGTCGGGGTATATTCAATGCCGAGCCGAGAGGCGCTGCAACGGGCTGATGGCCCGCCACGCTCGGCGGATCCGCGAAACAAGGGCGCCTCCCACACTACCTGGGAGGTGCGCACGTGCAGACATCACGGTCCTCGGCTGCGTCGGCGAACGACGGCGGACGAACGGGCGCTCTGCGTGCCGTGCTCGACGGGCGCATCGCCGTACTGGACGGTGCCTGGGGCACCATGTTCCAGAATGCGAAACTCTCGCCCGAGGACTATCTGAATGATTCGCTGCGCAATCATTCCCACGATGTGACCGGCGACCCCGATCTGCTGAACCTCACCAAGCCGAGCGTCGTGCTCGACGTGCACCGGCAGTACCTCGACGCGGGCGCCGACATCACCACCACGAACACCTTCACCGCGACCTCGATCGGCCAGGCCGACTACGCGCTGCAACACCTGGTGCGCGAGATGAACGTCGAGGCCGCCGGGCTGGCCAGGCAGGCCGCTGACGAGGCAGGGGGCCGCTTCGTCGCCGGTTCGATCGGACCGCTGAACGTGACCCTGTCACTCTCCCCCAAGGTGGAGGACCCGGCGTTCCGCGCGGTGTCCTTCGACCAGGTGTACGACACGTACGCCGAGCAGATCTCCGCGCTGGCCGAGGGTGGCGTCGACCTGCTGCTGGTCGAGACGATCTTCGACACGCTCAATGCCAAGGCCGCGATCGCGGCGGCTCGCGAGGTCGCGCCGCACCTGCCGCTGTGGCTCTCGGTGACCATCGTCGACCTGAGTGGGCGGACCCTGTCCGGGCAGACCGTCGAGGCGTTCTGGAGTTCGATCGAGCACGCGAATCCGCTGGTCGTCGGCGTGAACTGTGCGCTCGGCGCGGCCGAGGCGCGCCCGCACGTCGCGGAACTGTCCCGGTTGTCGAACACCTATGTCGCATCGCACCCGAACGCGGGCCTGCCCAACGCGTTCGGCGGCTATGACCAGACCCCGGCCCAGACCGGTGAGTTGCTGGGCGAGTTCGCACAGTCCGGCTTGGTGAACATCGTCGGCGGCTGCTGCGGCACCACCCCGGCGCACATCGCCAAGATCGCCGAGTCGGTCCGGTCGGTCACGCCGAGGCAGGTGCCGAAGGTGCCCGGTCACACCCGGTTCAGCGGGCTGGAACCGTTCGAGATCGGCGCGGACACCGGGTTCGTGATGATCGGCGAGCGCACCAACGTCACCGGGTCCAAGCGGTTCCGCAGGCTGATCGAGAGCGACAACCACCAGGCCGCGGTCGACGTCGCCCTGGAACAGGTGCGCGGC
Source organism: Pseudonocardiaceae bacterium (assembly GCA_036500685.1). Taxonomy (GTDB): domain Bacteria; phylum Actinomycetota; class Actinomycetes; order Mycobacteriales; family Pseudonocardiaceae; genus CAJCJE01. The sequence goes on along the minus strand of DASYBO010000052.1, from coordinate 1,079 downwards.
GGCGCCAACCTGCTCGACGTGAACATGGACGCGGACCTGCTGGACAGCGAGCAGGCCATGACCACCTTCCTGAACCTGGTCGCGACCGAGCCCGAGGTCGCCCGGATCCCGATCATGATCGACAGCTCTCGGTGGAGCGCGCTGGAAGCCGGCCTGAAGTGCGTGCAGGGCAAGGGCGTCGTCAACTCGATCAGCCTCAAGGAGGGCGAGGAGCCCTTCCTTGAGCAGGCTCGCAAGGTCCGCGCCTACGGCGCAGGCGTGGTCGTGATGGCCTTCGACGAGCAGGGGCAGGCCGACACCGCGGACCGCAAGGTCGCGATCTGCGGCCGGGCCTACGACCTGCTGACCAAGGAGGTCGGGTTCCCGCCCGAGGACATCGTGTTCGACCCGAACGTGCTGGCCGTTGCCACCGGCATCGCCGAGCACAACGGCTACGCCAAGGCGTTCATCGACGCGCTGCCCAGGATCAAGCAGCGTTGTCCCGGCGTGCGGACCAGCGGCGGCATCTCCAACCTGTCCTTCTCCTTCCGCGGCAACGATGTCGTCCGCGAGGCCATGCACTCGGCGTTCCTGCTGCACGCGGTGCGTGCCGGCCTGGACATGGGCATCGTGAACGCCGGCCAGCTGGCCGTGTACGAGGACATCCCGGCCGACCTGCTGGAACTCGTCGAGGACGTGCTGTTCGACCGGCGCGAGGACGCGACCGACCGGCTGGTCGAGTTCGCCGAGACCGTGCGCGGTTCCGGTACCAAGCGCGCGGTCGACCTGAGCTGGCGCGAGGGCCCGGTCACCGAACGGCTCTCGCACGCGCTCGTGCACGGCATCGTGGACTTCATCGAGGACGACACCGAGGAGGCCCGCGCGGTGGCCGCGCGTCCGCTGGACGTGATCGAGGGTCCGCTGATGGACGGCATGAAGATCGTCGGCGACCTGTTCGGGGCGGGCAAGATGTTCCTGCCGCAGGTGGTGAAGAGCGCGCGGGTGATGAAGCGCTCGGTCGCCTACCTGGAACCGTTCATGGAGGAGGAGAAGGAGCGCGCGCGGGCCGAGGGCAGGCTGGACGTCAGCCGGGGCCAGGG
>DASYBO010000051.1:0-3880 GCA_036500685.1 Pseudonocardiaceae bacterium | reverse complement strand
TCGAGTTGTCCTGGATCACGTCGGTGACCTTTAGGGTGACGGCATGGATTCCTACGCCGCGATCGTCTTCGACCTCGACGGCACCATCGCGGACACGCCCGACCTGATCACCGCGATCATGGCCGGCATCCTCACCGACCTCGGCGTGACCGCTGACCTGGCCGCGATCCGCGCCACCATCGGCACTCCGCTGCTGGACAGTTTCGCCAAACTGATGGGCGAGGACGACCCCCGGGCGCCGGAGGCGGCCGCGACCTACCGAGGCCGGTTCGACGCCGCAGCTCGGGAACGCGGCACCGACCTGCTGTTTCCCGGCGTTGTCGACGGGCTGGCCGCGTTGCGCGCTGCCGGTGTGCTGTGCTCGATCGGCACGTCCAAGACGCTGGCCGCGGCCGTCAACGTGCTCAAGGTGTGTGAGATCGAGGACCAGTTCGAGACCGTGGTCGGTTTCGACGACGTGGCACACGGCAAGCCCGCGCCGGACACCGCGTTGCTCGCCGCGCGCCGTCTCGGCGTCGAGCCCGCGCGATGTCTCGTGGTCGGCGATGCCATCGGAGACATGCGGATGGGCGTCGCCGCGGGCATGCGCACGCTCGGCGTCTCCTACGGCGTCGGCGCTGCGGTGGATCTGCTCGCAGCGGGCGCGGATCGCGTTGTGGACGATTTCGCGAACGTCGTGTCCTACGTGTTAGGACACTAACTCGGATTAGCGTGCTAACACGCAGTCGCCGCACACCGCGTCGCGGTTCGGAGTCGCGGCGGCTTGGTAGATGAGACAGCAGCTGCGGCGCTGGAATCGCCCGTCGGCGCGGCGCGTGCTCGTCTCGCGCAGCTGCGGCGTGTCGAGCAGGTCGTCGGCGAAGGCAGCGGCGCGGTCGGCCAGGTCGGGCCGATTGGCGGCGATCATGGTGGCGGCGCCGTTGATCGCCGACGCGACGTTGCCCCACAGAATCTTGTTCGACACCGCGAACGCCGCGGTCAATGTCCGCAGTGGACCGTCGACGAGGGCTGCCGGGCTGCCGCCTGGTCGGTAGTGCGCGGACAGCGGGAAGGTGCCGCCGAGTTCGGGTTGCCACCAGAGGTCGGCCAGGTCGAGCGCGGGGAACTCGCCGGACAGCACCGCGACGCCGAGGGTGGGGGAGACCAGCCGGGCGAGCAGACCGAGGTGCGTCACGGACGCGGCGACCCTCGGCGTTGGCCGGCCACCGCCCACGCTGAGATAGGCATGGATCGCCGCGACGCGCTCGGCCAGCACGGTCGGTTCGTCGAGCAGTTCACGAAACGGGCGCCAGGGTGCGGCGGGAGCCGCGCCTGCCGGGTGATCGTGGAGCGCGAAGAACGGGCCCCAGTCGTTCAGCTCGGCCGGCGCGGATCTCACGTGGCCGGTACCGCTTCCAGGATCTTGGCCGGTTTCGGAACGAGCAGCCGCCCGGCAAGCGGAGCGAACACCAGCGCGATCGTGGTCCACAGGATCAGCTGGGCCGCGACCGAGTAGAACCGGAACTGGAACAGGATGTCAGCGGGGAAACCCGGATACACGATGGTGCCCTGCGCGTTGCGCAGCGGCAGCGGCGTTTCCGTCGACTGCACGCCGAACTCGCGCACGTTGTCCGCGAGGTGCCCGAGCGGCGGCAGGATCGCGACGAGGACGGTGCCGGTCAGCCACAGCAGCGCCGTGGAAACAGGCAGAACGACCGGGGTTGCGCCGGGCGCGGGGATGGCGATCAGGTGGAGCCTCCTGGGGATCGTGCGTCCCGTTGCTGGTAGGGCTGGTGATGGCAACGTGTCTGACTCACCCGCGAACGGGCTCACAGTGGCGCGACCGTGCTGGATTTGCACCAGCTTCCGCACGCCATCACTCGGGCGAAACGTACCTATCGCGTGAGGTTTTCGTCAAGCTGCTGATCACGTGATATGTCATGGTCCATGCCCTACGCGCTCACCGAGGACGGAACCCGCATCGCCTACCAGGTACGGGGCGGTGGGCCCGCGTTGGTGCTGCTGGCCGGGCAGTCCAACAACCACCACTGGTGGGACGGCGTCCGCGAGGACTTCGAGGACGACCACACGACGATCAGTCTCGACCTGCGCGGTACCGGCGAGAGCGACAAGCCGGATGTGCCCTACAGCACGCGCGGCTTCGCCTCCGACGTGCTGGCCGTGCTCGACGACCTCGGCATCGACCGGGCCGCCGTGTACGGGACGTCCATGGGCGGACGGGTCGCGCAGTGGCTCGCAGTGGAGCACCCGGACCGGGTCGGGGCGCTGATCCTCGGTTGCACGTCGCCCGGCGGTCCGCATGCGATCGAGCGGGACAACGCGGTGCGCGCCTCGCTGGCCAAGCCAGGGACCCGCGAGGGCCGGCAGGCCCTGATCGACCTGATGTTCACCCCGGCCTGGTCTGCGACGCATCCCGGCCGCTACACAGTGCTCGGCGACCCGCGCATGCCGCCGTATGCCCGCAAGTGGCACCTGCTTGCCAGCAACGGCCACAACGCCTGGGACGCGCTGCCGGATATCGCGGCTCCGACGCTGATCCTGCACGGCACTGACGACCTGCTGAACCCGACCGCGAACGCGAAACTACTGGCCGAGCGCATTCCGGACGCGCGGGTCGAATTGATCGAGGGCGCGCGGCACGCCTACTTCGTCGAATTCCGCGACCTCGCGGGGCGCGCGGTGGTCGAGTTCCTGCGCGAGGTCGGCTGAGGCGGGTAAGCATGGGGGCATGGCAACCACTCCGGATTCCCGTACCCTCGCCACCCTGCTCGCGGCAGGCCGACTGGCCATCGGCGTCGCCGCCACCGCGTTTCCCGAGCTCGGGGCCAGGTCCTGGGTCGGTGAGCACGGGCGCGGACCGGCAGGGCGGGTACTCGGCCGAGCGTTGGGCGCGCGAGACCTTGCGCTCGCGATCGGCGCGCTGAGCAGTCTCGAAGAGGATGCGCAGTTCTGGCGCTGGATCCGGCTCGGCGCGTTCGCGGACGCCGCCGACGCGCTCGCCACGCTGCTGAACTGGCGGTCGCTGCCCAGGGTCAGCCGGATCGGGGTGTTCGGCATCGCCGCCGGTGCGGCCGCGCTCGGCGCGGTGTTGGGTCAAGCCGAAAGGCTGGATCAAGCTGAGCGGTAGCGCGGGTTGGTGATGTGCCATTCGGCCGCGCCGCCCATCCACGCCTTCGCCCCGCGCAGGAACCGTTGCAACTGCGGCGATGGCACCGCGGCCAGGCTGCGGTGTGTCTCCTCGAAGTCGCGGACCAGGTTGTTGTGCAACTCGACGGTGATCGCGGTGGCCTCCGCGATCGAGCAGCCCCGGTCCCAGGCGACCTGCAACACCATGTTGCACACCGGGTTCTCGTCGGCCGCGTCCTTGGCCACCGATACCAGGTCGTTGAGCATCACCGACGCGGTGCCGGCCTGGGTCAGCGCGCGGCGGACCCTCGGTTGGTAGTACATGGCGGCGTCGAGTTCGTAGCCGCCGACCGCGTCGATCAGCGTCATCGACGTGTAGAAGCTGTCGTGCTGGCGGGCGGCCAGGTACTCCCACGCTGGCGGGTACGCGCCGGTGAATCGCCATGCCGCGTAGGCGTTCCAGCTGACGAACATGGCGAACGTCGAGTAGCAGACCCGCTGTACCACTGCCGGCGATCCGTGTCGGGACAGGTGTTCGATCCCGGAGCGCAACGCGATCAGCACCGGATCGGTGCGCAGCGCCGTCTCCAGCGGCACCGAGAACTCGCCTGCTGGCGCGCCAGGATCCATCGCGGCCATGGCAAGGGCCAGCCTCGGCGGTAGTTCGGTCGGGGTGGCGCCCTGTTCGGTGTCGTCCGCGTACAGGTCGTCCGCCGCCCACCAGGCCGCGTTGAGCTGGGCGGCGACCAGCAGC
>DASYBO010000050.1:0-9857 GCA_036500685.1 Pseudonocardiaceae bacterium | reverse complement strand
TAACCGCAAGTTTTCGGCGCGGCGGCTTGACACATCCATTCGAACAAGCCGCAGGACAAATATGATGATCACGATTGGACCGTTGGCCGGAGCTGATCGCCATGGGCCATCGCCGCGGTCCGGACGAACAGTCGTCCATGTTCGGCAAGTGGTATTCATTGCCGTCGAGCCCGGCATTGGTACCGCTAAGCGCCTACGAGGAAGGCTGATCCGAATTACCGGCGAAACTTTAGACACAAGGACATCAAGCTTCTCGTTCGTATCATCCCTCACTGCCATCAATAGATGTGGACAAGCACCGTGTCCGTTTCACATCGCCCCAGTCACTCTTGACTTGCACTTCTGGATCGAACAGGTGTCCCCATGGATCGGCCTGTTCGTGTAGGTGAGCACGGTGACCGTCCGAGCCCAGCATGTCTCGGCGTCCTCAGCCTCGGCGAGGGCCTCGGCCCGGTAGATATCTCCTCCACCAGTACCGGGGCGAGCTGGTGGAACGGAACTAGCCCGAGACCGCCGTGCTCATCGGCGTCACATTGCCAACGAAACCGTGCCGCTCAACCCGGTTCAGGCCGCGATCGGTGATCGCCGGGCTGGTCACGATCTTCCAGTTGGTGTGACGTGGCCTAGGACCGCGACCGCTGCGCCTGCCAGGTATGGGCGAGTCCCGAGCCTGGGCTGGCCGGGGGTCGCGCTACATCGCGGTCGATCGGGTGTCTTTGGTTGTCATGTACTCGGTGTGGGGACATTCGGATAGGGCGGTCTGATCGGTATCCGTACCCGAAGTGTTTCTGGGCCGGCGCGGCTTAACCTTGATCGATGAGCGAACATGCCTCCACGGTTCCTGACGTGCCGCAGTTTGACAGCGAGATGACCTTCGATCACTTGGTGAAGGAGGGAGAGCAGCGGCTGGGTCGGTCCTGGTCGGGGCTGCTCGCCACGGGTTTCCTGGGCGGGTTGGACGTCGGTACCGGTGTGCTGGCATTGCTTTTGGTCGAGCACGCCACCGACAGCGTGCTGCTCGGTGGGCTGGCCTTCACGATCGGTTTCCTGGCGCTGTCGCTGGCGCGCAGTGAGCTGTTCACCGAGAACTTCCTGGTTCCGGTGGTCGCCGTGGTCGCTAAACAGGGCACGGCGCTGGGATTGGCCCGGCTGTGGACGGTTACTCTGATCACCAACCTGGCCGGTGGATGGGTGGTGAGCGCCATCGTGATGGCCGGGTTCCCGTCGCTGCGTTCCACGGCGGTCAAGTCGGGTCTGTTCTACATCCAGCTCGGGATCACGTGGCGGGCGTTCGCCCTCGCGCTGATCGGCGGCATGCTCATCACGTTGATGACGCACCTGCAGCACTCGGCCGCGTCCGAGGGGGTACGGCTGGTGCCGGCCGCGGCGATGGGTTTCCTGCTCGGCGCGGGTCAGATCAACCACGCGATCGTCGCGTCACTGTTCAGCTTCGCCGCCCTGCAGGCCGGCGCACCGTTCGGCTACGCCGACTGGCTGGGCATGCTCGCCTTCGCCGCACTTGGCAACATGATCGGTGGCCTGGCCCTGGTGACCGTGCTGCGGCTGTTGCAGGTCGCGCACAAGGTGAAAGCTGAGCGGCAGGAAAGCTAAACCCGGTCGGTCGATCACCGCAAGGACTCAACCTCATCGGCATGTACCTGACCGCTTCCGCCCTCCTGAACACCGTCGACCTCCCGGCTCCGGCGGTGACCTCGGCCGACCCTCAGTCCGCCGCGCCTCGCGGAGAGGAGGCATGCGCGTCGGGACGTGCGCCCGCGCGGTCGGGCCCGTAGGCGAGGCGAACCAGGTGTGCGAGCCGGGCCAGGACGCGCCGACATCGCCGCCGACGGCGACCCCTCTCTCAGCTGTGACGGGAGAGCTGATCAGGGCAAACGGCAGACGATCGCTCTGGCCTGAACCGTGCGCGGGGGCGCAGGCGTGAGTCCCTCGTGAACGAGCGACGCACTCCCACCCCCGCCACCGCCGGGTCTGGCCAGGCGCCTCCGGGCCCGATCACCGCGCTCCTCGCACGGACCCGAGCGACTCCGGACCGCGCGGCCCTGATCGTCGATGACCGGGTCTGGACCTATGGACAAGTGGTCGAACTCAGCCGGCGGCTGGCCACCGGTCTGTCCGCACGAGGCGTCGGTGCGGGGGATCGCGTCTGTCTGCATCTGCACAATCGCCTCGAGACCGCGCTGAGCTATCTGGCGTGCCTGCGCCTCGGCGCGATCGCGGTACCCCTGAACGCTCGGTTGACCCCTCCGGAACTGCTCGACCTCGTCCAGCGCACCCGACCGATCGCCTACATCGGAGAATCCGCGCTGTACCCACGGTTCGCGCCGACACCTGAAGACCTGGTCAGCGGCGACGCGCGGTTCCTGATCGAGGAGTCCACCTGGGTCGACCTGCTCGAAGTCGATCTGCTGGTCGCCGACGACCCCGACGGTGATCCCACCAGTGGGGCCGTCGCCGGGGCCCCGGAGTCGCCGGCGATCCTGCTGTCCACCTCGGGCACCACCAGCCGCCCCAAGATCGTCGCCTGGTCGCACCGCACGCTGGCCAACCTGCACCTCAGCGCGGACGGCCGGGGCATCGTCGATGGCGCGGTGCTGCCGCTGATCACCCCGCTGATGCACGGCGCCGCCGTCTACTTCCTGATCAACGCGCTGACCCAGGGCGGTGTCGCGTTGCTCGTACGCCGGTTCGACCCGGCCGAAGTGCTCGAGGCGATGCACCGCCACCGCGCCACCACACTGTTCGGGCTGCCTTTCATGTGCGACGCACTCGTGCAGGAGCAGCGGCGCCGGCCAAGGGACATCGACACCCTGCGGAGCGCCGTGGTGGCCGGTGATGTCTGTCCGGTCGAGGTGGAACTGGGGTTTCAGCACACATTCGGGATTCCGCTGCGCTCCTTCTGGGCGGCGGCCGAGGACGTCGGGTGCACGGTCGCCGGCAGCGGGACGGGCCCGTTCATGCGGGTCATCGACGAGGCGAGCGTGCGGATCCAGGACGCCGAGGGCCGTGCGGTGCACGGTGATGAGCCCGGCGAACTGGTGGTCAGCTCTCCGACGACCTCACCGGGCTACTGGGACGACGACGGTCACATCACGCCGTTCCCGAAAGGCGTTTTCCACTCGGGAGACCTGGTGCGCGAGGTCAGCCCAGGCCTGCTGCGGTTCGTGGGCCGGCGCAACGACCTGATCATCCGGGGCGGGTCGAACATCTCGCCCACCGAGGTCGAAGACGCACTCCGAACCGAACCCGAGGTCGCCGACGCCGCGGTGGCCGGGCTGCCCACCGAGCGGTTGGGGCAGCGAGTCGGGGCGGTCCTGGTCCTGATCAGCGGACCACATCCCGACGACGTCGTGCGGAGGGTGATCGCTTCGGTCTCGAAGCGCCTGGCCGGCTACAAGGTGCCCGAATGCGTCGCCGTCGTCGACTCGGTCCCCCGCAATGCCCTGACCAAGATCGATCGGGCCGCGGTCGTGGCCAAACTGTCGTCCTCGGACACCCAGAAGCACGCGACCGAACCGGATCAACATTGACATAGTCATAGTATCTGAATACTGTCACTATGTGAGTGGCGAAGCGTCGCGTCCCCGGCGTCTGACCCGAGCAGAGACCAAGGCCCGCACCCGAGCGCGTCTGGTGGACGCGGCCGCGCGCGTCGTCGCCCGGAAGGGCTTCGCCGGCGCCTCGATCGACGACATCGCGGGCGAAGCCGGCTTCACCACCGGCGCCTTGTACGCGAACTTTGCGAGTAAGGACGAGTTGTTCGTGGAGATGTTGTCGAGCAGGGGACGCGACCGCCTGGCCGAATCGACCGATATCGTGTCCGGCCACGCCCAGAGCGTCGAGGACACCAAGGCAGGTTTGAACAAGCTGCTCAGCAACGTCGCGGACGGCGACGCGGACCTCGCTCCGTTGCAGGCGGAGTTCTGGGTCTACGCCGCCGGTCGACCCGACCTGCAGGGGCATCTCGCGGCACAGTTCCGATCGAACCGGGACTCGTTGAGCACCACACTGGCACGACGCGCGGCAACGCGGGGCCAGCCCGAGGATGCCCCGTTCGACGATGTGGCCACCGTCCTACTGGCCCTGTTCCAGGGCCTTGTTCAGCTGCGTCGGACGGATCCGGATCTGGTGTCGGAGGACCTGTACGGCACAGCGGCGGGCTGGCTGATGACCGGGATGAATCGGCAGGCCGGACACGGCACATGACAGCCGTCGACGCCCGACTCGAGGCTCTCGACCGCGACTACCGCCACGCCGTGTTCCGCTACGCCCTGCGCCTGACTCGCGGCGACTCCGGGTGGGCGGAGGATGTCGTACAGGAGACGTTTCTGCGGGCCTGGCGACACCGGGCGCGGATGACACCCGAATGCGGCTCCGTGGGTGGATGGCTGATGCGAGTCGCACACAACGTGGTGATGGACGGCTACCGGGCGGCACGGATGCGCCACAGTCACGTCCTGCTCGAGGAGATCGCCGACATACCGATGGCAGAACCGGCCGACCAGATCCTCTCCGCGCACCTGGTGCGCGAGGCGCTACGCCAGCTACCCGAGGCGCACCGCCAGGCGTTGGAAGTCACCTACCTCGACGACCAGACCGTCGTTCAGGCCGCCCGCCGGCTCGACATCCCGACCGGTACGGTCAAAAGCCGAGTCTTCTACGGTCTGCGCATGGTCCGCGCACTCATCTGCGCCGACGCTCCCGCGACCCACCGCAGCCTGACCGATTCGGACGCTGACCACCCGCGGGGACAATAGTTGGCGACCACGCGCGACACCTGATCGGCAGCGTGCGATCGCCGCACTGAGGCTCAGCCCTGCGCCGGCCGGATGTTCGCGTTGGAGCGAAACACGTTGCCCGGGTCGTAACGCGCCTTGATCTGGGCCAACCGCTGGTATTTGTCCGGTCCGTACGAGGCGACGATCCGCTCCTGCTCGAACTCGACCATGCTGTTGATGTAGTCCCCGACGCCCAGGGAGTGCGGCTGCAGCGCGGACCACAGATCACGCACCCACGCCCGCTCCGCCTCCCAACCGGCCAGGTCCTCGGCGATGCCGACCAGCATCGCCGCGTAGCGGGGGGTGCGGCCGCCGCCATACGCGGTGGCATCCTCGTCGACCTCGCTGAAGGCACCGTCGAGCCGGTAGAGCAGCACCTGCGACCGCGCGGAGCCGCGCCGGGACAGCCGCTCGATCAGCACGTCGATCGTCTCGTCAGTCAGTTCCGCCAGCTGCGTGCCCTTTTCGTAAGCGCACTGACCCCACCGGTTGGGCTCGTCCACCAGCTGCTGCAGCGCCGGGTACGGGATCGGCGAGGCGAACTCCACCAACGGGGCCGACTCGACACCGAACGCGCGCAGGGCCTCGGCATGCGACTCGGGCGAGCCGAAACCAGGGAACAACACCGCCACGCCGGGCCGGCCGTGGTGTTCCTCGGGCACGAACGGCATGGGCGGCGCGCTCATCGCGGCGATCAGCACGTTGAACTCGCGCGAGAGCGTCGGCACGACGCCGCGGATGCACCGCAACGCCTCGGCGCCGCGCTCGATCTCCCAGAACAGAAAGCCCAGGTTGACCATCGGATCCAGCTCGTGCAGCGCGAACTCCAGCTCTGTCACCGCCCCGAAGTTCCCGCCACCCCCGCGCAACGCCCAGAACAGGTCCGGATGCTCGTCGGCATCCGCCCGCACCACGCGGCCGTCGGCCAGTACCACTTCCGCACCGACCAGGTTGTCCACGGACAATCCGTGACGGCGGGTCAGCCAGCCCATCCCGCCGCCCAGGGTGAGCCCGGCGACACCGGTGTGGCTGATCATCCCGCCGGGAGTGGCCAGCCCGTGCGCCTGAGTGGCGGCGTCCAGGTCCGACAGCAGCGCCCCGCCCCCGACCCGGGCGCGACGAGCCTCCGGGTCAACGGTGACGGCGTTCAGCCGACTAAAGTTGATCATCAGGCCGCCGTCGTTGACCTCGGAGCCCGAAGTGTTGTGCCCGCCGCCCCGCACGGTCACCGCCAGCCCCGCGCGGTGGGCGTGGGCGAGCGCGGCGGAGACGTCGGCCGGCCCGGCGCAGACCACGACCAGCGACGGGCGGCGGTCGATCTGCCCGTTCCACACCCGCCGGGCGTCGTCGTAACCGGCCTCACCCGGCACGAGGGCGCTGCCGGCAACCGCCGCGCGCAGCTCGTCCAACTCGCCACCCAGCACGTTCGTCATGAGTTCTCTTCTCCATCTCGGGCCAGGACATCCCGGCTATACAGAGCACGCACGCCAGGGGCCGGGCAGTTCACCTGCGGCCGCCGAGCCTCCGGCAGTCAGAGCGCGCAAGTCGCTGGCGTGACTGCCGACTAGCGCCAGAGCTCCGACGGCCACGGACCGTGTGCTCGCCGAGAGACCGCCAACAGGCGGGTGAATCCGGTCGGCGCCGTCGGCAAGTCCCGGGTGACACCAGGCGTAGTGGGATCGGCACCGCTCGAGAAGTCCCTCAGAGCCAGCCAATGTCGGGGCTGATGATCACCGGGGTTTCCGGCTGATCAAAGTCCGCTGCTCTGCCGATTGAGCTAGAGGCCCGTGCGTGGGTCGAGCGTACCCGGATCTCACGAGTGGTCCTGATCCGATCCGGTGGTACGGCGAGTTATACGTGCTACGAACCAGGCTGCGGTCGGATGATTACCGTATGCACGCTATCCACAGATACCTCACCGCCCTCAGCGTCGCCGGCGTGTTGTTTGCCGCGACGGCCTGCGCCTCCGACGAAGCCTCCACGAAGCCGGCCACGGACCAGGCGTTGCAGCCCAGTTCGGGCACGAACGTGAGCGCGACGTTCGGCTCCGACCCCAAGGCGTTCAACTACGACAAGAAGCTGGTGCCGGACGGCGCACGCGCCCAGGTTGTCGCGAGCATGGAGAACAACGCGACCAAGGTGACGCTGACCGTGCAAGGTCTGGTGCCGAACCGGTCCTACGGCGCGCACGCGCACGCCATGCCCTGCGGTCCGGACGGTGAGAAGGCCGGGTCCCACTTCCAGCACATGCCCGACCCCGTCAAGCCGTCGGTGAACCCCGCGTTCGCCAACTCCGAGAACGAGATCTGGCTCGACTTCACGACCGACGCCAAGGGCAACGCCACCGCCACCAGCAACGTGCCGTGGACGTTCAGCAACGCCCGCGCCGGATCAGTGGTCATCCACGCCGACCCGACGCAGATCGGGCCCGGCAAGGCAGGTACCGCGGGCGCTCGGGTGGCGTGCGTCAGCGTTCCGTTCTAAAGATCCGACCAGAGGGAACCGAACCAGCTCGGCGGCCGTCTCTGCGCAGTATGACGCGCTACGTTTTCGCCGACCTCGACCAGGTCAGCACCGAGCTGACTCGACGAGCCTCCGAGGTCACCGCCTGGCTCGACGCGGTGGCCTCGGGCGGCGGCCCACCTGACAGCACGGCGGCCGGCCACGGGGCGGCCGGCTACCCACCGGTCAGCGGGGTGCCCGCTGATCCGGTGGCTCGCTTGGTCGCGGAGCTGGATCTGGCCTGCTACCAAGCCATGTCGGCGGCCAGCGGACGGCTGGTCGCCGCGGCGGAGTCGATCACCGCGTGTGCCGCCGCCCTACGCGAGGTCGATGTCGTGGTGGCCCGGCGGCTGTGCGCCTGGAGCGGACGGTGAGCCCGCCGGTGGACGGGGCCGCGCGTCGCTGGGCCGAGGCGGGTGTGCTGCTCGGCTGGGCAGGGCGCGGTCCGTCGGCCCTGCTGACCTGGCTCGGTCCCGCCTGGTCCGGGCCGGCGGCACGTGCCTATGCGGACTGGGCGGCCGAATTCGAGCGGGCCACCCGGCGGACGTCCGCGACGCTGGCCGATGCGGCCGCCTGCGCCCGCGCGCCTACCGGCATCCGGGCGCTGGCCGACATCCGGGCGCTGGCCGATGGCGCGGACCGGCTGGAGGCGCGGCTGCGGGCCGTGCAGCTGACGCTGCGCCACCTCAACGCCGTCCGGGTACCCGGCCAGCCGCCCGCACCACCTCGAATCCCGCATCCTCGACCACCTCAGGACTCCGCAGCGCCCCGCGCAGACCCGGCGACCACCCGCGAGCACCCGCCGCACCAGCAGGGGGCCCCGGTGGTGGCCGCGCCGCACCGGTCGCCGCCGGGCGGCGTGCACGGCTGGGTCGCCGAAGCGGTCCGGGTGCTGCGCGAGCGGGGTTACCGGGACGACCAGGTCAACCCCGAGCACATCGCCACGATCATCTCCTACGAGTCGGCTGGCAACCCGTCGGCGGTCAACAACGCCGACGGAAACGCCGCTCGCGGCACGCCGTCGATGGGAATCATGCAGACCATCCGGCCGACGTTCGACCGCTGGGCGCTGCCCGGGCACCGCAACATCCTCGACCCGGTGGACAACATCATCGCCGGCTGCCGGTACGCGATCGCTCGCTACGGCTCGGTCTCCCGTACGCCCGGCATCCTCAGCCTGGAAGCGGGTGGTAGCTATCGCGGCTACTGACCACCGGCGAACGCCGCGCCACCCGAGGACGCGACACTGGGAGCATGAGCACGCAGCAGCGCGGGCTGACCGTGGCGCGGCGCGCGGCGATCGAACCGTTCCACGTGATGGATGTGTGGGTGCTCGCCGGTGAGCGCCAGCGCAGCCACGGCGACCTGGTCAATCTCTCGGCGGGCCAGCCGTCCACCCCGGCGCCGGCTCCGGTGCGCACCGCGGCGGTCGCGGCGCTGCAGCGGGACGTGCTCGGCTACACCGTGGCCACCGGCATCGCCGAGCTGCGCGCCGCCATCGCCGGGCACTACCTCACCCGGTACGGCGTGATCGCCACCGCCGAGGACGTCGTGGTGACCACCGGCTCGTCCGGCGGGTTCCTGCTGGCGTTCCTGGCCGCCTTCGACACCGGCGACCGGGTGGCGATGGGCCGTCCCGGCTACCCCTGTTACCGCAACATCCTCGACACGCTGGGCTGCGAGGTAGTCGAGCTGGACTGCGGGCCGGACACCCGCTTCCAACCCACCCTCGAGATGCTCGCCGACGTGCACCGCCGCCGGCCGCTCAACGGCCTGGTGCTGGCCAGCCCGGCCAACCCCACCGGCACGGTGCTGGAGCCGGCCGAGCTTGCGCGCATCGCCGGCTGGTGCGAGCAGAGCGGCGTGCAGCTGGTCAGCGACGAGGTCTACCACGGCATCTCCTACCCGGGCACCCCGCCGACCAGCTGCGCCTGGCAGACCTCCGGCGAGGCGATCATCGTCAACTCGTTCTCCAAGTACTTCTCCATGACCGGCTGGCGGCTGGGCTGGCTGCTGCTGCCGCCTCGGCTGCGCCGTGCCGTGGACCGGCTGGCCGGCAACTTCACCGTCTGCCCGCCGGCACTGCCCCAGCACGCCGCGCTGGCCGCGTTCGACCCGGTGAGCGTCGCCGAGGTGGAGGGCCACGTGGCGCGTTACGCGGTGAACCGGTCGCTGCTGCGCAGCGGACTGGCCGAGCTGGGCATCGACCGGTTGGCCCCCGCGGACGGCGCGTTCTACATCTACGCCGACGTCAGTCACCTCACCGACGACACCATGCGCTACTGCCGGACGCTGCTCGCCGACACCGGCATCGCGGTGGCCCCCGGCCTTGACTTCGACACCGAGGCCGGCCAGCGCTTCATCCGGCTCTCTTTCGCCGGCGCCACCGAGGACATCACCGAAGCCCTGCGCCGGCTGCGCGGCTACCTCAGCTGACCCGCGCTCGCCGGACACCGCACAGCGGCTGGAACTCGGCCGGATGCCAAACTCGATGACTCGGCGTGTCGAGAACCGCGACTCGGTGTGCTGAGAGCCCCGACTCGCGGAGAATGTGCCGGC
>DASYBO010000049.1:0-52200 GCA_036500685.1 Pseudonocardiaceae bacterium | reverse complement strand
CTGATGGCCGCCGGCATCAGCCGAGGCACCGCGGGCGTGATGGTGGCGCTGGTCAGCGTGCTCGGCGTGCCGATCAGCCTGATCATCGTGCCGATCGCGGCCCGCGCCCGCTCCCAGTCGTTCTGGACCTCCGGTATCTGCGCGGTCGGGGTGATCGGGGTGGTCGGCGTACTGGTCGCGCCGGCCGCTGCGCCGTGGCTGTGGATGTTCTGCGTCGGGATCGGCATGGGCGTGTTCGCGCTCGCCGTCGCGCTGATCTCGTTGCGGTCCTTGTCGGCCGCCGACACCCGCGCCCTGTCGACCATGACGCAGAGCGTCGGCTACCTCATCGCCGCGCTCGGCCCGCTGTGCTTCGGCCTCCTGCACGCCATCACCGGTGGCTGGACCGTGTCACTGATCCTGGTGATCGCGATCCTGCTCGCCCAGGTCGTCATCGGCTACTTCGTCGGCCGCCCAAGGTTCGTCTGAACATGCTGCGTGGCTATTGCTCGTAGTGGTATCGACAGGAGGCGATTCGGATCTGGTCGTCGACGATCTTGTAGACCAGTCTGTGTTCGTCGGTGATTCGACGTGACCAGAAGCCACGGAAGCCGTATTTGGGGGCCTCCGGCTTGCCAACGCCTTCGTTGCCGTTTCGCTCGATGTCCTGGATCAGCGCGTTGATCCTTTTCAGGATCTTCCGATCTTGAATCTGCCACCACTTGTAGTCGTCCCAGGCCGACTCATCCCAGACTGGCTTCACGAACCGGCCTCATCGGCCAGTTCGTGATGGTAGCCCTGTCCGTCCTCAAGCCGCTCGATCGACGCGAGCAGGGCGGCGTGCGTTCGCAGGACTACGCAGCAGGTAGGCGGTCTCCTTGAGGGATTGGTAGTCATCGAGGGGCACGATGACTACCGGATCGTGGCCGGACCGGGTGATCACGACTTCCTCGCGATCATTGACCACCGAATCAAGCGTCTCGGCATACTTCGCCCGCGACTTGCTGCTGGCAACTATGCCTGTCAGTCGTCCAGCGGGAGGTTGAGCAGGGCGTTCTCGAGCAGTTCCGGCATGGCCGGGTGGATCCAGTACTGGCCGCGGGCCATGCTGCGGGCGTCGAGGCCGAAGCTCATCGCCTGAATCAGCGGCTGGATCACGGTGGGCGCCTGCGGGCCGATGATGTGCGCGCCGAGTAGTTGGCCGGTGGCCGGGTCGGCGATCAGCTTGACGAAGCCGGTGGTGTCCTCCATGGCCCAGCCGTACGCGATGCCGGCGTAGTCCTGCTGCGCGATGACGTAGCGCAGGCCGCGCTGCTGGGCCTGCCGCTCGGTCAGGCCGACCGAGGCGATCTGCGGCGCGGTGAAGACGGCGTGCGGTACGAAGCGGTGGTCGGCCTTGACGCGGGCATCGGGGTGCAACAGGTTGTGCTGCACGATCCGCGCCTCGTGGTTGGCGACGTGCTTGAGTTCGTAGGGCGAGGAGATGTCGCCCAGCGCGTAGATACCGTCCACAGTGGTCTGTTGGTAGTCGTCGACGACCACGCGCCCGGTCGGGTCTGTTTCGACGCCGGTCTTGGCCAGATCGAGCAGATCGGAGTTGGGGGTGCGGCCGACCGCGAGCAGCAGCAGGTCGGCGGCCACCGATTCGGCGCCGTTGGGGCCTTCCAGGTGCAGTTCGATGCCGTCGGCGGTCTTGGTGACGCGGGTGGTCTTGCGGTTGGTGCGTACGTCCCAGCGGTCCTTGGCCAGTTCGGTGAACCGCTCGCTGATCGCCTCGTCCTCGGCGCGCAGCAGCTTCTCCGACCGCGCGATGACGGTGACCTCTACGCCGAAGGAGGAGAACACGTGCGCGAACTCGGCGCTGATGAAGCCACTGCCCAGCACGATCATCCGCCGGGGGAGTTCGTCGATGCGCATGATCGTGTCGCTGGTGTAGTACTCGACACCGTCGAGCCCGTCGATGTCCGGTACCACCGCGCGACCGCCTGCGGCGAGCACGAACCGGTCAGCCGTAACGGTTTCAGCGTCCGGACCCTCGCCGATCTGCAGGGTCTTGGGGCCGACGAACTTGGCCTGCGCACGGTAGACGGTGACGTTCTTGTTGTCAGGGTGTTCGGTGCGGTACATCGCACCGCCCTGGGCGATCGGGTCGATCCGGCCGAAGATCCGGTCCCGGATCTGCGCCCAGCGCACCCCGTGCAACTCGGTGTCCACGCCGTAGCGCGGCCCGTGCGTCGCGTAGGAGGCGATGTCCGCGGTGTGCACGAACATCTTGGTCGGGATGCAGCCGACATTGAGGCAGGTACCGCCGAAGACGCCCTTCTCGACGATGGCGACCCGTTGATCGGCGAAGCGCTTGTCGAGTACCGAGTTGCCGGAGCCGGTGCCGATGATCACCAGGTCGTAGTGCCGCCCGTTGTTGATCTGCACAGTCGCCATCTCCATGTTCGCCGAGCCGGTTGCTTCGCACTCACGGTAACTGGCGCGGTGGCCGCGGGATTCCCGGTGCGGTGGCCGGGTTACCGCCACCACACCGGGAGGAGTTCAGCGGGCGTAGGTCGGGGTGATCACGGCCCGCGCCAGCGTGTGGAAGGCCAGGTTGAAGCCGACGATCGCGGGCGCGACATCCCCGTCGACCTCCAGCTTCGCGACGTCGACCGCATGCACCGCGAAGAAGTAGCGGTGCGGCCGGTCACCCTCGGGCGGGGCGGCGCCGCCGAAGGCCTTGGTGCCGAAGTCCGAGCGGACGTGGAAGGCGCCCTCGGGCAGGCTCGCGTCGTCCTTGCCGGCGCCGGCGCCGAGTTCGGTCACCGAGGCCGGGATGTTCACCGCGACCCAGTGCCAGAAACCGGAGCCGGTCGGCGCGTCCGGGTCGTAGCAGGTGACCACGTAACTCTGGGTGCCCTCCGGCGCGCCGCTCCAGCTCAGCTGCGGGGACACGTTCTCGCCACCGGCGCCCATGCCGTCGAAGACCTGCGCGTTGCTCAGTGGCTGCCCGTCGGAGACATCGGTGGAGGAGACGCTGAACGACGGGACGGCCGGCAGCATGCTGTACGGATCCGGCGGCACCGGTCGATCAAGGCTCATGGTGTTCCTTCCGCGAGTACTTTCCTGGGACGATCTGCATTGCTGATACTGATGCTAACCAGTGAACGAGGACGGTCGAGTTAGGTGGCTCGGAGCAGTGGCGTCATCGCTCTTGGTGACGTTAGGTACCGATTGGACACTGAACTCTTCACTCGATCGGGTGTGTGTCACTCTATTGGCGGTACACGACAGCGGGAATGTCCTGGGTCACGGGGTCGCGATCCCCGATAGTGGGGCGAACGACCTGTTCGAGCAGGAGGAACCTTGGCATGGAACGACCCGACCGGCCCCCGCTCGGCAAGGTAGACGTCGACCGACCCTCATCCGCTCGAATCTATGACTACTTTCTCGGTGGCGCGCACAACTTCGAGGTCGACCGCGACGCCGCGCAGGCATTGCAGCGCGCGCATCCCGCCATCGGCCTCGGCATGCGGGCCAACCGTTCCTACCTGCGCCGCGCCGTCACCTACCTGACCAGCCAGGGGATCGATCAGTTCCTCGACCTCGGCTCCGGCATCCCCACCGTCGGCAACGTGCACGAGATCGCCCAGCGCACCAACCCGAACGCGCACGTCGTCTACGTCGACCTCGAACCGATCGCGGTCACCCACAGCAACACCATCCTGGCCGGCAACGACCGGGCCACCGCCATCCACGCCGACCTGCGCAGGCCCGACGAGGTGCTGGACCACCCGGACACGAAGGCCATGCTGGACCTGGAGCGGCCGGTCGCGCTGATCGCCGCCGGGGTGTTGCAGTACGTGACCGACGCGGACGATCCGGCCGGCATCATCGCCGGCTACGTCGAGCGTCTCGCCCCCGGCAGCTATCTGGCCATGTCGCACCCCTCGCAGGACGACCTGACCAGCGAACGCCGCGCCGGCACCGCGACCGTTGGCACGGTCTACAACCGCACCGACACCCCGTTCACCTACCGCACCAAGGCGCAGTTCGAGGCGTTGTTCGCCGGCCTGCTGCTGGTCGAGCCGGGCGTGGTGCACATGTGGTCCTGGCACGCCGACTCGGACAGCGAGCAAGACGAACTCGACGGCAGGCTCACCGGTTTCGCCGCCGTTGCCCGGGTGCCGTGAGGACCGCCTCGTAAGTCCCATTGCGATAGAACGCTGCCTGGGCCTTGTCCCAGTTAGCATGGCTGCGGATCGGGTCCGCCGGGGCCCGGGAAGGAACCTCGTGGCCACGCGCGTTCTGTTGCTCTCCACCGCCGACACTGACCTGCTCGCCGCCCGCAACTGCGGGGCCGACTACCGCGTCGCCAATCCGGCGCGGGTCACCCCCGACATGGTGCCCGCGCTGCTCGCCGATGTGGACGTGGTCGTGGTCCGACTGCTCGGCGGCAGGCGGGCCTGGGAGGCAGGCCTCGACGCGGTGCTGGCCACGAATCGGCCGACGGTCTGCCTCGGTGGTGAGGCCGTTGCCGACCCCGAGTTGATGCCGCTGTCCACGGTTCCGGTCGGCGTCGCCACCCAGGCGCTCGCCTACCTGGTCGAGGGTGGTCCGGACAACCTGGCCGCGCTGGCCGCGTTTCTGTCCGACACGATCCTGCTCACCGGCGAGGGATTCGCGCCGCCGCGCCCGATGCCTTCCTATGGCGTGCACGGCGAACCAGCGATCCTTCCGGACCGGCCAACGGTCGGCGTTGTGTTCTACCGGGCGCACGAACTCGCCGGCAACACCGCGTTCATCGACACGCTGTGCGCGGCCATCGAAGCCAAGGGCGCCAACGCGCTCCCGGTGTTCTGCGGCTCGCTGCGCGGCCTGTCCGATGCGGAGGCACAAGCACTGCGTGACCTGCTTGCCCGCTGTGACACGCTGATCGCGACGGTGCTCGCGGCTGGTGGCGCGGTAGCTGCCTCGGCCAGCGCGGGCGGGGCGGAGGATGCCTGGGACGCCGGCGCTCTCGCCGACTTGGACATCCCGGTGCTGCAAGGGCTTGTGCTCACCTCGACCCGCGCGGACTGGCTCGCCTCGTCCGCGGCGCTGTCCCCGATGGACGCCGGCATGCAGGTCGCCATTCCCGAGTTCGACGGTCGACTCATCGGGGTTCCCTTCTGCTTCAAAGAACACAGTAAGGAATCCGGGGCGGATGGCATCGCCACCTACGCGGCCGATCCGGAACGTTCTGCCCGCGTCGCCGGCATCGCGACCCGGCTGGCCAACCTGCGCAGGGTGCCCAACGCCGAGAAGAAGCTCGCGATCGTGCTGTCCTCCTACCCGACCAAGCATTCGCGGGTCGGCAACGCGGTCGGCCTCGACACGCCGGCCTCCGCCGTCGCGCTGTTCGGTGCGTTGGCCCGCGCGGGCTACGACCTCGGCGACCTTGATCCGTCCACAGTGGATGGCGACGCGCTCGTCCACCGACTGATCGCCTCCGGCGGCCACGACGTGGAATGGCTCACCGAGGACCAGATGGCCAAGGCCGCCATCCGCATCCCCGCCGCCGACTACCTCGCGCTGTTCAACCGGCTCCCCGAATCGCTGCGCACGGCCATGGTCGAGCACTGGGGTCCGCCGCCCGGCGAGCTGTACGTGTCCGAAGGACAGATCTACGTTGCCGCACTGCGCTTCGGCAACATCATGCTGATGATCCAGCCGCCGCGCGGCTTCGGCGAGAACCCGATCGCCATTTACCACGACCCGGACCTCCCGCCCAGCCACCAGTACCTGGCCGCGTACCGCTGGCTCGACGACGAGTTCGGCGTGCACGCCGTGATCCATCTCGGCAAGCACGGCACCCTGGAATGGTTGCCAGGCAAGGGACTCGGCCTCGCCGCCGACGACGCGCCGGACGCGGTGCTCGGCGACCTCCCGCTGGTCTACCCGTTCATCGTCAACGACCCCGGCGAGGGCACCCAGGCGAAACGTCGCGGCCACGCCGTCGTCGTCGACCACCTGATTCCGCCGATGGCCCGTGCCGACACCTACGGCGACCTGGCCAAACTCGAACAACTGCTGGACGAGTACGCGACCGTCGCCGCGCTCGACCCTGACAAGCTGCCGACCCTGCGGGCACAGGTGTGGGAACTGGTCACCGCCGCGCAACTGCACCATGACCTGCACACCGAATCCCAGCCCGGCGCCGAGGAATTCGACAACTTCGTGCTGCACATCGACGGCTACCTCTGCGAGATCAAGGATGTACAGATCCGCGACGGTCTGCACATCCTCGGCCGCGCCCCGCAGGGCGAGGAACTGGTCAACGACGTACTCGCGGTGCTGCGCGCCCGCCAGGTCTTCGGCGGCACGGTCGGCGCGCTGCCCGGACTGCGCGCCGCGCTGGCCGCCCATTTCGGCCTCGACGAACAGGAACTGCTGGCCGAACCCGGCGCCGCCGTGGCCGTGCCCGCCGCGTTGACCGCGCTCATCGACGGCCCCGCGCACACCGGCGCCGACCTGATCGACCTGGTGGAACGCCTGGCCAGCATGCTGGTCACCGGCCTGTCCGAACGGGAGTTCGCCCCCGAGGCGATTCCCGGCGTGGTCAGCGGAACTCTCGGCGAACCGGTGCCCGCCGTGACTGAGGTGCTCGCCTTCGCCTGCGCCGAGGTGGTGCCCAGGCTGGCCCGCACCACCGACGAGGTCACCAACGTGCTGCACGCGCTGGACGGCGGTTTCATCCCGCCCGGCCCGTCCGGTTCGCCCACCCGCGGCCTGGTCTCGGTGCTGCCGACCGGGCGCAACTTCTACTCGGTCGATCCCAAGGCGATTCCGTCCCGCAACTCCTTCGAGGTCGGCTCCGCCCTCGCGGATTCGTTGCTGGCCAGGCATCGCGCCGACACCGGCACCTGGCCGCGCAGCGTCGGCCTGACCGTGTGGGGCACCTCGGCCATGCGGACCCAGGGCGACGACATCGCCGAACTGCTCTGGCTGATTGGCACCCGCCCCGTGTGGGACGATGCCTCCCGCCGTGTAACGGGTTTCGAGGTCATACCCGTTACAGAGCTTGGCCGACCGCGCATCGACGTGGTCATCCGCATCTCCGGCTTCTTCCGGGACGCGTTCCCGCACGTGGTTGCCCTGCTCGACGAGGCGATCAGCACCGTGGCCAAGCTCGACGAGTCCGATGTGGACAATTACGTCGCCGCCGCGTACCGCGCCGATCTTGCCGGGCACGGCGACGACCGGCGCGCCACCACCCGCATCTTCGGCTCCAAACCGGGCGCGTACGGCGCGGGTCTGTTGCCGTTGATCGACGCGCGCAACTGGCGCGACGACGGCGACCTCGCCGAGGTGTACGCCACCTGGGGCGGCTACGCCTACGGCGCAGGACTCGACGGCCGCGAGGCCCGCGACGACATGCAGAACGCGTTCGCGCGCATCCAGATCGCCGCGAAGAACGTGGACACCCGCGAACACGACATCGCCGACTCGGACGACTACTTCCAGTACCACGGCGGCATGGTGGCCATGGTCCGGTCCCTGACCGGCCAGAACCCGGCCGCCTACATCGGCGACTCCGCCGTGCCGCACGCCGTGCGCACCCGCACCCTCGGCGAGGAGACCAAGCGGGTCTTCCGCGCCAGGGTCGTCAATCCGCGCTGGATCGCGGCCATGCAGCGGCATGGTTACAAGGGCGCGTTCGAACTGGCCGCCACCGTGGACTACCTGTTCGGTTTCGACGCCACCGCCGGTGTCGTCGACGACTGGATGTACGCGAAGCTCGCCGAGTCCTACGTGTTCGACGACGAGGTGCGCAAGTTCATGCGCCAGTCCAACCCATGGGCTCTGCGCGGCGTCACCGAGCGTCTCCTCGAAGCGGCCGACCGCGGCCTGTGGGCCGAGCCCGACCAGGCCACCCTCGACCAACTCCGCGCCGTCTACCTCGAACTCGAGGGTGAACTGGAGGACTGAGCGCCTAGCTCTGGTTCACCGCGGTGTTGTAGAGATCCGTGATGTCCTGGTCGAAGTAGCTGGAGTAGGACACCTGCGGGGTGTTGCCGCCCTCCTCGTAGCCGCCGATCACGCCGATCACGGTGCCAAGGCCGGTCGACGGGTTCACGTTGGTCACCCAGGGGCTGCCGCTGGTGCCGTTCGGGAAGCCGTCGCAGTTGAACCGCATCTGGTAGGTGTCCGCCTGCGCGGACGTTGTCGAGCAGGTGACCGGTTGGGACCCGCCGTCCGGGTAGCCGGTGACCTGGACCGGCAGGTCGAAGCCGAGGCTGGTGCCGAGTTGGTTGGCGCCGGTCTCACTCTGCACGGAGTTGCTGTCGCCGGCCTTGTGCACGATCAGGAAGCCGAAGTCGAGGTCGGGATCGGAGTTGCTGATCCACCTCGGGTCGACGATCAGTTGGCTCGGCGCCCACACGCCGTACGGGGCCTTGCCGTCGTGGTAGTCCGGGATGAACACGATGTCCGTGTCGTAGTCGCCCTCCGTCGGGTCGTAGATGCAGTGGGCGGCGGTGATCACCAGGTCGCCGTGTGGGCTGGCCACCACGCTGGCCGAGCAGAAGTGGCCGTCGTCGCCCTGGTCGTCGGTGGCGAACAGGGCGCCGACGGCCGGGATGCCGTTGGTGTTGTTCGCGGTCTGCTGGGTGGTGTCGGGCGGCTGCGGGGTCGGCACGGCGGGGGAGGACACGGCGGGAGAGGACGAGGTCGGCACCGGGTCGGTGGTCCGCGCCGTGGTGCTCGTTGTCGTGGTGCTCGGCGTGCCCTTGGACTGTTTGGGCGCGGCGTGGCCGGCCCAGTACTGGGTGGCGGCCGAGTTCTCCTGCTGGGAGACCGGCCGGATGCCGCTGATCGTGGAGGTCAGGTTCCATGGCGACGCCACGCTGGCCGTCGCGCCGAGCAGGACGGCGGCGAAGACCGGGATCAGCACGAGAGTTCGACGACGCACGGCTGCTCCCTCCTGGCTACGGACCGAGCCAACATCCAGATCACCACAAGCTCAGCTCATTGGCACCAGTCTGGATAGCCCTTTTAACGCATTTTCAGGGAGTCCTCAGTGCGTTCTTTGGTTACGAACCGTATCTGTGCTTCCCAAATGCGCTATTAGCCCCTGCTGCGTCGGCCGGGGCGAATACCCTCGACGAGGTGGACACCAACGAGTCGCCAGGGACCGAGATCGAGCAACTGACCAGCCGGATCCGGCTGCCGCAGATCGATCCCAGGGCCTATGAACACCCGGCCGACCGGGGTGCGCTGGCCACACTGCGCACGGTCCCCGAGTTCGCCGCCATCCTCAAGGTCGTGTCGGGCGCGTTCTCCGAACGCGGCGAACGGCTGTTGTCGCTGTCCTCCTCGATCAGGGTCGGCCCCAAGCAGTACCCGCGCATCGACCAGCTGCGCCTGGAATGCGCCAGCATCCTCGACGTCGACCCGGTGCCGGAGCTGTTCATCTCGCGCAGCCCGATCGTCAACGCCATGACCATCGGGCTGGACGCGCCGTTCATCGTGCTGACCACCGGCCTCGTCGAGTTGATGGACACCGACAGCCTGCGCTGGGTCATAGGCCACGAGATCGGCCACGCCCTCTCCGGCCACGCGTTGTACCGCACCATGCTGATGCGCCTGCTCGGGATGCTGAACACCATGTCCTGGCTGCCGATGGGCTACTGGGGCCTGCGCGCGATCATCGCCGCGCTGATGGAGTGGTACCGCAAGGCCGAGCTGTCCTGCGACCGCGCAGGGCTGCTGTGCGGTCAGGACCCGAAGGCCGCGTTGCAGGCGCACGTGCTGCTCGCCGGCGCGCGTGGCCCCGGCGACGTGGACACCGCAGAGTTCCTGAACCAGGCCAGGGAGTACGAGTCCAACGGCGACGTCCGGGACAGCGTGTTGAAGCTGCTCAACACCATGGACCTGACTCACCCGCTTGCCGTTGTCCGCGCGGCCGAACTGCAGCGCTGGGCGGCCTCCGAGGAGTACCGCGAGATCCTGGCCGGGAACTACCCGCGTCGCGGCGGCGAACCGCACACCACCTGGACGCAGGACGTCAAGGAGGCCGCGAAGTCGTACAAGGACTCGTTCTCCACGTCGACCGATCCGCTGGCCAAGGTGATCAACGAGGTCGGCGGCGCGCTGTCCGACGTCGCCGGCAACGTGTGGCGCCGGTTCAGCGGCAACGGCGGCAACAGCAGCGGCAGCGGCGAGAGTCACTCGGACAACGCCGAGACCGGCTCGACGGAATCCTCGCCGACGGACTGAGCATCCCCGGATCGGCGCCGCGCACCATCGACCATGATCGCGGCGCCGATCACGGTGAGCGCGACCAATCCGGCCGCCACGAACAGCGCGTGCCGCGGTCCGGCCAGTCCGACCGTGCTCAGGAACACCGTGCCGAGTACGGCTACGCCGAGAGTCGCGCCGAGTTCCTGGAACGCGTTGAGCAGTCCGGCGGCGGAACCGGTCTCGTGTGGGCGCACGTTGCGCAGGGCCAGCGTGAACAGCGGGGTGGTGAACAGGCCGATGCCGAGCCCGGCAACACCGAGCGCGCCAAGCAGCGGCCATGGGTAGCCGGTCGGCGCGATGGCCGCGTCCACCACGACCGCGGCGATGATCCCGGCGAAGAGCAGCCCGAGGCCGGCGAACACGATGTTCGCGCCGTGGCGTGGATAGAGATAGCTCCCGGCCAGCATGGCGGACACGCCCATGCCGACCGACCAGGGCACCAGGGTGAGGCTCGCGGTGAGCACGTCGGCATGCGAAACCAGTTGCAGTTGCAGCACGATCACCAGCGTCAACCCGTTGAGTACCGCGAAGAACAGGGTCAGGCAGCATAGCGCGGCGACAAAACCCCTGCTACCGAACAGGCTCACCGCGATCAGCGAATCCCGCCCGCGTCGAGCATGGCCGCGCTGGTGCCCAGCGAACGACACCAGCACGACAACGCCGGCGGCGAGCAGCATCCAGGTAGACGCCGACCAGGTGCCCGTGATCAGCGGGTAGATGACGAGGCCCGCACCGAGCATGGCCAGCGCGGTGCCGATCAGGTCGAGCCGCCCAGGATCAGGCGCCCGATCCTCGCGTAGCGCTCGCGCGATCACCAGCACCGCGATGCCCAGCGGCACGTTCACCAGGAACACAGACCGCCAGGAGGAGCCGAACAGGTCGGCGTGCGTGAGCACCCCGCCGATGATCGGTCCGCACACCGCGGCGAGGCCCATCACCGGCCCGATGAAACCCAGCGCCTTCGGCAGCTCCGGTCCATCGAACATGCCGCGGATCAGACCGAAGGTCTGCGGGATGATCAACCCAGCGGCGGCGCCCTGCACGGCCCTGGTCGCGATCAGCATCGCGTCCGATATGGACAGTGCGCAGACCGCGGAGGCCAGTACGAATCCGATCACGCCGATGGTGAAGATCCGCTTGCGCCCGTAGAGGTCGCCGAGCCGGCCGCCGGTGATCAGCACCATGGCCAGCGGCAGGGTGTAGGCAGCGCTGAACCACTGGACGTCGCTGTCCTGGCCGGTCAGGTCGGTGTGGATGACCGGCGCCGCGACCTGCACGATGGTCGCGTCGAGCAGGTTCATCGCCTCGGCGACCAGCAGACCGGTCAGCGCGAGCCAGCGATGGGCGGATGTGGGTGACACAGGATGTCCTTCCCCCGTAACCGATGTGCGTTCGGTGCGAGGGTGCGGCTTGGCCCGGGTTCTGTTCCACTCAGCGGAGCGAGCTTGACGATTTTCGCCACTTTCGCGGGTTCGGTGACGAAATCATCCATAGGGCGAGGCTCAGTGCCCGTTCGCGGTGAAGTGCATCAGGTCCTTGGGCGAGGTCCACGAGCCGCCCCAGGTCCAGCCGACCGACGCGAACGCGCGGATGGTCGCATCACCGGGCAGCACCATGCCGGGGCGCACGTCGGCGCGGTTCAGGTAGGACGAGGAGAGTTCCGGCACGATCAGGTCGCCTTCGCGGTAGGGATTGCAGAACGGGTTCACGTCGATGGCCAGCCCGTACGCGTGCGCTGACCAGGTGGTCTGGCCGACGGCGGGGCGGCAGACGAACGCGGTGGTGTTGTTGCCGTCGCCGGTGGGACGCGCGGTCGCCTCGGTGACGCTGGCCACCCGCATCTCCTCGATCGGGAAGTGCTCGGCGAACAGTTGCGCGAACACCTTGGGCACGGCCGACGCGACCTGCGCGTTCACGATCATCTCGCCGGTGTGCGGCTTGTCGTCGAAGCCCCAGAAGGACATGGTCAGGTAGCGCTGCGCGGCCTTGGTGACGGGGCAGCCTGCCTGCCAGGTGCTGCGGGCGAGCACGGCGGCCGGCACCGGCGCGCTGGTCGAGTGAAACCCGCCGTCGGTGGGCGGCGGCAGGAAATCCGTGGTGGGCAGCCGACGGTTCACCAGCGCGGCCGGGGTCGGCTCGATCTCGCCGTACCCGTCCGGTTGCAGCGGCAGCGGTGTCGCGCCCACCCGCCAGTCGGAGAAAACGGGAGCGCTGGTGGTCGGCAGCGGGGAACCGCTGGTTGTGGTCGCCGAGCAGCCGACCAGGGCGGCGCCGATACCGAACAGGGCGATCACCACGCTCAGTAGCCGTTTCGCCTGTTTCCGTCCTGTCCTGTCACCGTCCACGTTGGGTTTGGACGTGACATCGCGGCCTTGGTTGCCCAGTTCGTGTGGTATCCCACGATCGGTTGATGTGATATCTACCCCTGATGAGTGTGCATCAGCAGTCAGCGACCCTGCGCCGCGCGTGGTCGGCCGATCTGACCCCGGCCGGCCTGTACGCGTTGCTCCGGTTGCGGACGTCGATATTCGTGATCGAGCAGGACTGTCCGTTCCAGGAGCTGGACGGGCTGGATCTGCTGGACACGACCCGGCATTTCTGGCTGGAGACCGATTCCGCGACCGAGCCGATCGCCTGCCTGCGACTGCTGGAGGAGGCCGACGGTTTCCGGATCGGGCGGGTGTGCACCGTGAAGGATCTGCGCGGCAGGGGGCTCTCCCGCAGGTTGATGGAGGCCGCGCTGGCCGAGGTCGGCAAGGCCTCGTGCGTGCTGGACGCGCAGGTCCAGGCGCAGGGGTTCTACGCGAGTTTTGGTTTCCGGCCCGAGGGCGAGCCCTACCTTGAGGACGACATCCCGCACATCACCATGCGCAGGCCGGCACGGTGAGTTAGGCGCGGGCGTTCGGGGGCGCGGCTTCGGTGATCGTGCGCATGGCCCGGTCGAGGTCCGCATCGGTCAGGTCCGCGCGCACGGTCAACCGCAGCCGGGAGATCTTGTCGGGTACCGACGGCGGCCGGAAGCAACCCACCAGGACACCCTCGTCACGGCAGCGGGTGGCCCACTCGACCGCGGCCTCCGGCGAGGGCGCCCGCACCGAGATCACCGCGGCGCTGGGCGTGCAGGCGGCGAAGCCGGCCGAGGAGAGCCGGGCGGCCAGGTCCAGGGCGATGCCGCGGACCCGCTCGGCCCGTTCCGGTTCCTCCTTGAGCACCCGCAACGCGGTCAGGGCGGCCGCGGCGCAGGCCGGGGCGAGGCCGGTGTCGAAGATGAAGGTGCGCGCGGTGTTCACCAGGTGCTGGATGACCCGGCGCGGCCCCAGCACCACCCCGCCCTGCGCGCCGAGCGCCTTGGACAGCGTCATCGTGGTCACGACGTCCGGTGCGCCCTGCAATCCCGCCTCGGCCACCGCGCCCCGGCCGCCGTCGCCGAGCACGCCGAGCCCGTGCGCGTCGTCGATGAGCAGTCCGGCGCCCTGCCGCCGGCACACCGCCGCCAGTTCGGGCAGTGGCGCGAGGTCGCCATCCACCGAGAAGACGGAGTCGGTGATCACCAGCGCGCGCTGCCGGTCCCGGCTGGCGAGTGCCCGCTCGATCGCGGTGGGGTCGGCATGTTCGGCAACGGACACGGCGGCCTTGGCCAGCCGGGTGCCGTCGATCAGCGAGGCGTGGATGTAGCGGTCCGCGACGATCGCCGCGTCCGGCCCGGACAGGCTGATGGTCGCGGCCAGGTTGGCCAGGTAGCCGGAGGAGAACACCAGCGCGGCCTGCGCCCCGCAGAACGAGGCCAGCTCGTGTTCCAGTTCGGTGTGCAGTTCGGTCGTTCCGGTGACCAGTCGCGAACCGGTCGAACCCGCACCCCAGCGCAGGGCAGCCGCCGCCGTCGCGCCGGCCACTCGCTTGTCCCTGGTCAGGCCGAGGTAGTCGTTCCCGGCCAGGTCGAGGTCGGTCGCGTTGGCCGCCCTCGGTCGCAGTTGCCGCTTGAGCCCGGCCCGCCTGCGCTCCTCGCCGTGGGCGTCAACCCAGTCGAAGACCTGCTCCGGGTCGAGACGGGCGGCACTGGGCGCGACTGAGGTACTCACGCGGGCCAGTTTCGCACCCGGTGGTCGAGTCGCACATGAGGCCGGTCAGCCGACGTGGCTGAACCAGGCCACCGCCAGGACGGCGAGGATGAACAGGACGATCAGGATGGCCCAGTACCGGTCTCCCGATCCGCTTCCCCGCGACCCGCCGCCCAGACTCGAGTTCTGGCCCGAATTGTGGTGATGATGGTGGTTGAACCCGCCGCCGCCGTGATGACCGCCGCTGTGTCCGCCGCCGCTACCGCCGCCGTCGTGCATGAGATCCCCCTCTGCTGCCAGACCTCACTCCATGAGAGCACAGATGGGGCGGTGATCACGCGGACTTGGTGCGGACGTTGTGCGGATGCGACGATGCCAGGGACCCAGCGTGGAGGCGAGAGGAAGCCGGTGCGAATCCGGCGCGGTCCCGCCACTGTGACCGGGGAGGGTTGCTCCACCGATGGCCACCAGGGCGAACGGACCTGGGAAGGCCGGAGCACACCCGACGATCCGGGAGCCAGGACACTCCTGCTCCACGCGGGTGCGGTTCGCCGCACCCACCAGCCTTGACCCGGGCGTGGACACCCGAGGAAGGAATCGTGGGCATGACCTCCATGGTTCGCGCATGACCGCAGGTTTCCCGTTCTCCGCCGTCGTCGGCCACGAGGATCTACGACTGGCCCTGCTGCTCAACGCGGTGCACCCGGCCATCGGCGGGGTGCTGGTCCGAGGCGAGAAGGGCACGGCCAAGTCGACGGTGGTCCGCGCGCTGGCCGCGCTGCTGCCCGAGTTGGACGTGGTCGCGGACTGCCGGTTCGGCTGCGACCCGGCCAACCAGGACCCGAATTGTCCGGACGGTCCGCACGTTCGGCCCGAAACACGGCGTCGGCCGGCACGACTGGTCGAGCTGCCGATCGGCGCGACCGAGGACCGCTTGGTCGGCTCGCTCGACCTGGAACGGGCCCTCACCGAGGGCGTCCGCGCCTACCAGCCCGGCCTGCTCGCGGCCGCGCACCGGGGCGTGCTCTACGTCGACGAGGTCAACCTGCTGCACGACCACCTGGTCGACCTGCTGCTGGACGCGGCCGCGATGGGCCGCGCGCACGTCGAGCGGGAGGGCGTCTCGGTCTCGCACGCGTCGTCGTTCCTGCTGGTCGGCACCATGAACCCGGAGGAGGGCGAGCTGCGCCCGCAGCTGCTTGACCGGTTCGGGTTGACCGTGCTGGTCGCCGCGGCCCGCGAGGTGAGCACCCGGACCGAGGTGATCCGGCGCAGGCTCGCCTTCGAGGCCGACCCGGACGGCTTCGCCGCGCACTGGGCCGACGAGGACAAACAACTCGCCGAGCGCATCGCCACCGCCCGGATGGCGCTGTCCTCGGTCCGGCTGCCCGAGACCGAGTTGCGTCGCATCGCCGCGGTCTGCGCCGCGTTCGAGGTCGACGGCATGCGGGCCGACCTGGTGGTGGCGCGCACCGCGATCGCGCACGCGGCCTGGCGAAGCGCGGCCGAGGTCAACGCGGACGACGTGGAGATCGCGGTCCGGCTCGCCCTGCCGCACCGCCGCAGGCGCGACCCGTTCGACGAACCCGGCCTCGACGAGGACCAGCTGACCAAGGCTCTCGAAGACGCGGCCGAGCAGGCCCAAGGCGACCAGGAACCCGAGCCCGACGACGACCCGGACAGCCCCGGCACCGGCACGGGCCAACCCCCCTCCGCCGCTGAACCTCAGCAACCCCAACCGGGGCAGCCGCAACAACGAAGTGGCGAGCAACCGGCCCCACAGCCGGCGCCGTCCTTCCGGGCCAGGCTGATCGAACTGCCCGGCCTCGGCGAGGGCGCGCCCGGTCGACGATCCCGATCGCGTTCGCAGTCCGGGCGGGTGGTGCGGGTCGCGGACACCGGGCCGACCACCGGTTCCGGGCTGCACCTGCTCGGCACGCTCGCCGCGGCGGCGCCGCACCAGATCGCCCGTGGCCGGACCGGCCCTGGTCTGCGGCTGAAGGCCGAGGACCTGCGGGCCGCGGTGCGCGAGGGCCGGGAGAGCAACCTGGTGCTGTTCGCGGTGGACACCTCCGGCTCGATGGCGGCCAAGCAGCGGATGTCCGCGGTCACCGGCGCGGTCCTTTCCCTGCTCCGCGACGCCTATCAGCGTCGCGACCAGGTCGGTGTCGTCACCTTCCGCGGCGCGGAGGCCGAGGTCGCGCTGCCGCCGACCTCCTCGATCGACGCGGCCGTGCGCAGGCTCGGCAAACTGCGCACCGGCGGTCGCACGCCACTGGCGGAGGGGTTGCTCCGAGCGCGCAAAGTTCTTGCCGTGCAACGGTTGCGCGATCCGCGGCGGCGCCCGCTGCTGGTCGTGCTCACCGACGGCCGCGCGACGTCTGGTCGTGACCCGGTCAACGACGCGTTGCGCGCAGCGGCTTTGTTGGCCACGGACGGCATCGCCTCGGTGACCGTGGACTGCGAGCACGGCCCGGTCCGGCTCGGCCTCGCCGCCCGACTGGCCGACGCTCTCGGGGGCGCCTGCCTGACCCTGCCCGAACTGTCCGCCGAGCACGTGACCGGCGTGGTCCGCGCCGCGAGAGCTGCGTAGGAGTCCTCATGCCCATGGGAACCCCGGCCGAGGTGCCGGTCGACGGCCTGACCACCCGGCAGCGCCGCAACCGTCCGCTGGTGATCGTGCACACCGGCGAGATGAAGGGAAAGTCCACGGCCGCGTTCGGCCTTGCCCTGCGCGGGTGGAACCAGGGTTGGTCGATCGCGGTGTTCCAGTTCGTGAAGTCGGCGAAGTGGAAGGTCGGCGAGGAGTCCGCGTTCGCGGCATTGAACAAGGTGCACGAGGAAACCGGCGCTGGCGGCCCGGTCGAGTGGCACAAGATGGGCGAAGGCTGGTCCTGGACCAGGAAGAAGGGCACCGAGGAGGAACATGCCGAAGCCGCGGCCGAGGGCTGGCGGGAGATCGCCCGGCGCATCGAGCGCGCCGAACACGACCTGTACGTGTTGGACGAGTTCACCTATCCGATGCACTGGGGCTGGGTCGACGTGGACGAGGTGGTCGAGACCCTGCGCCACCGGCCCGGCCACCAGCATGTGGTGATCACCGGCCGCTATGCGCCGGACGCGTTGATCGATGCCGCCGATCTGGTCATGCAAACCACGAAGATCAAGCACCCGATGGACGCTGGCCAGAAGGGCCAGCGAGGCATCGAGTGGTGAACGCCCCACCCCGCCTCGTCATCGCCGCGCCCGCCTCCGGCGCCGGCAAGACCACGGTGGCGACCGGCCTGATGGCGGCCCTGCGCGCACGGGGAAACACGGTCGCGCCGGTCAAGGTCGGCCCGGACTACATCGATCCCGGCTACCACGCGCTCGCCGCCGGCAGGCCCGGCCGCAATCTCGATCCGGTCCTCGTCGGCGAGGACCTGATCGCCCCGCTGTTCCTGCACGGCGCGCGCGACGCGGACATCGCGGTGATCGAAGGCGTGATGGGCCTGTTCGACGGTCGGGTCGGCGCGGCCGGGTTCGGTTCGACCGCGCACGTGGCCACGCTGCTCGGCGCGCCGGTGCTGTTGGTGGTGGACGCGCGCGGACAGGGGCGCAGCCTCGCCGCGCTGCTGTCCGGGTTCCGGTCCTACGACCCCTCGGTGCGGTTGGCCGGTGTGCTGTTGAACCAGGTCGGTTCGGATCGGCACGAGGAGGTGCTGCGGGCCGCCTGCGAGGAGGTCGGCCTCCCGGTGTTCGGTGCGTTGCGGCGCGGCGCCGAGGTTTCCCTGCCGTCGCGCCATCTTGGGCTCGTGCCCGCGATCGAACATGGTGCGCCCGCGGTGCGCGCGGTCGAGGCGATGGCGGATCTTGTCACACGATCGGTTGATCTTGACGGCATCATGCGGCTTGCCGCGACGGCTGCCCCTCTCGACACCCATACGCGCTGGTCGCCGGTAACGGCTATAGGAGCTAAAGCCGTTACAAGCCAACGAGTGGTAGTTGCGATGGCCGGAGGGCCGGCGTTCACCTTCGGCTACGCCGAGCACGATGAGCTACTGCGGGCGGCCGGTGCCGAGGTGGTCGTCTTCGATCCGCTCGCCGCATCCGCGTTGCCGGACGGGACGTCGGCCGTGGTGTTGCCGGGTGGCTTTCCCGAGCAGCATGGCGCGGCGCTGTCCGCGAATGTGTTGCTGCGCAAGGGGATCGCGGACTTCGCTCGGTCCGGCGGGATCGTGACCGCCGAGTGCGGCGGGCTGCTCTACCTGGCGCGGGAGGTCGACGGGGAGCCGATGTGCGGGGTGCTGCCGGCGGTCGGCGGCATGGGGCCGCGGCTGACCCTGGGTTATCGGGACGCGGTCACCGCCGCCGACTCGGTGTCCTATCAGGCCGGTGAACGGGTGACCGGGCACGAGTTCCACCGCACCGTGCTCACCCCCGCGCACGGCGCGACCCCGGCCTGGCACTGGCGCGGCGCGGACGGTCGCCCCGTCGCCGAGGGATTTTCGCTCGATCGGGTGCATGCCTCGTATCTGCACACCCATCCGGCCGCGCGGCCACGGACGATCGCGCGGTTGGTGGCGGCGGCTTCGGAGGGACGTCAGTGATGGTGCACCGACTGGTTGGCGTCGGGGTCGGACCGGGTGACCCGGAGTTGCTGACGCTCGCGGGACAACGTGAACTGCGCGCGGCCGGCCGGGTGTTCGTGCCGGTCCTCGGGCCGGACGAGTCCGGTCGAGCCGAGGCCGTCGTGCGTGCGCACGTTGCGGACGACGCCGTGATCGAGCGGTTGACCTTCGCCCTCGCCGATCCGGTGGACGGGAGACAGCAGCGGCGGCACCGGCACTGGGACGCGGCGGCTGAACGGATCGTCGAGTACCTCCGATCCGGGGCCGGCACCGCGGCCTTTGCCACGATCGGTGACCCATCCGTGTATTCCACGTTCGGTTATCTGGCCGCAACAGTGCGATCGCTGCTGCCGGACGCGGAGATTCGCACGATTCCTGGCATCACCGCGATGCAGGCGGCGGCTAGCGCGGCCGGAATTACGCTGGTAGAAGGGGCCGAGCCACTGACGGTGCTGCCAGTGACGCGCAACGTCACCTCCGTGGCGGACCGGATCGAGGCAGGCGGTACCGTCGTCGTCTACAAGGGCGGGCGCAGGCTTTCCGCGTTGCGCGACGTGATCACGCGATCCGGGGCACTGGACCGCGCGATGTACGCCGAGCACCTCGGCACGCCGGACGCGCGAGTGCTGCCACTGTCCGAAGTAGACATCGCGGAACCGGGTTCCGCAACCGGAACAGATGTGGGCAACGACGGCACTGTGGACGGTACCGACCGAACGGTCGGGGACGCGCCATATCTGTCGACCGTGGTCGTACTTCCACCTCGCGGTGGGAGAGGGGAGCAGCTGTGAACCAGGGGAACCAGGGACGGGTTTCTTTCATCGGCGCGGGACCTGGAGCGGCGGACCTGATCACGTTGCGCGGCGCGCGCCGCATCGCCGAGGCGGACATCATCGTCTGGGCGGCCAGCCTTGTCGACCCGGACTGCATCAAGGAACACGCGCGGCCGGACGCGGAAGTGATCGACTCATCGCTGATCACGCACGAGGACGTGGTCGAGGTGTACCGGCGCGCCATGCGCGACCACAAGCGGGTGGCCAGGGTGCACTCGGGCGACCCTTCGTTGTGGGGCGCGGTGCAGGAGCAGTACGACGTGTGCCAGCGGATCGGCATCGAGGTGGAGATCGTGCCGGGCGTTTCGGCCTTCTCCGCGGTCGCGGCCGTGGTCGGGCGCGAGCTGACGCTGCCCGAAGTCGCCCAGTCGGTGATCCTGACCCGGTTGGAGGGCGGCAAGACGCCCATGCCGGACGGGGAGCAGATCCGCGAGTTCGCCCGGCACGGCACCACGATGGCGATCTTCCTCTCCGCCGCGCGCAGCGGCCAACTGGTCGAGGAACTGCTGGCCGGCGGGTACGCCGAGGACACCCCGGTGGTGGTCGCGTACAAGGCGACCTGGCCGGACGAGCTGATCCTGCACACCACCATCGGCGAACTGGTCGAAGCGGTGAAACAGCACAAACTGTGGCGGCACACGCTGTTCCTGGTCGGTCGCGCGCTGCGCGGTGGAGGGACCAGGTCGCACCTGTACAACGCGGGGCACTTCCACACCTACCGCAAGGCCGACCCGACCGCGCGTCGTGCGCTGCGGGCCAGCCGGGCCGGTGAGGCCGAGACCGACGACGGCGCCGGGGAAACCAAGAGTCGAGCGGGATGGCCGTTGCACACCAGTCGGAGCGGCTGGGTGGCTGCGCGGATCGCCAACGGTTGGAGCCCGACCCAGCGCGGTAAGCCGGCGGATGCGTTGGCCGGGGCGAGCCAACCCGCGTCGGTCGCGGCCTGGTCGGCGGTGCAGGGATGGCAGGACACCGCGCGGTCGGCGGGCCGGCCGACGACGCGGACGCGGCCGGAGGCCAAGCCGCCTGCCCCGGATCAGGGCACGCTCGAACTGGGTGACGAGCCGAAGGTAGTGGCTCTGGCCGCCGCGCCGACGGCCGAGCCCGCGACCGAGCCGGAAATCGAGCCCGCAGTCGAGGCCGCGGTTGCGGCGGTCCCGGAGCCGGTTGTCGAGGTGGCTGAGGTCGTCGCGGCTGTGGCGGAGCCTGAAGCTGTCAAGCCGCAGGCGCAGCCGAGGGCGCGGGCCAAGTCGACCGGTCGGGCGGCGCCGCGCAAGCAGACCGGGCGCAAGCCGGCTGGCAAGGGCGCGCAGAACCGGCGCTCGGGCAATGGCAACAACGGCAACTCGGGCAACTCCGGCAAGGCCGGCTGAGTCAGCGGTGTCGTGAGCGACGAGGACACACCGGAACTGCGCGAGCCGGATCTGCCGCGCACGGCCAAGGTGCGGCCGACGGCTCTGCGCACCGGCTTCACCACCGGCGCGTGTTCGGCGGCGGCGGCCAAGGCGGCGTGTCTTGCGCTGCGGGACGGGGTCGCGCCCTCGGACGTGGAGATTCCGTTTCCGGCCGGGACGCGGCATCGGTTCACGGTCGCGGAATGTCGGATCGATGGCGACCGGGTGACCGCGGTGATCGTCAAAGACGCCGGCGACGACCCGGATGTGACGCATGGCGCGCACCTCACCGCGACCGTGCGCTGGCGCGCGGACGGCTTGGTGGAACTGCATCGCGGGGAAGGCGTCGGGCTGGTCACCAAGGCCGGTTTGGGGTTGCCGGTCGGCGCCCCCGCGATCAATCCGGTGCCGCGCAGGATGATCACCGACGCGGTGCGCGAGGCCGTTGCCGAGCGCGGGGTGGACGTGACGATCAGCGTGCCGGGCGGGGAGAAGATCGCCTACAAGACCACCAATCGCCGGCTCGGCATCATGGGCGGGATCTCGATCCTGGGCACCACCGGGATCGTGCGGCCCTTCTCCACCGCGTCCTGGCGGGCCAGTGTCGAGCAGGCCGTTTCCGTGATGGCGGCGCAGGACTGGCGGGTGTTGGTGCTGGCGACCGGTGGGCGGACCGAACGCGCGGCCATGCGGCTGCTGCCGGATTACCCCGACGTCGCGTTCGTCGAGGTCGGCGACTTCACCGGGGCGGCGCTGCGCAGGGCGGTCGAGCAGGGCATCCGGGATGTGGTGTTCGTCGGCATGATCGGGAAGCTGACGAAGCTCGCATCGGGGGTGCTGATGACGCACTACACCCGGTCCAAGGTCGACACCGGGCTGCTGGGCGCGATCACCGCCGAACATGGCGGCAGCGCGGCGGATGTGTCCGAAGTGGAGGGTTCGCCGACGGCGCGGCGCGCCTACGAGGTGTGGGAGCAGGCGGGCATCCTGCGTGAGTGCGGGGATGATCTCTGCCGGCGGGTCGCGGATGTGCTCAGCCGCTTCGCTGAGACACAAGCGGGCGAACAGGGGGTAGCGCTGCCGGCACGCGTGGCGATGGTCGACTTCACCGCCGACGCCGTGGTGGCCGCGACCGAAGCGCAGTGGGTTAGTTTGGGCTCGCCAGGCTGATCAGCCGAACCGCAGGGCATCGGAGGCGAATAACGGATGACGGTCACCGTGATCGGGGTCGACGGCGCGGGTTTGCCAGCAGGAAGTGGCGCGGCGCTGGAGCGGGCCAGTCTGGTGGTCGGTGCACGCCGCCATCTCGCCGCGCATGCCCCGAACGCGGTCCGCACCATCGAACTCGGACCGCTGGGTCCGGCGCTGGCCGAGCTGCGGGCACATGCGGGTGGTAGCGCGGTGGTGCTCGCCTCGGGTGATCCGGGGTATTTCGGGGTGTTGCGGGCGTTGCGCGAATCCGGGCTCGACGTGATCGTTCGGCCCGCGTTGTCCAGCGTGCAGCGGCTGGCGGCGATGGTCGGCAGGCCCTGGGACGACATGGCCGTGGTCAGCGCGCACGGGCGCGAGTTGCGGCAGACGCTCAACGTGTGCCGTGCGCGGCCTGCGGTCGCCGTGCTGACCGGGCCGGGTAGCGGGCCGGCCGAGATCGGCGCGGGGCTGGCCGGCTGGCGGCGCACCCTGGCCGTCGTCGAGGATCTCGGCGGGCCGGACGAGAAGCTGACCATGATCGACGCCGAGCGGGCGGCGCAGCAGCAGTGGCGCGAGCCCAATGTGCTGCTCTGCCTTGCCGACGCGGGAGAGGTGCCGGATCGCGGCTGGTACGCCGGGGGCGGGACGGTGCCTGTCGGCGGTTGGGCGCTCGACGAGGACGAGTTCGCGCACCGGGACGGCATGGTGACCAAGGCCGAGGTGCGCGCGCTCGCGCTGGCCCGGCTGGCACCGCGGCCGGGCACGCTCATCTGGGACGTCGGCGCGGGATCCGGTGCGGTCGCGGTGGAGTGCGCGCGGCTCGGCGCTGCGGTCATCGCGGTCGAACGCGACGCGGGCCAGGGCGTGCGGATCGTGGCGAACGCGGCACGGCACGGCGTTGACGTGCGACTTGTCGACGGCGGTGCGCCGCAGGCGCTGGCCGATCTGCCCGAACCGGACGCGATCTTCGTCGGCGGCGGCGGCCCGAACGTGGTGCGCTCCTGCGCGGAGGTGGGGGCGAAGCGGATCGTGGTGGCGCTCGCGGCCATCGACCGGATGGCGCCGGCACGGGACAACCTGCGCTGGGCCGGTTATCACGTGGACGGGACGCAGATCGCGGCGTCGCGGCTGGTCGACCTGCCAGGTGGGGCGAGCCGACTCGAAGCAGCCAATCCGATCCTGTTGTTGTGGGGTACCAAGCAATGATCGGTTTGTTCGCGGTGACCGCGGCCGGCAGGCGGGCGGCCACCGAACTCGCCACCGGCCTCGGCTCGGAGGCGGTTGTGGTGGAGGGGCCGCTGCGGGCGTCGCTGGAGCAGATCTGGCCCCGGCTGGACGCGGCCGTGTTCTTCCTGGCCACCGGGGCGACCGTGCGGCTGATCGCGCCGTTGTTGGCGGACAAGCACACCGATCCGGGCATCGTCTGCGTCGACGAGGCGCGCACGTTCGCGGTGTCGGTCGCGGGTGGGCACGGTGGTGGGGCCAACGAACTGACCGAGCGGGTCGCTGAACTGCTGGGCGCGATGCCGGTGATCACCACCGCGTCGGATGCCACCGGGACGACGCCGTTGGATGAGTTGGTCGGGCTGATCGATGCGACCGTTGACGGCGATCTTGCCGCTTGCGGGGTCGCTTTGCTGGACGGTGCGCCGATCAAGTTGGCGAACCCGTTGGGGTTTCCGTTGCCCGCGCTGCCGGTGAACATTGGCCAGGATGTCGACAACCCTGAGTGGATAGTGGTGATCGATGATCGGGTGCCGGCCGAGGAATCGGAGATTCCTACGTTGCGGTTGATTCCGCACACGTTGGTGGTCGGCATCGGGTCGGCGCGGGATGTGCCGACGGATACGGTGAAGGCCGCGCTGGCGCAGCTTGATCATGTGCACGGGCTTGATCCGAGGGCGGTGCGGGCGTTCGCCACGGTGGACATCAAGACCGACGAGCCGGGGATCGTCGGCGCGATCGCGGACTTCTCGTTCTGGCACTGGCAGGACGACCTGCGGCTGCTGGCCTATCCGGCCGACACCTTGTCCACAGTGGACGTGCCGACGCCGAGTGACGTGGTGCTGTCCGTGGTGGGCACGCCGAGCGTTGCCGAGGCGGCGGCGCTGCACGCGGCCGGGGAGCTGGCGCCGGGCGCGCCGGTGGAACTGGTGGTGCGCAAGACGAAATCCGGTGGCACCGCCGAGCTGGCGCATCGGGTCACCGTTGCCGCGGCACGGATTCGGCCGCGCGGGCGGCTCGCCGTGATCGGGCTCGGACCGGGCGCGGCGGACCTGCGCACGCCCAGGGCCGAGGCCGAGCTGCGCAGGGCGGCGGTGGTGGTCGGGCTTGATTCCTATGTCGACCAGGTGCGGCATCTGCTGCGGTCCGGTACCGAGGTGCGGGCCAGTGCGCTGGGTGCTGAGGAGACCAGGGCGCGGGAGGCCGTCGAATTGGCGGCAGGCGGGCGGGCGGTGGCGCTGATCGGCTCCGGCGACGCCGGGGTGTACGCGATGGCCAGTCCGGCGTTGCAGCAGTGCCCGGTCGAGGTCGAGGTCGTCGGCGTGCCGGGGGTGACCGCGGCGCTGGCCGCGTCCGCGCTGCTCGGCGCGCCGCTCGGGCACGATCACGCGCTGATCAGCCTGTCCGACCTGCACACGCCGTGGGAGATCATCCAGCGCCGGGTGAGCGCGGCGGCGGAGGGCGACTTCGTGGTGTGCTTCTACAACCCGCGCTCCCGTGAACGGCACTGGCAGCTCGCGGCGGCCCTGGACATCCTGCGGGCGCACCGGCCCTCGGGCACGCCGGTCGGCGCGGTGCGGCAGGCCAGCCGCGATGGACAACACGTGTGGTGTGCGCCACTGGCGGAGTTCGATCCGGCCGAGGTCGACATGTTCACCACGGTCGTCGTCGGCTCGTCGCAGACCACCGTTGTCAACGGCAGGATGGTCACGCCGCGTGGCTACACCTGGCAGAACTGAGCCACTTCCGCTGGTCATCAGCACCGCGTGCACGGCATGCGGAGCGTGCCTGCTCACCTGCCCCGAGCACGCGTTGCGGCCCGCACCCGGTCGGCCGACGGTGACGGCGGGCTGCACGCGGTGCGGGGAGTGCGTGGAGATCTGTCCGGTCGACGCCATCACCATCCTCGACGCTGGGACGGTTTGACCAGGGCCGCTCGAACAGGTGAGGATCCGATCAATCGAGGAGGCGGGACGCAGGTGAGCCGGGTCATTCATCCGATCGAGATCGAGTCGTATCGGATCATGCGCGAGCGGGTGGACACCGCGCACCTACCCGAGCTGACCAAGGCCGTCACCGAGCGCATCGTGCACACGACGGCCGATCCGAGCTGGGTCGGCGAGTTGGTCAGCACCGAGCAAGCGCTTGCGGTCGGTCGATGCTGCCTGCTCGGCGGCGGGCCGCTGCTGGTCGATGTGCGGATGGTCGCTGCCGCCGTCACCGCGCGCGAGAGCGTGGTCTGCCTTGATCTCGCCACATCGGTCGATGGGCTGACCCGCTCGGCGGCCGGGATTCGTGCCGCCGCTCGGGAGTATCCGGACGGTGCGGTGTGGGCGATCGGCAACGCACCGACCGCACTGGTCGAACTGCTCCGGCTCGTCGAGGCGGGGCAACTGCGTCCAGCGCTGGTGATCGGGCTGCCGGTCGGGTTCGTCGGGTCGGTGGCGGCCAAGGCCGCGCTGCGCGCGAGCGGGATCAACGCGCTGAGCAACGTGTCCGAGCGTGGAGGCGCCGCGATCGCCGCGGCTGCCATCAACGCGCTGCTCTACGCCGAGGAGGCCGCATGAGTCGGGAGCCGCTGCTCATCGTCGGGCACGGCACCGTCGACGCGGCCGGAGTCGAGGAGTTCACCGCGTTCGTCGAACGGATGCGGGTGAAGCTGGCGCCGGAGCGGATCGACGTCGCGGGCGGGTTCATCGAACTGTCCGCGCCCGCGGTCACCGAGGCGTGGCAGGGACTCGTCGATCTCGGCCACCAGCGGATCGCCGCGGTGCCGCTGGTGCTGGTCGCGGCCGGGCACGCCAAGGGCGACATTCCGGCCGCGCTGCAACGCGAGGTGCACCGGCATCCCGGTTCCTCCTATGCGTTCGGCCGACCGCTCGGGCCGCATCCGATCCTGCTGGAGCAGTTGGCCGAGCGGATCAGGGCCGTTGTGCCGGCCGAGGAGTTCGCGGACACCGCCGTCATGCTGGTCGGGCGCGGGTCGACCGATCCGGACGCCAACGCGGAGGTCTGCAAGGTCGCCCGGCTGCTTCAGGAGACGCGCGGGTTCGCGTTCGTCGAGACCGCGTTCGTGTCGTTGGCGACGCCGAACGTGGCCGACGGGCTGCGCAGGGCGAAGCTGCTCGGCGCCAAGCGGGTCGTTGTCGCGCCGTACTTCCTGTTCGACGGGGTGCTGCCGCAGCGCGTCGTGGCCCAGTCCGTCGCGTTCGGACAGTCGGAGCCGGACATCGACGTGCGGGTGGCCGGGTATCTCGGGGACAGTGACCGACTCGCCGAACTCGTTGCCCAGCGTTATCAGGAAACACTGCACGGGGACATCAGGATGAACTGCGACACCTGCGCGTATCGAGTGCTGCTGCCCGGCTTCGAGGACAAACTCGGCGCACCGCAGACCCCGCACCACCATCCGGACGATCCGGCCGGACCTGCGCACGGCCATGGACACGGGCATGCTGAGCGCCATGTCGGGTGATGGGATGACTGAGCAGCATTACCTGGCCGGGCTTGATCTGGCCGGCAAGCGGGTGGTCGTGGTCGGCGGCGGCACGGTCGCGCAGCGCAGGCTGCCCCGACTGGTGAGCGCGGGCGCGGCCGTCGAGGTGATCTCGCCACACGTCACCCCGAGCGTGCAGAGCATGGTCGAGGCGGGCGAGATCGGCTGGCAGCAGCGGCGCTACGCCGACGGTGATCTCGACGGCGCCTGGTACGCGCTGACCTGCACCAGCGATCATGAGGTGAATGCGGCGGTCGCCGCCGAAGCGCAGCAGCGGCGGGTGTTCTGCGTGCGGGCGGACGCGGGGGCCAAGGGCAGCGCGGTCACGCCTGCCGTCGGCGAGCACGACGGGTTGCTGGTCGGGGTGCTGGCCGGCGGTCAGCCGAGGCGCTCCGCCGCGGTGCGGGACGGGCTGCTGGACGCGCTGCGCGAGGGCACGGTCACCGATGAGCAGGCGGCCAAGGTGCCGGGGGTGGCGCTGGTCGGCGGCGGGCCGGGTGATCCCGAGCTGATCACGGTGCGCGGCAGGCGGTTGCTGGCCAGGGCCGACGTGGTGGTCGTCGACCGGCTGGCGCCGCGCGAACTGCTCGACGAACTCCCGCCGCAGGTCGAGGTGGTGGACGCGGCCAAGATCCCCTACGGCCGCGCAGCCAGCCAGGAAGTCATCAACGCGACGCTGATCGAGCACGCGAAGGCCGGCAAGTTCGTGGTCCGGCTCAAGGGCGGCGACTCCTACGTTTTCGGCCGAGGCTACGAGGAACTGCTGGCCTGTGTGGAAGCAGGCGTGCCGGTGACCGTCGTACCCGGGGTGACCAGCGCGTTCGCCGTGCCGGCTGTCGCCGGTGTGCCGGTGACGCATCGCGGGGTCGCGCACGAGGTCGTCGTGGTGTCCGGGCATGTCGGGCCGGACGACGAGCGCTCGCTGGTGGACTGGAACGCGTTGGCGCGGCTGCGCGGGACCATCGTGCTGCTGATGGGCCTGCAACGCATCGAGGCCTTCGCCAAGGCGCTGATCGGCGGAGGCAGGCCCGCGGACACGCCGGTGCTGGTGGTCGCCGATGGCACCATGCGCACCGAGCAGGTCGTTCGATCCACTTTGGATGGTGTGGCCGAAGCCGTTGCCACCAACGGGATCCGCCCGCCTGCCATCGTGGTGATCGGGCCGGTCGTCGCGGTGGGTGACTAGGCTTTCGCGGCCTTGTTGATGTCGGTGGTTTCCAGGATGCGCTCGGGCAGCGGGCCGGTGAACCGGTAGATGACCCGGTAGAGCGGGGTCTTGGACACCACACCGTGCATCGGCTGCACGCTCTGTCTTCTTTTTGGCTGGGTCGGAACATGTACCCGGCATTCGCGGAGCACGCCCTGGCCCACCATGCCGGTCAGACCCGGTCGTCGCGCACCGCGTCGATCTCGGCGAGCAGTTCCTCTCGTAGTGTCTCGTCGCAGTACGCGGCCCGCACGCCGGCTTTGGCGATCTCGGCCAACTGGCCCCTGCTCAGCCGGAAGGTGTCGGCGACGAGCTGGTACTCCTTGTTCAGGTAGGTGTTGAACATGCCGGGGTCGTCGGTGCTCAGGGTGACCGGGACGCCGGCCTCGAGCAGGATCGGCAGTGGGTGATTCTCGATCTTGTCCACCGCGCGGGTGCGGAGGTTCGAGATCGGGCACATCTCCACGGTGATGTCGTTGTCCCGCAGGTAGGCCAGGAGTTCCGGGTCGCGGGCGGCGCCGACGCCGTGGCCGATCCGCTCGGCCTGCAGGAGGCGGACCGCGTCCCAGACCTCCTCGGGGCCGGTGGTCTCACCCGCGTGCACGACGCGGTGCAGGTCGGCCGCGACGGCCTTGTCGAAGTCGGCGACGTAGTCGCGGCGCGGAAAGCCGACCTCGAGACCGGCGAGGCCGAGCGCGACCGTCCCGAGTGGACGAGTATGCAGGGCGAAGTCGACGGTCGAGGCCCGCTGTTCGTCCGGGAGGCCTGCGGGGATGTCGAAGATCCAGTTCAGTGCCACGTTGAACTCGGACTTCGCCGCCGCGCGACCGCTCTCCAGGGCGGAGGCGAGGTCCTCGACGGACATCTCCTTCTCCAGGTTGGCGCCCGCGGTCACGGTGACCTCGGCGTAGCGGACGTTGCTGGCCGCCGCGTCCCTGGCCAGGCCGAGCAGCAGGGTGTGCACGTCCTGTGCGGTGCGGACCATCGAGTCGACCTTGATGTAGGTCTGGATGAAGTGCGGGAAGTCGCTGAACGTGTAGAACTCGACCAGCTCGTCGAGCTCGGTCGGCAGGCCTGCCTCGGGGTGGTTGCGGGACAGTTCGAGCACGGTTTCCGGTGATGCCGAGCCGACCAGGTGTAGGTGGAGCTCGGTTTT
The DNA here is from genome assembly GCA_036500685.1 of Pseudonocardiaceae bacterium. GTDB lineage: Bacteria > Actinomycetota > Actinomycetes > Mycobacteriales > Pseudonocardiaceae > CAJCJE01. The sequence goes on along the minus strand of DASYBO010000049.1, from coordinate 22,783 downwards.
GGGTAGGGCCGTGATGAACGCTGAGATGTCGGACATTGCGAAGACCTTTCAAGCGAAAATCGACGGGGAATGGGGGGGGTCCACAGTCGACTCCTCAGTCCGCGAGGTCACCGCGCTCGTGGTCTTCGCCGTAGAGCGGCAGGCTGGCGTCATCGCCGAAGCCTCGCTGTCCCGGATGCACAAACGCCACGCCGACAACTTAGCAGTGTCGGCGTGGCGTTCTGTACTGAATTGAGTGGGTCTGGATCAGCTCGCGCGCTGGTCGCGACGCGGCCGGCGGCCGTGGCTGTGCTCGCCGAACGAGGCTCCACGGTTGCCTTCGCGGCCACCTTCGAAGTTACGACGCGGACGACCGCCCTGGCCACGGTCACCGAACGAACCGCGCGGGCCGCGGCTGTTGGTGCGACGCGGACGCTCGACGATCTCCGGGACCGGCTCGCCGCTTGGCTTCTGCGCGCCGGTGATCCTGATCAGCTCGCTGTCGCCGGGGCTGACCCTGGTGCTGCTGGGCCGGACGCCCGCCTTGGCGGTCAGGTTCTGGACCAGGCGACGCTGCGCATTGGTGACCAGGGTGACCACGGTGCCGGCCTGGCCCGCGCGCGCGGTGCGACCCGCGCGGTGCAGGTAGTCCTTGGAGTCGGCGGGCGGGTCGACGTGCACGACCAGGCTGACGTCCTCGACGTGGATACCGCGTGCGGCGACGTCGGTGGCGACCAGCACCGGGGTGGTGCCCTCCTTGAAGTCACCGAGGATGCGGGTACGCGCGCCCTGCGCCTTGCCACCGTGCAGCGCGCCGGCCCGGACGCCGATCGAGTTCAGCTTCTTGGCCAGCTTGTCCACGTGATGCTTCGTGCGCACGAACATGATCGTGCGACCCTCGCGGGCCGCGACCTCGGCGATCACGTCCATCTTCTCGTCGGCGGTGACGAAGAGCAGGTGGTGGTCCATGGTCGAGACGCTGGCGCTGGCCGGCGCGACGGAGTGGGTCACCGGGTTGCTCAGGTACTTGCGGACCAGGGTGTTCACGTCACCGTCGAGGGTGGCCGAGAACAGCAGCCGCTGGCCGTCCGGGTCGGTCAGGTCGAGGATCTCCTTGACCTGGGGCAGGAAGCCCATGTCGGCCATCTGGTCGGCCTCGTCGAGGGCAACGAACTTCACGTCGGAGAGCACGCAGGTGCCCTGACGCACGTGGTCGGAGAGCCGGCCGGGGGTGGCGATGAGCAGGTCGACACCGCGCCGCAGCGCGTCGACCTGACGCGAGAACGAGGTGCCGCCGACGACCGTGCGGCACCACAGGTTCAGCGCCCGGGCGTAGGGGGCCAGCGCGTCGGTGACCTGCATGGCCAGCTCACGGGTGGGCACCAGCACCACGGCGCGCGGCCGCTTCGGTGCCGCCGCGCCGCCTTCGAGGCGGGAGAGCATGGCCAGGCCGAAGGCCAGCGTCTTGCCGGAGCCGGTGGCGGCCCGGCCGAGCACGTCGCGGCCGGCCAGTGCGTCCGGCAGCGTCGCGGCCTGGATCGGGAACGGGGTCTCGAGGCCTGCGGCGGTCAGCGCCCGCAGCAGCGGGGTGGACAGGCCGAGTTCGGCGAACGAGGGGAGCGGGCCGGTCTGGACCTCGATGATGTCCTCGACGGGTTCGACCGGAGCTTGGACCGAGTGGTTGTGCACCGGACGGTCGTTGCCGCCACCATTGCCGGTCGGCCGACGGCGCGGCTTGCGCCGGGCGTATTCCGGGCGGATGGATGCGGGCATGGGCATGCGAAAACCTCCGAAACGTGGCACGTCTCGGGGATGCCCCACAACGAATGCGGCGCTGATCACAAGGACGAGCCCGGCGCTCTGCTGCGCCGAAATGGACTGGCGGGTTACATCGGCGCCGATCTGGCGAGTGTGTACAGCTGAACCGGTGAGCCGGGTGCTGATCTCGATGCGTAGTCGAGTCTAGCGGATGCCGAGCCGGGACCTGGTACGCAGTGCCCTGCGACGCCCCCGACGACGTCGCAGGGGCACCCCGATCAGCCCCCGGCCAGCCCGGCTTCGGCCATCAACATGCTGGTCACGGCGTCGGGGTCGACCTGGTCGCGAGGTAGGCCACAGCGGACGAACCAGTCGGTGATGTTGCGCACGTCGCGTCGTAGCAGGTCAACCCCCTGCGGGTTGGCGGCCAGGTCGACCAGTTGGGGCACGTCGATCAGCACCGGCTCGCCTTCGTGCAACAGGATGTTGTACGCGGACAGGTCACCGTGCGTGTATCCCTGGGTCGCGAGCGCGGCCAGCGCGGGCAGCAGCGCGTGCCAGACCGACTCCAGCTCGTCGAATCCGAGCCTGGTGTCGACGAGGCGGGGTGCCGCGCTGCCGTCGGCGGAGCCGAAGAACTCCAGCAGGATCTCGGTCCCGTCGCGCTGCACCGGATACGGCACCGGCAAGCCGGCCGACCAGAGCTGGCCGAGCGCTGCGAACTCCGCCACCGCCCACTGCTGGGCGATGAGGTTGCGACCGAACGAGGTGCGGCCGGCCATGGCTCGATTCTCCCTTGACCGTCGCATCCGGCGGCCCTCGAGGTACTGGGCGTCCCGGTGGAACTGGCGGTGGTCGCTGCTGCGGTAGCGCTTGGCCGCGAGCAGGGTGGACCGCCCCGTACCGGGCACCTCGCGGCTGATCAGGTGCACGTCGGCTTCCTTGCCGGTCTTGAGGACACCGAGTTCGGTGTCCTCGGCGACCAGGTCGGTGATCACCCAGTCGGGGCGGGGCTCGGGGCCGTGTTCGGATCGTTCCCAGCTGGACCAGCGGTCGCCGACCGTGGGCCGGCCGGCCGCGCTGAGGTCGTCCTCGCGGAGCAGGGCGATCCGGTCGCGCTCGGCCTCGGTGAGCCTGCCGCGCCGGTCCGGCGTCGCCTCGCCGCCCTCCTTGCGGATTCGGGCACGGGTGAGCATGGCGTAGTCGCTGTACGCCTCGTCGAGGTAGCTGTCGTCGTCGATGTCAACGTCGGGACGGAATTTGCGGTGCTGTTTGCGCACTGGTGGTGTGCTCCTTGGATCGGGCGGTGATCGCCCGACCGGGGAGCGGCGCGAGTCAGCGCGGCAGGCCACCGAGAGGGGCGAGCGGACGGGCGAGAACCGCGTCCAGGACAACGACGTTTGCCATCGCTGACCCCTCCTTTCGATCTCCAACGGGTCACTGTGCACGGGAAGGATGCCGAACTCGCGTGCAGCCGTGCAACCGATTTATTCGGTGAGCAGTTCCAGTTGGTGTTCGCCGGTCTGTTCCAGCTGGATACCGGCCTTGTTGGCCACCGTGAGCAGCTTGCGCACCGAGTCGGGGGCGGTTGGCACGGTGCCGAGAACCCTGGCCAGCCTGCCCTTGGCCGCCTTGTTGAAGTGGCTCACGGTGAGCCGTTTGCCGCCGGGTCCCTCGGTGACCACCCGCACGGTGATCGCGCCGGGCAGTTTGGCCAGCGCGACGTAGCTGCCGGAGCGCAGGTCGATCACGAGGTCGTCGACGGCGGTCAGCACCGGCTCCATGGCCGGCCGCCACACCGAGGCCAGGGTGCCGAGGCTCGGCAGGGTGCTGCCGCCGGAGCAGCGGTAGGCCGGGATCGGGTCGGTCGCGCGGACCAGGCCGAACAGCGCGGACACGACGGCAAGCCGTTCGGCCGCGCGCCGCCAGCGGGCCGGGGTCAGCGAGGCGACGTCCAGGTTGTCGTAGAGCACGCCGGTGTAGCGGCGCAGCGCCGGCATGGTCGGCGAGGAGTGCAGCGCGCGGTTGCGGGCGACCTCGTCCTCCTGGCGCGGCGAGAGGCCGAGCGCGGCCAGGCTCGCCGGCAGGTCGGTCGAGAGCTCGACGAGAGCGTCGGCGACCTTGGCCCGGACGGGAGTCAGCTCGGGAAAGGACAGCCCGGCCAGGTCCAGCGGCGCGCCCTTGCCGCCGGCGGCCTTGGTCTCCGATGGAGGCAACAACACCAGCACGCCGAGCAAGGTTAATCGCCGCCGGATAACCCGTTGGAGCTGGCAGGGGCCAGGTGACTACCCTGCTGGGTGCGATTATGACTCGCCTCATATTTTCGTATGAGCACCCAAGGAGCGATTTGCCGTGATCACCAGGATGTCGTCGCTGTTCCTGCGCACCCTGCGCGAGGACCCGGCCGACGCGGAGGTTCCCAGCCACAAGCTGCTGGTCCGGGCCGGTTATGTCCGTCGCGTCGCGCCCGGCGGGTTCTCCTGGCTGCCGCTCGGCCTGCGGGTGCTGCGCAACATCGAGCGGGTCGTCCGCGAGGAGATGGACGCGATCGGCGCGCAGGAGATCCAGTTCCCCGCGCTGCTGCCCCGCGAACCCTACGAGGCCACCGGTCGCTGGACCGAGTACGGCCCGAACATCTTCCGGCTCAAGGACCGCAAGGGCGCGGACTACCTGCTCGGGCCGACGCACGAGGAACTGTTCGCGCTCACCGTGAAGGGCGAGTACAGCTCCTACAAGGACTTTCCGGTCATCCTCTACCAGGTGCAGACCAAGTACCGCGACGAGGCGCGGCCCCGCGCTGGCATCCTGCGCGGGCGCGAGTTCCTGATGAAGGACTCGTACTCCTTCGATCTGGACGACGACGGTCTTGCCGTCTCGTACCAGGCGCACCGGGACGCCTACATCAAGATCTTCGACCGGCTAGGGCTCCAGTACGTGATCGTGTCGGCCATGTCCGGCGCGATGGGTGGGTCGGCGTCGGAGGAATTCCTTGCCGTCGCGGAGAACGGCGAGGACACCTTCGTGCGCAGCACCGCGTCGGACTACGCCGCGAACGTGGAGGCGGTGATCACCCCGGCGCCCGCCGCTCAGTCCACTTCGGACAAGCCGGACGCGCAGGTGCACCACACGCCCAACACGCCCACCATCGACAGCCTCGTCAACTTCTTGAATGGCGCGGACCTGGGTCGCACGTTCACGGCGGCGGACACGCTGAAGAACGTGCTGCTCAAGGTGCGCCAGCCCGGCGAGAAGGACTGGACGCTGCTGGCCGTCGGCCTGCCCGGCGACCGCGAGGTCGACATGAAGCGGCTGGAGGCGGGACTGGACCCGGCCGAGGTCGCGCTGTTGGAGGAGGCGGACTTCGCCGCGAACAGCTTCCTGGTCAAGGGTTACATCGGGCCGGGCGCGCTGGCCGCGAACGGCGTGCGCTACCTGGTCGACCCGCGCGTCGTCACCGGCACCGCCTGGGTTACCGGCGCGGACAAGGCCGACCACCACGTTGTCGACCTGGTCGCGGGCCGCGACTTCACCCCGGACGGCACCATCGAGGCGGCCGAGGTGCGCGAGGGCGACGCATCGCCGGACGGCGAGGGCACGCTGTACCTGGCGCGCGGCATCGAGATCGGGCACATCTTCCAGTTGGGCCGCAAGTACACCAACGCGTTCACCGTGGACGCGCTCGGTCCGGACAGCAAGCCGATCCGGATCACCATGGGCTCCTACGGCGTCGGCGTTTCGCGCCTGGTCGCCGTGCTGGCCGAGCAGGCCAACGACGAGCGCGGCCTGATCTGGCCGCGCGCGGTGGCGCCCGCCGACGTGCACCTGGTGATCGCGGGCAAGGACGACACGGTGCGTTCGGGCGCCGAGGGGATCGCGGCCGACCTCGACGCGGCCGGCGTCAAGGTGCTGCTCGACGACCGTACGGTCAGCCCCGGCGTGAAGTTCGCGGACGCGGAACTGATCGGCGTGCCCACGATCGTCGTGGTCGGGCGCGGCCTGGCCAACGGGGTCGTCGAGGTGAAGGACCGGGCCAGCGGCGAGCGTGCGGACGTGCCGGTGGAGTCGGTCGTGGCGTACCTGGTGGAGTTGGTCAACTCCTGAGCAGCGCCGCTCGGTCGACTGTGGATTTCGTGCACAGGCTCCTGAGTGATCTAGTTGCCCAGTAGGGAAAGCACGGCCTCGGTGTCGGTCAGGTCGGGCAGCACGGTGTGCGCGCCTGCCGCGCGCAGTTCGGCCGCGCTGAACCGGCCGGTCGCCACCGCGATCGCGCGAGCCTTGTGCGCCAGGGCAGCGTCGATGTCGTGCGGGGTGTCGCCGATGACGAACACCGAGTCCGGCGCGAACTCGCCATATTTCGCGCCTGCCTTGGCCAGTGCGTCGCCGAGCAGGTCGGCGCGCACCTCCGACACCTCGCCGTAGCCGCCGATGCCGAGATCCAGGTGGGCGTCAAGGCCGAACGCGGCGACCTTGTACTCGGCGATCGGGGCCAGGTTCCCGGTGACAAGGCTCTGCGTCACCTCCGGCCGGGTCGCGATGGCGCGCAGCGCGGCACCGGCCCCTGGCAGTTCCACGCCGACCTCGGCGATCTCGTCGCGGTGCCGGGCCGCGATCGCGATGGCGGCACGCTGCACCTGTTCGATCTCGGCGTCGGTCGCGGCCCTGCCGATCCGGCGCAGCATCTCCGCGGTGATCCAGCGGTCGGTGCGGCCCGCGAAGGACGGGATCTCGGTGAGCTGTTCGCCGGTCACCTCGGTCAGCGCGGAGCGGAACCAGTTCGCGCCGATCCGGCGCAGGTCAAGCAGGGTCAGGTCGATGTCCCAGAAGACGAGTGCGCGCACGGGCTCATCTTGGCAGCGGCTACGGCGTGGTCGGGTTGGCTGTGTCCAGGATCGCCTGTAGTTGGTCGCCGGTGGCCGGCGGAGGCGTGGCCGGGCCGCCCTGGATGTCGCCGTTGACCACCAGCACCGCGTCCCGGTCGGGGAGCGCGAGCACCAGGACCAGCACCTCGCCCTCACTGGCAAGGCACGGGTCGGCCTGCTGGTCGGCGATGGCCTCGACCTGGACCCCGGTCACCGAACTGCCGTCGGCCAGGGTGCGCTGCACCGGTTCCGGGCCAGCCACGGTGATCAGCGGCGCGGTCGTGCTGCGTGGCGGCGTGTAGTAGTTCGTGGCCGCGGTCCTGGCCAGCGTGGTCGCCAGGAGGGTCGGATCGGTCTTCGGCGCGGAGCCGCTGCCGAGCTGGCCGCGTTGGTAGAGCTGGGCGGGCGAGCCGCAGGTGTAGGCGGTGAAGTAGGCGCCCTGGCGCAGCTGTACCTGGCCGATGTTGCCGCCGGCCGCGTTCTCCGGGCGCCAACCGGTCGGCGGGATCTGGTAGCGGAGTTCACCGGTCGGGTTGATCAGGGTGGTCCAGTCCGGGTGCGGGCCGAGCGCGGGTGGTGGGGCGACCACCGCTTGGCCCGCGATCGGTTGGCTGCCGGCGTTGCGCAGCACCAGCGACGCGGTGCCGGCAAGGAAACTGACCAGTGCGACCACCAGCAGGGCGATGCCGAGCCTGCGTCGCCCCGGCGAGGGCTGGGTGTGTTCGTCGGGCTCGGTCGGATAGTCCCCGCTCGGCGTCGCGGACGACCCGCTGGAGGGCAGCGAGGACACCGCTAGCCGAGCAACTCGTGGAATCGGCGCGCGAACAGATAGGCGTCGCCGGGCCAGCGGGCGGACAGGTAGTTGCCGTCCAGGACGGTGAAGGCGTGCGTGTCGTCGGTGTCGGTGCCTCTGGTGAGGGTGCGCGCGCCCCGTTCGAACTGGGCCGGGCCGGCCAGCGCCGCGCGCACCTCGTCCTCCACATAGGACGGGTACGTGCGGTAGTAGCGCCCGCGCAGCCACGCGGTGGCGAAGTAGCCGCCGCGCTCCATGTACTTGGGCAGGCAGGTGGTACGCCGGTCGTGCAGCACGCTGGTGCCGGTCGCCGGGTCGATGGTCCTGGCCAGGACCAGGACGCCATGGCAGATCGCGGCGACCGGGCGACCCAGTTGCCAGAACGCGGCGACGTGTTGGCGCAGTTGCGCCGAGCCGAGGTACTGGCGCATGCCGGGCGCGTGCCCACCGGGTAGCAGCAGGCCGTCGTAGTCGGCGGGTTCCATGTCGGCCCAGGCGATCGGCTTGGTGAATTCGGCCGACTCGGTCAGCTTGCGGTAGTCCGCGATCGCCGGTGGTTCCGCGCCGAGTTGGCCGAACAGCACGCCGGTGAGCAGCAGCGGATCGCAGGCCGGGGCCTCGCCGCCGTGTTCGGTGGCGAAGGTGATCTCGTGGCCGAGTCCGGTCAGCACCTGCCAGGGCACCGCCACCTCGGTGGTGTCGAAATCCCGGTCCGGTAGCGGCAACAAGATTTTCATCTCAACCTGCCAGGAAGCTCAGCCGGACACGCCGGACGGGATTGTCCACATTGGTGTCGACGAGGCAGATCGACTGCCAGGTGCCGAGCGCGAGCACGCCGCCGAGCACCGGAACGGTGGCGTAGGGCGGAAGTAGCGCGGGCAGCACGTGGTCGCGGCCGTGGCCGGGGGAGCCGTGCCGGTGTCGCCAGCGGTTGTCGATGGGCAGCAGTTCGCGTAGCGCGGCGAGCAGGTCGTCGTCGCTGCCCGCGCCGGTCTCCAGGATGGCAAGGCCGGCGGTGGCGTGCGGGACCCACACGTGCAGCAGGCCTTCGGCGTTGTCGATGCCGTCGACGAACCGCTGGCACTCCCTGCTCAGGTCGTGGACGACCTCTTCCGAGCCGGTGCGGATCTCGATCTCCTCGCTGTGCACGCGCTCACCGTACTCAGGTGATCGGCCTGCCGGTGGTGGTAAGGCCAGGTAGCAGCAGGGTGAGCCAACGGGCCCTGACCTGGTCCGGCGCGTCAAGCGGCGCGGTGGCCAGCAACATGACGAAGTCCTCGATGGTGATGTCCGGGTGCAGTTCGCCGCCTGCCTTGGCCGCGTCGATCAGCTGTTGCAGGGCCCGCACCGCACGTTCCTCGCCGGCCTGGCCCGCGAATACCGCGCCGAAGCGCTGGGCCGCCGCCTTGACCGCCGCGTCGCGCGCGGCCGTGTCGACGATCGCGACGATCAGCGCGCGTAGTTCGGTCATGGCGTCGGCGCCTGCTGCGACCCGCGCGTCGGCCTCCTCGGTGTAGCGGGCGAGTTCGCCCATGTGCTCGGCCAGCACGGCGGCGACCAGCGCGGTCTTGGTGGGGTAGTGCCGGTAGAGGGTGCCGACCGCGACGCCTGCCGCGTCGGCGATCGCGTCCATCGGCACCTCGGGTCCGTGCGCGGTGATCTGCGCGCGGGCGGCGTCCAGGATCTTCGCCCTGTTGCGCACGGCGTCTGCGCGCAGCGGTCGCTCGTCGGCCATCGGAACCCCTCACCTCGATTCAACATGAATGATAGTTCATCTTCAACTGTGAGCCAGCCGACCAGGGGTTGCGGAGAAGATGAACCATAGTTCATGATGATGGTGAACGCAGGTTCATCTTAATCGAGGAGGTTGGACCGATGACCACCAAAGTCGCCCTCGTCACCGGGGCATCGTCGGGTATCGGCGAATCGGCCGCGCTGAAACTGCGCGAGCTCGGCTACACCGTTTACGGCGCTGCCCGGCGCGTGGAGAAGATGAAGGCGCTGGCCGACGCCGGCGTCGAGGTACTCGCGATGGACGTCACCGACGAGGCGTCGACGACCGAGGGCGTGCGGCGGATCATCGCCGAGACCGGCCGGATCGACGTACTGGTCAACAACGCGGGCTACGGCTCCTACGGCGCCATCGAGGACGTGCCGCTGGCCGAGGCGCGCGCCCAGTTCGAGGTCAACGTGTTCGGCGCGGCCCAGCTGATCCGGCTGGTCGCGCCGCACATGCGCGAGCAGGGCAGTGGCCGGATCATCAACATCAGCTCGATGGGCGGCAAGGTCTACACCCCGTTCGGCGGCTGGTACCACGGCACCAAGTTCGCCCTCGAGGCGCTGAGCGACTCGCTGCGCGGCGAACTGCGGCCCTTCGGCGTCCAGGTCGTGGTGATCGAGCCGGGCGGCATCCGCACCGAATGGGGTGGCATCGCGGCGGACAACCTGCGCAAGACCTCCAGCGCCGGCGCGTACGCCGAGCGGGCCGCGAAGATGGGCAAGCAGCTTGGCAGGCCGATGGGCTCGGACCCCAAGGTCATCGGCAACGCGATCGCCCGCGCGGCCACCGTGCGCAGGCCAAGGACCCGGTACGCGGTGGGGATGGGCGCCAAGCCGGGCATCTTCCTGCGCTGGCTGCTGCCGGATCGGGCCTTCGACGGTCTGTTGCGCCTCGGTCTCGGATGACGCTTAAGGGTGAGCTGGCGGTGCGTCGCACAGGTTCACCCGTTACGGTGGTTCGTTGTGGCCGAGCAGTATGACCGACGGGCGCCCATGCCACCGCAGGGACGCAGTCCGTATGGCACCTCGCTGATGCCGATGCAGGCACTTGGCGCACCACCGCCGGACCTGCACTCGGGTGGATTCCCCGCGCAGCAGGGCCCCCGGCCGCCCCTGGGGCAGCCCCAACCGAACCGGCCGAACCAGCCGGGCCGGTCCAAGGCGATGGACTACACCCTCAAGGGCCTCGGCCTGCTCGGCGTCGCGCTGGTCTCCGGGTTCCTCTGGTGGCTCACTCACAACCAGGCGCCCGTGCAGACGCAGAACACCTCCCAGCCGAGCCAGCACACCGGCAAGTACAGCTTCACGCCTTACGTGACCCAGTCCGTGGTCGGCGACTGCCCCAATCACGCGACCAACCAGGTGGCGAGCTTCTTGCAGAGCCACCAGTGCGTGTCGCTGACCCGCTCGCTGTGGACGGCGACGCTGCCCGACGGCGACCACGTGCTCACCTCGGTCGCGGTGGTCAAGATGTCCAACGCCGGGGCTGCCGCCAAGCTCGACCAGGTCAGCAACGCCTCGGACAGCGGGCACGTGAAGGACCAGGTCGAGGAGGGCTACCCGGTGCCCAACGGCCCGACGAACCTGCAGAACGGCGGCTACGCCTCGAAGGCGATCGGCTCCGAGGACGTGATCGTGATGACCGAGTTCCAGAACGGCGCCGAGGACAACGGTCTCTCCAAGCAGACCGCGGCGAAGAACGAGCTGCTGGCGGTCAGCGAGGACGCGCTGAACCAGGCGATCGGCCGCTAGCTTTTCAGGACGGCTGGCCGGGCATCGCGATCGAGGCGGGCGTGGTGCCGGCCAGGTGGCGCCACGCGGTCTGCCACAGTGCGGCGCCGGTCAGTCCGGCCTGGCCGGCCCAGCGCAGCGTCTGGTCGTCGGTGTTCTCCGCGACGGCGCGCCAGGCCACCTCGGCGTCCTGCTCGGCGATGGCGAGCGCGGCCAGTGCCGAGCTCTGGTCGGCGATCGGCTGCGGGGTGCTGTAGGCCGCCTGGGACTGCTGCGGGGTGGCGCCGCCCGCGCTGACGATCCGCTCGGCGGTGTCCCTGCGCACCTGGTGCGCGATGGTCGCGGCGTTGATCGCGGTTCCGTTGAGGAACGCGTTCGCGGTGCCGCAGATCCAGAACGCGGCGTGTTCGGCGGCCAGCGCCTTCTGGAGCGCGTCGGCGGTGTTGGCAGGCAGTGCGGTGGTCGGCGGGTTCGTGCCGGCGGCAAGCAGTTGGTCGGTCTGCGCCGCGGTCGGGGCCGGGGAACCGTTGAGCGCCATGGCAAGGCTCGCGCAGCCGCCGCAGATCGAGGCGACAAGACCGGCCCGGTAACGCGGCACCTGCCGCACCAGGGTGGACGCCGCCGAGTGGTTCAGCGCTGTGACCATGGCGGCGATCGCGCCGCTCTCGTCGCTGCCCACCTGGTCCGGAGTGGCCGGTGGCATGGACGGCGCCGTGGTGCTGGCGGCGGCGCGGCCGATCTCGTTGGCCAGCGCGGTCGCGTGCGTCTGGCGGACCTGGGCCAGGACCTGGAACGTGGGCGCGTCGGCGGGGAAGGCCTTGGCCGCGGCGTTCGCGGTGGCCACGTCGGCGAGGGCCGCCGCGTAGAACGGGGTCAGCTGGTCGACGCCGTTGGGTGCGGTGTTGTCGTTGGGGCCGCAGGCCGAGAGCAGCGGCGGAGCCAGGATCGCCAAGGCGCCCCAGCGCAGCACGCTCCGTCGAGACAGTCCGGTCGATCGGTCGGCGCCACTCACGGCCGCCATCCTGCCAGCGTGCGCAGGCCCCGACTGGCGCGGGTGAACTCGTGTGCGCCCTGCCGAATCGGCCGGACGCGATACGCTGGGCGACCACGACCGGCGAAGGAGTTGTCGTCGGTCGGTGTCGTCGTGCGTGGCCAGCACGAGACGCGACGTAGACGGCCGTGTCAGCAGTGAGGAGCGATCACGTGTCCAGCCAGCAGCACGGCGATGGAGCGGCCGGAGCGCGCGAGGACATCATGGGCCGGCTGGCGCCTGTTGTCGCCGAAGCCGTCGGCACCCTCGGCTTCGACCTGGAGACCCTGGACGTCACCGTGGCCGGCAGGCGCCGCCTGGTGAAGGTCGTCGTCGACGCGGACGACGGTGTCGAGCTCGATCTGCTCTCCGAGGCCAGCAGGGTGGTCGCGGCGGCGCTTGACGCCAACGACGACATCCTGGCCGGCGCGTACACCCTCGAGGTGACCTCGCCCGGCGTGGACCGGCCGCTGACCAAACCCCGGCACTGGAAGCGCGCCAAGCTGCGCCTTGTGAAGGTGCGCCGCCGCGACGGCGTGGAGTTCCTCGGTCGGGTCGGCAGCGCCGACGAGGCCGGGGTGGACTTGCTTGTCGACGGAACGCTGCGCCGGGTGGACTATGCCAACGTGGCCAAAGCCGCCGTGGAGATCGAGTTCCGCCAGCCACCGAGCGCGGAACTGCTGCTGCTGGAACGCGGCAGCGCCAAGAACACAACCGACGCTGAGGCGAGCAAGGCCGATGCTACGAAGGAGGGGTCGCTGTGAACGTCGACATCGCCGCGCTGCGTGCGATCGAACGGGACAAGGACATCCCCTTCGAAACCGTCATCGAGGCCATCGAGACCGCGCTGCTCACCGCCTACCGGCACACCGAGGGGCACCAGGCGCACGCGCGCATCGACGTGGACCGCAAGACCGGCGTCGTGCGCGTGCTCGCGCAGGAGGTGGGGCCCGAGGGCGAGGTGTTGCAGGAGTGGGACGACACCCCGGAGGGGTTCGGCCGGATCGCCGCGACCACCGCGCGCCAGGTCATCCTGCAGCGGCTGCGCGACGCAGAGCACGAGCGCACCTTCGGTGAGTTCGCCGCCAAGGAGGGCGAGCTGATCGCCGGTGTCGTGCAGCGTGACGCGCGGGCCAACTCACGCGGCATGGTGGTGATCCAGGTCGGCGGGGTCGAAGGCGTCCTGCCGCCCGCCGAACAGGTGCCGGGCGAGACCTACGAGCACGGCACCAGGATCAAGTGCTACGTGGTGACGGTGTCCAGGGGAATGCGCGGGACGCAGATCACGTTGTCCAGGACACATCCGAACCTGGTGCGTCGGCTTTTCGCGCTCGAAGTGCCGGAGATCGCCGATGGCACCGTGGAGATCGCCGCGGTGGCCAGGGAGGCCGGGCACCGGTCCAAGATCGCGGTGCGCTCGACGGTTTCCGGGGTCAACGCCAAGGGCGCCTGCATCGGCCCGATGGGGGCCAGGGTGCGCAACGTGATGAGCGAACTGGCCGGCGAGAAGATCGACATCATCGACTACGACGAGGACTCGGCGACCTTCGTCGGCAACGCGCTGTCCCCGGCCAAGGTCATCTCGGTCACAGTTGTCGACGAGCGCGCCAAGACCGCGCGGGTCGTCGTGCCCGACTTCCAGCTCTCCCTCGCCATCGGCAAGGAGGGCCAGAACGCCCGGTTGGCCGCCCGGCTCACCGGCTGGCGCATCGACATCCGCAGCGATGCGGCCGCCGATGTCACTGAACCGGTCGAGTCGCGTACTGCCGGTTATCACGAGGAGCCGCCGCGGGATGTCTCGTCGGTCTAGCGGCACCGGGCGAGGTCCGGTTCGGCAACAGTTGGGCAGCGCTGCCCGCCCCGAGCGTCCCCATGGGGACCAGGGCGAGATAGACTCTAAGTCGGTTCGACGTCCAGGACCGGCTTCCGCACCCCTCGGCCCAGTCCGAACATGTGTCGGTTGCCGCGCCCGGACGCTTGCCGATGATCTGTTGCGTGTGGTTGTCGTGGACGGTGCCGTCGTGCCCGATCCGCGACGCAGGCTCGCCGGCCGAGGTGCGTGGCTGCACCGAAGCGTGGACTGCCTGCGGCTGGCCGAGCGACGGAAGGCGTTTCCGAGGGCGCTGCGCGCCGCCGGGCCGCTGGCCGTCGAGCAGCTGGCGGGCTACCTGGAACAGGTGGACGGCAGGAAAGAAGTCGTGGGACCTACCCACGACGGGCAAGAACAGGGAAGCAGGTCGACCCGTCATGAGTCAGCCGTGAAGCTGAAGCCATGAACGCGCGGCGATAAGACGAGGTCAGCGGGCTGCCGCCGACCTCTCAGTGAGGAGAGTAGTGGCAGGCAAGGCCCGTGTGCACGAGCTCGCTAAAGAGCTAGGTGTCACCAGTAAAGACGTACTCGCCAAGCTCAAGGACCTGGGCGAGTTTGTGAAGTCCGCGTCCTCCACCGTGGAGGCGCCGGTCGCCCGCAGGCTGCGGGATTCCTTCTCCGGCCCGGAGACCAGCAAGCCGGCTCGCCCGTCCGGCCCGCGCCCGGGTTCCGGCCCGAAGCCGCCGGCCCCGAGCACCAACGGCAGCAGCAACGGTGCCTCGGCACCGGCCGCTCCCGCGCCATCGGCTCGGCCGGCTCCGACATCGACCCCGGCTCCCGGCCCGTCGGCCCGTCCCGGTGCGGTACCCGGCCCCAAGCCGGCCCCGCGTCCGGTCACGCCGGTGACTCCGGTCGCTCCGGCTCCGGCGGCGGCTGCTGCCGCTTCGGCGCCCTCGGCACCGGTCGAACCGGCTCGTCCGGCGGCCAAGCCGGTCCAGTCGACCCCGGCCGGCAGCCCCGCTGCCGCGCAGGGTGGGCAGCAGGGCCAGGCGGTTGTTCCGCCGCGTCGGCAGTCCCCGAAGCCCGGTCCGCGCTCGCCGCGGCCCGGCAACAACCCGTTCGGTGTCGGTGGCGGCTCGCCCGCGCCGCAGGCGCCGAGGCCGCAGGCCCAGCAGCCCTCGCGTCCCGGCGACCCGCGTCCGCCGCGTTCCGGGGACAACCGTCCCGGCAACGCGCCGCGCGGTGACCGTCCGGCGCCCGGTGGCGATCGCGGCGATCGCGGTCCCCGGCCGACTCCCGGCAACATGCCGCCGAGGCCGAATCCCGGCATGATGCCGCCTCGTCCGCAGCGCACCGGCCCTGGTGGCGGTGGCGGTGGCGGCGGTCGTCCCGGTGGTCCCGGCGGTGGCGGCGGCGGTCGTCCCGGTGGTCCCGGTGGCGGTGGTGGCGGTTTCCGCGGCGGTCCCGGTGGGGGCGGCGGCGGTGGCGGTGGCTTCCGCGGTGGCTCCGGCGGTGGTGGCGGCGGTGGCGGTTTCCGTCCCGGTGGCGGTGGCGGTGGCGCCCCGGCCGGCGGTGGCGGTGGCGGCGGTGGCTTCCGTCCCGGTGGCGGTGGCGGCGGCGGTCGTCCCGGTGGTGGCGGTGCCGGTCGCGGTGGCGCGGCTGGTGCGTTCGGCCGTCCCGGCGGCGCGCCCCGGCGTGGTCGCAAGTCGAAGCGTCAGAAGCGCCAGGAATACGACAACATGCAGGCGCCGAGCGTCGGTGGTGTGCGGCTGCCCAAGGGCAGCGGCGAGACCATCCGGCTCGCGCGTGGCGCTTCGCTGACCGACTTCGCCGAGAAGATCAACGCCAACCCGGCCGCGCTGGTGCAGGCGCTGTTCAACAACGGTGAGATGGTCACCGCGACCCAGTCGGTCTCCGAGGAACTGCTGCAGATCCTCGGCGCCGAGATGAACTACGTCGTTCAGGTCGTCAGCCCGGAAGAAGAAGACCGCGAGCTGCTGGACTCCTTCGACATCAGCTACGGCTCCGACTCCGGAGGCGAGGACGATCGGCAGTCCCGTCCGCCGGTGGTGACCGTCATGGGTCACGTCGACCACGGTAAGACCCGACTGCTGGACACGATCCGTAACGCCAACGTGCACCAGCACGAGGCCGGCGGCATCACCCAGCACATCGGTGCGTACCAGGTGCTCACCAACGTGCAGGGCGACGAGCGGCCGATCACCTTCATCGACACCCCCGGTCACGAGGCGTTCACCGCAATGCGTGCTCGTGGTGCGCTGGCCACGGACATCGCGGTCATCGTGGTCGCGGCCGACGACGGCGTCATGCCGCAGACGGTTGAGGCGATCAACCACGCCCAGGCGGCCGGTGTGCCGATCGTGGTCGCGGTGAACAAGATCGACAAGGACGGCGCGAACCCGACGAAGATCCGCCAGCAGATGAGCGAATACGGCGTCATGCCCGAGGAGTACGGCGGCGACACCATGTTCGTCGACATCTCGGCCAAGCAGGGCACCAACATCGACGGGTTGCTCGAATCGATCCTGCTGACCGCGGACGCGGCGCTGGATCTGCGGGCCAACCCGGACATGGAGGCCCAGGGTGTCGCGATCGAGGCGCACCTGGACCGCGGTCGCGGTCCGGTGGCCACGGTGCTGGTGCAGCGCGGCACGCTGCACGTCGGCGACGCGATCGTGGCCGGTGACGCCTACGGCCGCGTGCGGCGGATGCTGGACGAGTTCGGCGAGGACATCCACGCCGCGCTGCCGTCCCGCCCGGTGCAGGTCGTCGGCTTCACCTCGGTGCCCGGTGCCGGTGACAAGTTCCTCGTCGTCGACGAGGACCGGGTCGCCCGGCAGATCGCCGAGCGCCGCTCGGCCCGCAACCGCAACGCGCTCAACGCGTCGCGGGCCAAGCGGGTCAGCCTGGAGGATCTGGATGCCGCGCTCAAGGAACACAGCCAGCTGAACCTGATCATCAAGGGTGACAACTCGGGTACGGTCGAGGCCCTTGAGGACGCGTTGATGAAGATCGACGTGGGTGAAGAGGTCATCCTGCGGGTGATCGACCGAGGCGTCGGTGGCATCACCAAGGCCAACGTGGACCTGGCGATCGCGTCCAACGCGATCATCATCGGGTTCAACGTGCGGGCCGAGGGCAAGGTCGCAGAGCAGGCGTCGCGCGAAGGCATCGACGTTCGCTACTACTCGGTCATCTACCAGGCCATCGACGAGGTCGAGCAGGCCCTCAAGGGCATGCTCAAGCCGGAGTTCGAGGAGGTGCAGCTCGGTCGGGCGGAGGTCCGCGAGATGTTCCGTTCCTCGAAGGTCGGCACCATCGCCGGTTGCCTGGTGATGTCGGGCGAGATCCGGCGCAACTCCAAGGCCCGCGTCCTGCGGGACAGCATGGTCGTCGCGGACAACCTGTCCATCAGCTCGCTGCGTCGGTTCAAGGACGACGCGACCGAGGTGCGGGAAGGGTTCGAGTGCGGTATCACGTTGAACAACTACAACGACCTGCGCTTGGGCGACACCATCGAGACCTTCGAGATGCGCGAGAAGCCGAGGGCGTAAGCGTCGGCGTTTGATCCACTCGTTACGTGCCGGGACCGGTCACCCCGTCCGGTCCCGGCACGCCGACCGACTACGGGGACAAAACACGTGTACGTGGGTGCGTTGGAACTGGACGTCCTGCTCGGGGACGTGCATTCGCTCAAGCAGAAGCGCTCCGTTGTCCGCCCGATCGTCGCGGAACTCCGGCGGAAGTACGAGGTCGCGGTGGCCGAAGCCGGCCATCTCGACCTGCACCGCAGGGCGTTGATCGGGATTGCCGCGGTGGCGCCCGATGCGGCACATGTCCAGGAGCTGCTCAACTCCTGTGAACGACTGGTGACCGGACGGCCGGAGTTGCAGTTGCTCACGGCCCGGCACCGGATCGTCGGTCCGCACGACGACTGAGTGCGGCGCGCTCACGTCGAGAACGAGATAGGAGAAGGCGTCGTGGCTGACGCTCCCCGTGCCCGCCGGCTCGCCAAGCGGATCGCGCAGATCGTCGCGTCCGCGATCGAGCACGAGGTCAAGGACCCCCGGCTGGCGAAAGTGACCATCACCGACGCGAAGGTCACCGCTGACCTGCACGACGCGACGGTCTACTACACCGTCCTACCCGAACGGTTGGAGGATCGGCCTGACGTCGAGGGCGCGGCAGCGGCCCTCGAGTCCGCGCGCGGCGTGCTGCGCACCATGGTCGGCCAGGGCACCGGTGTCCGGTTCACCCCGACCTTGGCCTTCATCGCGGACACCGTGCCGGAGGACGCGAAGCGCATCGAGGAACTGCTCGACAGGGCCCGCGTTGCCGACGCCGAGGTGGCCAGGATCGCCAACGGCGCCCAGCCGGCGGGCGACCCTGACCCGTACCGAGCGCCGCGCGAGGCCGAGGACGACGAACTCGACGAGGACTAACCGGGTTTCCTGGCCACCAGAACGTCTCGGTTGATCGCCTGGTCGACGCGGTGGGCGAAGCCGAGGTAGGCGTCGCTGTCCAGGACGTCGAGGCCGGCGTCGGCGACCATCTCGGTGAGCTCGGCGCGGTCGAGGACCAGGTCGTTCCAGGAGATGCCGATGGCGCCGCCCGGTCGCAGCAGCGATGCCCAGCCGGGCAGCGCCTCGGTCAGCAGCCGGCGCGGGTCGCGCGAAAGGTCGCCTGCGCGCTGCTGGCGGCTTGGCGCGCCCGCGCCGGAGCGGCTGCCGTGCTGCACCCCGTAGGGGGCGTCGGTGACGATCAGGTCGAACGAGCCGGAGCGGAAGAACTCGGTGCTGCGCACGGTGTCCGCGTTCACGTAGCTGACCTGCAAAGCCTCGCCGGCCTTGTAGGACTCCTTGGTGACGCCGAGCGTGATGTCCAGCCTGCGGCCGAGGTGCAGGTGGTTGCGGCGGATCGGCGCGGTGTCGGCCTGGTGCTTGATGCGCTTGTTCTTCAGCCAGGTCTTGATGAAGCGGGTGTACTCGTCGAAGTCCTTGGCGTCCAGGTCGAGGCCGCTGACGTCGTAGCCGTACATCATCGCGTGGTTGAGCGTGGTGCCCCGGCCGCACATCGGGTCGAGCACGCGCAGCCGGTCGTCCACCATGTGCATGGGTTCGTCGATGGCCAGCGCGGTGACGTTGAGCAGCAGCTTGGTGAACAGCTCGTTGGTCTTGCCCGCGTACTTCTGGATGGTCAGCAGGTCGCTGTCGAATTTGTCGAGCCGCCGCACGGTGATCGGGCGCAGCAGCGCACCGTCCACCTCGAACAGTGCGTAGAGCGTGGACACATTGGACAGCAGCTCGATGTCCAGTTCGGACAGTTCGGGTGCGCTGAAGGTGACGTAGCCGACCCCGCCGATGGTGGTCTCGGCGACCTCGCCGAGCCGGTTGCCCAGCGCTCGTTCGTCGAACGCGCGCAACTCGTTGACGAGCAGGCGGATCGAGCTTTCCGCGTAGACCCGGTTGGCTGCCGGGTAGTGCATGACCGCGTAGTCGTTCATCGGTGCGGGCTGACTCCTTAGCTTCATACAGCGCCCGGCGAAACTACCCAGGTCGCACGGGACGTAGCCTGCCGGGGTGAGTATTTCGCCCGACGGGCCGAACACCTACAGCGAGCAGGAGCTGCGCGCCGCCGTCAAGCTGCTCGCCGACGCGCGCGACGTGACCGTGCTCGGACACCTGAATCCGGACCCGGACGCGTTCGGCAGCATGGTCGCGCTCGGCCTTGCCCTACGCGGCCTCGGCGCCTCGGTGCGGGTGTCGTTCGGCTCGCCGGACGAGCTGCCGCCCTCGCTGGCCGTGCTCGACCCCGGCGACCTGTACGTGTCCGCATCGGCCCTGCCGAAGCAGGCGCCGGGCCTGCTGGTCACGGTCGACTGCGCGAGCCTTGGCCGGCTGGACGGGTTGGACGGCCTGCCCGCGACCACGGTCGCGGCAGGCGGCGATGTGCTGGTGATCGACCATCACCTGTCCAACACCCGCTTCGGCACCCACAACCTCGTCGACGTGACCGCCGAGTCGACGACGGTGATCGTCCTGCGCCTTATCGACGAACTCGACGTCGAGCTCACCGAGCCGATCGCCCGCGCGGTGTACGCGGGCCTGCTCACCGACACCAGCTCGTTCCGGCGAGCGAGGCCTGCGACGCACGAGGTCGCGGCGCGGCTGATCGCGGCGGGCGTCGACCCGGACGCGACCGGTCGCGCGCTGATCGGCACCCACCCGTTCGCCCGGCTGGGAATGCTGGCCGCGGTCTTCGGCCGGGCCGTGCTCGACCCGACCGCCGCGCACGGCCTCGGCGTGGTGTTCACCTCCGTGCAGCTCGCCGACCTGGCCGGTATGCCCGCCGAGGAGGCCGAGTCCGTGATCGACATCGTGCGCGCCAGCGGCGAGGCCGAGGTGGCCGTCGTGCTCAAGCAGGTCGGACCGACGCGCTGGACCGGCTCCATGCGCGCGGTCGGACGCGTCGATGTGAACGCGGTCGCGGCGACCTTCGGCGGCGGCGGGCACCGGTTCGCGGCCGGTTTCACTGCCGATGGCACGCTGGAGGAGGTCCGGGACCGGTTGTTCGCGGCGCTGGCCGTGGCCCCGCTGGTGTGAGCGAGTCGGCGAGCCCGGCCCGGCAGCTGCTGAGCCTCGGCGTTCCCGCGCTCGGCGTGCTCGCCGCCGAACCGCTCTATGTGCTGGTGGACACGGCAATTGTCGGCCACCTCGGCGCGCTCGCGCTGGCCGGGCTGGCGCTGGGCGGCGTTGTGCTCTCCCAGGTGTCCAGCCAGCTGACCTTCCTCTCCTACGGCACGACGGCAAGAGCCGCGCGACTGCACGGGGCGGGCCAGCGCGGGGACGCGGTCGGTGAGGGCGTGCAGGCCACCTATCTCGGGCTGGTCGTCGGCGTGGCCATCCTGGTGCTCGGCCAACTCCTCGCTGCGCCGGTCGCCTCGGCGTTGGCCGGCAACGCGACGGTGGCCGCGCAGGCGGTGCGCTGGTTGCGGATCGCGTTGTTCGGGGCGCCGCTGATCCTGGTCACGATGGCCGGCAACGGCTGGCTGCGCGGCGTGCAGGATGCCCGTCGGCCGCTGCGCTATGTGTTGCTGGGCAACGGTTTCTCCGCGGTGCTTGTCGTGGTGCTGGTGCGCGTCGTCGGCCTCGGGCTGATCGGTTCGGCCATCGCCAACGTGGTCGCGCAGGTGCTGACCGCGAGTCTGTTCCTGCGGGCGTTGCTGCACGAGCGCAGGGTGAACGCGGTGTCGCTGCGGCCGAATCCGCGCCAGATCCGGGCTCAGTTGGGTCTCGGTCGGGATCTGGTGCTGCGCAGCCTCGCGTTCCAGGCCTGTTTCGTTTCGGCCGCCGCCATTGCCGCGCGCACGTCCGCCGCAGCGGTCGGCGCGCACCAGATCGTGCTGCAACTGTGGACGTTCCTGTCGCTGGTGCTCGACTCGCTGGCCATCGCGGCGCAGTCGCTGATCGGCGCGGCGCTCGGCGGTGGCGAGGTCGACGAGGCGCGTGGGCTGGCGCGGCGGGTCGGCCGGTACGGGCTGTGGTTCGGGTTGCTCACCGGGCTGCTCTTCGCCGCGCTGGCCGGCATTCTTCCTCGGCTGTTCACCTCGGATTCGGCTGTACTGAGCCAGATTCCGCATGCCTGGTGGTTCTTCGTCGGGCTGCAACCGATCGCCGGCGTGGTGTTCGCGTTGGACGGCGTGCTGCTGGGCGCGGGCGACGCCGCCTTCCTGCGCACCGCGACGCTGCTCTGCGCGGTCATCGGCTTCCTGCCGCTGGTGTGGATTTCCCTTGCCCTGCACTGGGGTCTGGTCGGGGTGTGGAGCGGGCTGGCCGCGTTCATGGTGCTGCGGTTGGTCGCCGTGCTGTTGCGCACCGCGTCCGGTCGGTGGGCCGTCGAGGGCGTGCACTGACATCCGTTGTGGCGCAACCCACGATGCCAAACCGTTACGTCCGGTTGTGCCATTGCGATGGAATGAGTGGCACCGCGATCCGGTTGCCATGTCGGGGATTGAAACTGCTTCGCGAAGGAACGCCCGTGTCGGTCGCACCGACCACTCGTATGAACCGCTCGGCCTGGCTCGCCTGGGCCATCGCCATCGTCGTCTACATCGCCGCGGTCTTCCACCGCAGCACCCTCGGCGTCGCCGGACTGGAAGCCGCGCACCGTTTCGGCGTCGGCCCGGCCGCCCTGTCCACGTTCACCGTCCTTCAGGTCGGGGTCTACGCGAGCATGCAGATCCCGACCGGACTGCTCGTCGACCGCTTCGGCGCGCGCTTCACGCTGACCTGCGCGGCGCTGCTGCTCGGCATCGGCGAGGCCGCGTTCGGCCTCGCGCACAGCTATCCACTCGCGCTCGTCGCCAGGGCCGTCCTCGGCGTCGGTGACGCGATGACCTGGGTGAGCGTGCTGCGCGTCGCGGCGGCCAAGTTCCCGGCCCGCAACTACCCAATGGTGGTCGCGCTGTCCTCGATGCTCGGCGGGTTCGGCAACCTCGCGGCCACCGTGCCGCTGACCCTGCTGCTGGGTGCGGCCGGCTGGACCAAGACGTTCGCGGTGGCCGGCCTGCTCAGCGCGGGCTATGCCGCGGTGGTCGCGGTCGGCTTGCGAGTCAAGCCGCAGCAGGTGACCAGTGGCCCGGCACCGATCGCGCCGATCGGCCTGCGGGACGTGCTGCGCGGCGTGCGCACGGCGTGGCGCGTGCCAGGGACCAGGCTCGGCTTCTGGACGCACTTCGCCACCATGGTCAGCCCGACCACCCTCGGCCTGCTGTGGGGCTACCCGTACCTGGTGAACACCCAGCACCTGTCCGACCTGCAAGCAGGCGACGTGATCGCGGCGCTGGTCATCGTCGGCATGGTCGCCAACCCGATTCTCGGCACGGTGACCAGCAGACGACGCGAGACGCGGATGCCGATCGTGGTCGCCGCGCTGGTCGCCGCCGTGCTCACCTGGACCGTGCTGCTCACCGACCCGCACCCGCTCCCGTTCGGCGTGCTGCTGGTCGCGTTCGGCCTGTTCGC
>DASYBO010000048.1:0-11350 GCA_036500685.1 Pseudonocardiaceae bacterium | reverse complement strand
CGTAAGCGCGACCCCGACGACGAGCTGTGGCTGGCACTGTCGGAGGGGGAGGACCCGACCGCCCGGGACTAATGCCACGCTCCCCGTTGCTGAACGTGGGGTGACCCCGAACCGAATCTCTTCGTTGCGCGGGGTTAGCATCTTTTTGGCGGGAAGGGGAAGTGCCGTGAGTCGCGTTCCACACGCTTCGCGGGTGATGCCGTGAATGTTCTCGAGTCGATCATCGAAGGAGTGCGCGAAGACCTCGCGGTTCGCGAGGCGGCGCTGCCGTTCGACGAACTGAAGGAGCGCGCCGCCAAGGCCGCGCCTGCCATCGACGTGCCGACGGCGCTGCGCGCCCAGGGTGTTGGCGTCATCGCCGAAGTCAAGCGGCGCAGCCCGTCAAAAGGGGACCTGGCCGAAATTCCGGAACCCGCGGTGCTGGCCAAGGACTACGCGGACGCGGGCGCCCGGGTGATCAGCGTGCTCACCGAACAGCGCCGATTCGGCGGATCCCTCGCCGATCTCGACGCCGTGCGGGCCGCGGTGCCCTCGGTTCCGCTGCTGCGCAAGGACTTCGTGGTCAGTCCGTACCAGGTACACGAGGCCCGGCTGCACGGCGCCGACCTCGTCCTGCTGATCGTCGCGGCACTGGAGCAGAACGCGCTCGTCGCGCTGCTGGACCGGGTCGAGTCGCTGGGCATGACCGCGCTGGTCGAGGTACACACCGCCGAGGAGGCGGACCGGGCCCTTGAGGCAGGGGCGAGCGTGATCGGCATCAACGCGCGCAACCTGCAAACCCTTGAGGTGGACCGGGAAGTGTTCGGCCGGCTGGCCCCTGGGCTGCCGTTCGAGACGTTGAAGATCGCCGAGTCGGGTGTGCGCGGCCCGGCCGACCTGATGACCTACGCCGGCTACGGCGCGGACGCGGTGCTCGTCGGTGAGGGCTTGGTCACCAGCGGTGACCCCAAGACCGCTGTGGTGCAACTGGTCACCGCCGGATCGCACCCTGCCTGTCCGAGGCCGACACGATGACTGAAGAGCAGCAGGCGCACGCCCACCACCCGGACGAACACGACCCGGACCAGCGCGGCTACTACGGGGCCTTCGGCGGCCGGTTCATGCCGGAGGCCCTGATCGCCGCGCTGGACGAGTTGTCGGCCGAGTACGACAAGGCGCGCATCGACCCGGAGTTCCTGGCCGAGTTCAACCGCCTGCTGCGCGACTACGCGGGTCGCCCGTCACTGCTCACCGAAGCCAAGCGGTTCGGCGAGCACGCGGGCGGCGCGCGGATCTTTCTCAAGCGGGAGGATCTCAACCACACCGGCTCTCACAAGATCAACAACGTGCTGGGTCAGGGCCTGCTCACCAAGCGGATGGGCAAGACCCGGCTCATCGCCGAGACCGGTGCCGGCCAGCACGGCGTCGCCACCGCGACCATCGCCGCGCTGATGGGCATGGACTGCACCATCTACATGGGCGAGGTCGACACCGAGCGGCAGGCCCTCAACGTGGCCAGGATGCGGCTGCTCGGCGCCGAGGTCATCCCGGTCAAGACTGGTTCGCGGACGCTCAAGGACGCCATCAACGAGGCGCTGCGCGACTGGGTGACCAATGTGGACACCACGCACTACCTGCTCGGCACGGCAGCGGGCGCGCACCCGTTCCCGCTGATCGTGCGCAACTTCCACCGCATCATCGGCATGGAGGCCCGCGCCCAGATCCTCGATCAGGCCGGGCGGCTGCCGGACGCGGTCGCGGCCTGCGTCGGCGGCGGGTCGAACGCGATCGGCATCTTCTACGGGTTCATCGACGACCCGTCGGTCAAGCTCTACGGGTTCGAGCCGGGCGGCAAGGGCATCGAAACCGGCGAACACGGCGCTTCGCTCGGCGAGGGCACCCCCGGCCTGCTGCACGGGTCGCGGTCCTACCTGCTGCAGGACGAGGACGGCCAGATCGTCGAGGCCTACTCGATCTCGGCCGGCCTGGACTACCCGGGCGTCGGGCCGGAACATTCGCAGCTCAAGGACAGCGGCAGGGCCGAGTACCGGTCGATCACCGACGCCGAGGCCATGGACGCGTTCGCGCTGCTGTCGCGGACCGAGGGCATCATCCCGGCCATCGAGTCCTCGCACGCGCTGGCCGGCGCCATCCGGCTCGGCGAGGAGCTCGGACCGGAGGGACTGATCGTGGTCAGCCTCTCCGGGCGCGGTGACAAGGACATGGACACCGCGACCACCTGGTTCAACCTGAACAGCCCGGACGCCGCGACGCACACGCATCGGAAGGACCCGACCGCATGAGTCCCCTCTCCGATTTCCTCGCCGGCACCAGGGCAGAGGGTCGCGCCGCGCTCGCCGGTTACCTGCCGGCCGGTTACCCCAACGTCGCCGGCTCACGGGACGCGTTCGCCGCGCTCGTCGACGGCGGCGCCGACCTGGTCGAGGTCGGCGTCCCGTTCTCCGACCCGGTGCTCGACGGCCCGACCATCCAGGCCGCCTCGGGTGCCGCGCTGGCCAACGGCTTCCGGCTGCGAGACCTGTTCGGCATCGTCGAATCGGTCTCCTCGCGCGGCGGCCGCGCGGTCGTGATGACCTACTGGAACCCGGTTTACGCCTACGGCGTCGACCGCTTCGCCCGCGACCTCGCGGCGGCCGGCGGCCTCGGCATCATCACCCCCGACCTGGTCCCCGACGAGGCCGACGAATGGCTGGCCGCGTCCGACCAGCACGGCCTCGATCGGATCTTCCTGCTCGCGCCCTCGTCAACCGAGGAACGGATCATCAGCACCCTCGCCGTGAGCAGCGGATTCGTCTACGCGACCTCGGTCATGGGCGTCACCGGCGCCCGCGACGCGGTCAGCAGCGCCGCGCCCACCCTGGTCGGCCGCATCCGCGAACACACCAGCGACCTGGCCGTCGGCGTCGGTCTCGGCGTCCGCTCCGGCGCACAAGCCGCCGAAGTCGCCTCGTTCGCCGACGTCGTCATCGTCGGCTCCGCATTCGTCAGCGAACTCGACGACGGCGTCCCCGCCCTGACCACCCTCACGGCGGAACTGGCCGAAGGCGTGCGAGCGACGGCCGCGCCGGTCGGCTGATCGGGGCCCCGGCATAAAGGAGCCCCAGGCCGCATGCAAGCAGAGGCGACACTGGGGCGTTCGCCAGTAACAGTAGCGTTCTCGTTCGGGTGAAGATCGTTCAGGTACTCAATCGAAGATCAGGTTTTGTCGGTGCCCGCCGACACTGTCGCAGGCATGCACCCGACCAGACCTGGTTCAACGTGTCAGACTGGACGCAGCCGGGCGATTCTCGGAGGTGATCCACGATGTCAGCACAGCCTGCCGAAAGCTTCCTACCGCATCCCGAGGAATGGACGGTCGACGACCTACTCGCGCTTCCTGAGGACCAGGGGAATCGGATCGAGCTGGTCGACGGGTTGGTCGTCGTGAGCCCGGCCCCCACCTCCAAGCACCAGCGTGTGCTGCAGCAACTCCAGTTCGCGTTTGCGACTGTGGTCCCGTCGGCGTACGAGTTCCTGCCTGGGGTGAACGTCGTGCTGAACAACGAGCGACTGCTGATCCCTGACCTCGTGGTGTTGAATGCGCCAGGCGTGGATGCCGTGTACTACAAGGGGTCTGATGTCCTGCTGGCACTTGAGATACATTCGCCGTCGACTCGGGTGTTCGACCTCGCGTTGAAGCGGCAATTGTATGGCGAGGCCAGGATCCCGTTCCTGATGTTCGTGGATCCCAACGGTGATGTTCCCGCCTCGCGGTTGCTGGAACTTGACGGTGAGGGATATCGCGACATTGCGAGCAGCGCGGCCGGAGTGCTGACAGTGAACAGACCGTTTCCGATGACGCTGGACCTGGGCCGGCCAAGGTAGCTGACCGGGGCTGCCGCCAGACCGTTACGGTGGGCAGCGTGATGGCGACCGGCAGCCTCGTACATAGCTACATACCCAGCCCTGACCAGGGGGTGTGGCATCTCGGCCCGATTCCGATCCAGGCCCATGCGGTGTGCATCGTGGTCGGCATCATCGTGGCGATCTGGCTGGGGAGCCTGCGGTATCGGGCGCGCGGCGGGGAGTCCGGGGTGGTGACCGATGTCGCGGTGTGGGCGGTGCCGTTCGGGTTGGTCGGCGCGCGGCTCTATCACGTGGCCACGGACGCTTGGCGGTATTTCGGGCGCGGCGCGAATCCGTTGCAGGCGCTGGCGATCTGGGACGGCGGGCTCGGCATTCCAGGGGCGATCGCGCTGGGCGGGTTGGGTGCGTGGATCGCCTGCCGGCAGCGTGGGGTGCCGTTGCCGTTCGTCGCCGACGCGTTGGCGCCGGCAATCCTGGTGGGGCAGGCGATCGGGCGGATCGGCAACTACTTCAACCAGGAGTTGTACGGCGGCGCGACGAGTTTGCCGTGGGGGTTGGCGATCTTCAGTCGGGTCGATCCGCGTACCGGCGCGCTGGACAACCTGAACGGGGTGGCGTTGAGCCACGCGAACCCGCAGATCGTGCAGCCGGCCTTTCTCTATGAGCTGATCTGGGATCTGTTGCTGGCGTTGGCGGTGATCGTGGCTGATCGCCGGCTGCGGTTGGGGCATGGGCGGGCGTTCGCGCTCTACGTTGCTGGGTATGCGTTCGGGCGGTTCTGGATCGAGTTGTTGCGCACCGATCCGGCGACGCACCTGTTCTACGTGCGGATCAACGTGTGGGTGATGGCGTTGTTGTTCGTGGGGGCGGTGATCTACTTCGTGCGGGCGCGTAAACGTGGTCAGCGCGAGGAACCGGCGGAACCGTCCACTGTGGAATCACCGGAGCCGGAGGAGCCGGTCGAAGTCTGACGGCGCGGGGCGACGACGGGGTTGCCGTCGCTGGTGTGCAACACCTCCACGTCGGCGCCGTAGAAGCGGTCGAGTCGTTCTACGGTGAGCACGTCGGCCGGCGCGCCTGCCGCGACGACCTCGCCGTGGTGGACGAGCAGCAGCTGATCCGCGTACTGGCCGGCCAGGGTGAGGTCGTGCAACGTGGAGACGACGGTGGTGCCGTCGGCTTTGCGCAGGCGGTCGATCAGTTCGAGCAGTGCTTGCGCGTGGCCGATGTCCAGGCCGGTGGTGGGTTCGTCGAGCAGGAGCAGGCCGGCTTGTTGGGCGAGGGTGCGGGCCAGCACGGCGCGTTGCCGTTCGCCGCCAGATACGGCGTGCAGCCTGCGGTCGGCCAGGTCGCGCAAATCCAGGCGGCCCAACACATCCGCGACGATGCCGAGGTCGGCCGCGCTCTCGCGGGCCAATGCGCGCAGGTGCGGGGTGCGGCCGAGCAGGACGTAGTCGGTGACGGTCAGTTCCTGGGGGAGGATGGGGTTCTGCGGGGCGTAGCCGATGGCGCGGGCGCGTTCGCGGTGGGTCATCCGTTCGGCGTCGCGTTCGCCGATCTCGATCCGGCCGGTGCGTTCGACGAGTCCGGCCACGGCTTTGAGGAGGGTCGATTTGCCGGCGCCGTTGGGTCCGATGATCGCCAGCCATGAACCGGCCGGGACCTGGATGTCGACTCCTGCGACGACCTGTTTGCCCTGGTAGCCCGCGCCTACGCCGCGCAGTCGGAGGGAACTCATCGCGACCTGTTTCGTGTCGTGTGCAGGATGACGAGGAAGAACGGGCCGCCGGTGAACGCGGTGACCACCCCGATGGGCAGTTCGGCCGGTGCCAAGACCGTCCTCGCCACGACGTCGGCCGCGATCAGGAAGATCGCCCCGCCGATCAGCGACATCGGCACGACGACCCGGTAGCTGCCGCCGAACAGCATCCGCACCAGGTGCGGGACGACGATGCCGACGAACCCGATCAGCCCACTGACCGCGACCGCGCCTGCCGTGGCGAGCGACGCCGCGCACAACACAACGAGGCGAACCCGGACCGGGCGGATGCCGAGCGACTGCGCTTCGTCGTCGCCCAGCGCCAACACGTCGAGCAGCCGACCGCTGAAGCAGAGCACGATCGCGCCGATGCCGATGTAGGGCAGGCAGAGCAGGACGGCCTGCCAGCCCGCCGTGTTCAGGCCGCCGAGGGTCCAGGCGTAGACCCGTTGCAACGTGTCCGTGTTCTGTTGTTGCAGGAACGTCTGGATTGCTGTCAAGAACGCGGCTACCGCGACCCCGGCGAGCACCAAGGTCGCGGTGCCGGAGGATCGGCCGAGCAACCAGGTGAGGCCGATCCCCCCGAGCGCACCGGCGAATGCCGCGACCGGCACCGGGCCCGCGATGCCCGAACCGGCGCCGGGGTCGAAGACGATCACGATCGTCGCGGCCATGCCGGCACCGGCCGCGGCGCCGAGCAGGTACGGGTCGGCCAGCGGGTTGTGGAACACGCCCTGGTAGGCCGCGCCGGAGGTGGCCAGCGCTGCCCCGACCAAGCCACCGAGTACGACGCGGGGCACGCGTAGTTCCCAGAGGATCGCGGATTCCCGTGCGGAGAGCGGGGATCGGCCGCCGGTCAGTTCGGCCAGGATTTCGCCGAGGACCCGGCCCGCACCCAGGTCGATCGCGCCGAGCAGGATCGAGCCAAGCATCACGCCGAGCAGCACCGCGATCGCGGCTGCCACCGCGAGTGGCCGCAATCGGGTCGGCCGCAACCGCACCAGTGTGGGCACGTTTACTTGCTGGCCTTGGTCAGATCGGCGGCCACGGTCTGCATGAGCGCGTCGATGTTCGGGCCCCATTCGGATGCCTGGTCGTCGTTGAGCACGAACACGTTGCCGCGCTGCACCGCGCTGATCGTGGCCCAACCGGGCCGCATCGCGACCGTGCTCAGGTTCTGGCCGCAGCACTGGCCGTCGGCAAGGAAGATGACGGCGGGGTTGGCCTTGATGATGGCTTCCTGGGACAGCTGCGGAAACCCGGCCGCGCTCGCCGAGTCGGCCGGGTCGCCGATGTTGGTGAGGTGGAACTGGCCGAGCAGGCTGCCGATGAACGTGTGCGCGGTCGCGGTGTAGTAGGTCTGGTCGAGTTCGTAGTAGTAGCTCAGCGGCTGAGCCGACTTGGGCGCCTTGGCCACGGTCGCGGCGATGTCCTGTCGAGTCCTGGTGACCAGAGTGTCCGCTTCGGACTGATGGCCGGTGGCCTTCCCGAGGTCCGACCACAGTGTGTACGCGTCGCTGACGTTGTTGGACGGATTCGCCAGCAGTACCGGGATCTTCAGCTTCTTGAGTCCACTCACGACGTTGTTGTTGTCGTAGGCGGTGACCACGAGGTCGGGGTTGTAGCCCGCGATCGCCTCGATGTTCGGGTTGGTCGCGTCGATCGAGGTGCGCGGTGCGCCCGGATAGTCCGAATCCTTGTCGACCGCGACGACCTGCTTGCCCGCGCCGATCCGGAACAGGATCTGGGTGTCGGAGGCGTCAAGGGAAACGATGCGTTTCGGTTCAGTGGCGATGGTCACTGGCGTGTTACCACCAGGCGCGGCTACCGTCACCGGGAACGCCGACCCAGCGTTGGAACCGGTGCTCGCCGGCGCAGCAGGGGCATGACTCGCGCAGCCGGCCACCGCAACAGTGCCGACCAGGGTGAACAGCCCGATAACGGCACGGAAACCGCGTTTCGGGAGAAGGCGTGACATGAGGGTCCTCACGGGGTCGACCGACGCCCGTGGTGTAGGCGTGGCCGAGGTCCTCGGGCTACGCCGCCACTGGGTCGGTAGCGGTCAGCTCACGCGCGTTGAGGTGACCTGGCTCGGCCCTCGCGGGCCATCACAGTTGCGGCACAGCGCCGGATTCGCACCGGACTTCCCCTCGCGGCCGAGAACGACGAAGACGCAGGTCAACGAGGTCTTTCGGCGGTTCGCGCGGCCGGTCACACGGGTGATCCGGCGAGTGGGGACGTTACCATCGGCGACCGCGAGAGCCGAGCGGACGAACCGGGCATCTTCTATACTTAGCAAGACGAAGTGTTTATTGGCCCGTGGTGTGGGTATCGCTGTCGATGTCCAAGTCGTTATCCGCTGATGGCCACGATCACGATTTCGTGGGTGTACGAATGTTTCGTGACTGTTAGAGTCACGTCAATAATGCGGGCCATCGTCGCCCCGCGCGCGCAAGTTGCAAGTGTGCCTTGACCAGACCGCGAGGACGACGAAGGAGGTCCAGCTGTGCCTTCTCCGACCCCAGCCAAGGGTCCCACCACCGGTGAAGCAGCCCCCATCAGTGCCAACCAGCTGTTCTCGGCTTTCCCTGCCCGACAGGGTCTCTACGACCCGAACACCGAGCGGGATGCCTGCGGTGTCGCCATGGTCGCCGACATCCAGGGCCGACGTTCGCACGGCATCGTGGCCGACGCGCTGACCGCGCTGGCCAACCTGGAACACCGTGGCGCTGCGGGGGCCGAGCCGACCAGCGGTGATGGCGCCGGGATCCTGGTACAGCTGCCGGACGCACTGCTGCGCGAGACGGTCGACTTCGAACTGCCCGAACCGGACCAGGGCGGCCAGCACCGCTACGCCGCGGGCATCGCCTTCCTGCCCTCCGACGCCGACGAACGCGCGGCCGCCGTTGAGCTGATCGGCCGCATCGCCGAAGAGGAAAGCCTGCGCGTGCTTGGCTGGCGCCAGGTGCCGATCGCCGTCGACAAGGCAGGCGTCGGACCCACCGCGCGGTCGGTCATGCCGCACTTCGCCATGCTGTTCGTGACCGCCAACGGCGAGGCCGGTGTCGCGCTGGACCGGCTGACCTTCGCGCTGCGCAAGCGGGCCGAGCGGGAGAGCGTCGTCGCGGGCTGCGGCACCTACTTCACCTCGCTGTCCGCGCGGACCCTGGTGTACAAGGGAATGCTCACCACCGGCCAGCTGCCGGCGTTCTTCACCGATCTCACCGACTCCCGGCTGGTCAGCGCGATCGCGTTGGTGCACAGCCGGTTCTCCACCAACACCTTCCCGTCGTGGCCGCTCGCGCACCCTTACCGGTATGTCGCGCACAACGGCGAGATCAACACGATTCGCGGTAACCGCAACCGGATGCGCGCCCGTGAGGCGCTGCTCGAATCGGACCTGATCCCTGGCGACCTGACCCGCCTGTTCCCGATCGTGGACGGTGAGGCGTCCGATTCCGCGTCCTTCGACGAGGTGCTGGAACTGCTGCACCTCGGCGGGCGCAGCCTGCCGCACGCGGTGATGATGATGATCCCGGAGGCGTGGGAGAACCACACCACCATGGACTCGCAGCGCCGCGCGTTCTACCAGTTCCACGCCAGCCTGATGGAGCCGTGGGACGGTCCGGCCTGCGTCACCTTCACCGACGGCACCGTGCTCGGCGCGGTGCTGGACCGCAACGGCCTTCGCCCGGCCCGATGGTGGCGCACCGCCGATGACCGCGTCGTGCTGGCCAGCGAGTCCGGTGTGCTCGACGTGCCGCCGGAGCAGGTCGTGGCCAAGGGCCGATTGCAGCCGGGCCGAATGTTCCTTGTGGACACCGACCGGGGCCGGATCGTCTCCGACGACGAGCTCAAGGGCGCACTGTCCAACAAGCGGCCCTACGACCAGTGGCTGCACGCGGGCCTGTTGCAACTGGACGACCTGCCCGAGCGCGAACACGTTGTGCAGACGCACGAATCCGTGCTGCGCCGCCAGCTCACCTTCGGCTACACCGAGGAGGAGCTGCGCATCCTGCTCACGCCGATGGCCGAGAAGGGCGCTGAGCCGATCGGCTCGATGGGGTCGGACACCCCGCCCGCCGTGCTGTCGCAGCGATCCCGGCTGCTCTACGAGTACTTCAAGCAGAATTTCGCGCAGGTGACCAACCCGCCGCTGGACGCGATCCGCGAGGAGATCGTCACCTCGGTCGCGCGGATCATGGGCCCAGAGCAGAACCTGCTCGAACCGGGTCCGGCCTCCTGCCGGCACATCCAGCTGCGCTACCCGGTCATCGACAACGACGAGCTGGCCAAGCTCATCCACGTCAACGACGACGGTGATCTGCCCGGCTTCAGCTGCACCGTCCTTTCCGGACTCTACGAGGCGGACGGCGGCGGGGAGGCGCTTGCGGCGGCGATCGAGCGGGTCCGCCGCGAGGCGTCCGAGGCGATCGCGGCCGGTGCGCGCACGCTTGTGTTGTCCGACCGCGATTCCGATCACCGGCTTGCGCCGATTCCGTCGCTGCTGCTGGTTTCCTCCGTGCACCATCATCTGGTCCGCACCAAGGACCGGCTGCGCGCCGCGCTGGTCGTGGAGACCGGTGACGCGCGCGAGGTGCACCACATCGCGCTGTTGCTCGGATATGGCGCCGCGGCGGTGAATCCCTACCTGGCCTTCGAGACCATCGAGGACCTGGTCGCACACGGCGCCATTGCCAACACGGGGCCGCGCGTCGCCGTGCGCAACTACGTCCAGGCGTTGGTCAAGGGCGTTCTGAAGATCATGTCCAAGATGGGCATCTCGACGGTCGGCGCGTACACCGCGGCGCAGGTCTTCGAGTCGCTCGGGCTGTCGCAGAGCCTGCTCGACGAGTACTTCACCGGCACCTGCTCCAAGCTCGGCGGCGTCGGCCTCGACGTGCTGGCCGAGGAGGCCGCGCAGCGGCACCGCCGGGCCTACCCGGACAATCCGACCGACCGGGTGCACCAGCGCCTCGACGTCGGTGGCGAGTACGCCTACCGGCGAGAGGGCGAACTGCACCTGTTCACCCCGGAAACCGTCTTCCTGTTGCAGCACGCCACCAAGACCAAGCAGGAGCACGTCTACAAGCAGTACACCGACGAGGTGGAACGCCTTGCCCGCAAGGGCGGCGAGCTGCGCGGGCTGTTCTCGTTCAAGACCAACGGCCGCACTCCGGTGCCGATCGACGAGGTCGAGCCGATCGAGTCGATCCTGGCCAGGTTCAACACCGGCGCCATGTCCTACGGCTCGATCTCGGCCGAGGCCCACGAAACCCTTGCCATCGCCATGAACCGGATCAACGCGCGGTCGAACACCGGGGAGGGCGGCGAGGACACCGACCGGCTCTACGACCCGGAACGGCGCTCGGCGATCAAGCAGATCGCCAGCGGCCGGTTCGGCGTCACCAGCGAATACCTTGTCAACGCGACGGACCTACAGATCAAGATGGCGCAGGGGGCCAAGCCTGAGGTCTTCTGTCCAGTCGCCGGCGAACAGGTCTTTGGCCGTTCGGGCACCTCCGCTCCGCATCCAGACGGTGACCTGATCGGTGTGGCCGGGACTCGCGGTCGTGCTGGTCAATTCGGCGCCATCGTTCGAAACTTTTTCGTGAACGGTTGCCACAAGTGCGCCATCCTTTTCTTCCTTGATGTCCGCCTGTCGCTTATCGATCCTGTGCAGCTCAATTTGATTGAACCCGAGGTTGCCGGGCGCGGAGGATTCATGTCCGTTCGAGTTCACAG
>DASYBO010000047.1:0-1898 GCA_036500685.1 Pseudonocardiaceae bacterium | reverse complement strand
GCCCAGGTTCTCCGCCGCTTGCTTGCGGTCCGGAACCGCGGCCGCGGCGTGCGTGACGGCGTTGGCGACGAACTCCCCGACGATGGTCTCCGCGTCCTCGGCCAGCGACCACAGGCCCCAGTCGCGCAGCGTGTTCCGGGTAAGGCGGCGCGCCGCGCGCGCGGCCTGCGGCCCGCGGCTGAGCGGGCATCCGACGGCCGACGGCGAGTCCCACCAGTCGGCCGGCATCCGCACCACGCGAGGACGCCCGGACCCGTTGTCCATCCGTGCGGACAGGTCCAGCGGTCTGCGGGCAGCAGGATCGACCCGAGTCCGGGTGGGTAGCTGTGCCAGTTGGTCCAAGCTCATCGCGCGACCCCGAGGAGCGTCCAGCGTCATCCGAGTGATTGACGCAGCACTCATCTTGCCCGAGACAACCATGCAGATGCAAGGCCAAATGCACGTTCGTTTGTAACGTGCAGCTAACGCTGGGACCGGGCACCTCGTATCTGTGCCGCTACCACAACCACGACTAGCGCGATTGAGACCCAAAGCCCATAACGCGAGATCGCCTGCGCCACCACGACCGCGTGGTGGCCGAGCGCGTACCCGAGGCCGGCCAGCATGCCAGCCCACAGCAGCGTGCTGATCAGGTCGAGGATCAGGAATGTCACCACGCTCATCCCCGCCCAGCCTGCCACTACGTACGCGATGGCGTTCGGCAGCGGCAGGAATGGCGCGACCACGACGACCGGCCAGGTGAACCAGCGACCCCAGCGGTGGACCCGCGCGATGTACTTCGGGCCGTGCTTGCGCCGCCCGGAAAGCAGCAAGATGATCCGCTCGCCCCACAACCTGCCCGCCCACCAGTAGAGCAGGTCAAACTTCATCAGGCCTGGGATCGCGGCGAGCAAAACCACGGCCAGCGAGCCGTGCCCGACCCGGGCGAACGCGGCGCCGGACACGATCGCCTCGGTGGACCCGTTCAGCACCTCGAGCAAGACCGGGTGCGTGCCGACCAGGCTGGCGCGGAACGGCAGTAGCAGCAGGTAGTACAGGCCGCTGAGCGTGATGCCCGCCCAGCACAGGACATCCGCCCGCTGTGGCTTGCCGGACCAGGGCAGCCGCGGGTTGTCCCAGGGACTGGTGGTGGTCGCCGGAGCCGACAGATCCTCGGCAGCCGCCGTCGGCTCTTCCGTCACGGCGTTACGTCGCGGTTAGCGCTTCTCGATGTCGACGTAATCGCGCTCGGACGGGCCGATGTAGACCTGGCGCGGCCGGCCGATCTTGGTGGCCGGGTCCTTCATCATCTCCTGCCAGTGCGCGATCCAGCCGGGTAGCCGGCCGAGCGCGAAGAGCACGGTGAACATCCGGGTCGGGAAGCCCATCGCGCGGTAGATCAGCCCGGTGTAGAAGTCGACGTTCGGATAGAGCTTGCGCGAGATGAAGTACTCGTCGGACAGCGCCAGTTCCTCGAGCTCCTTGGCGATGTCCAGCAGGTGGTCGTCATTGCCGAGCTTGGCGAGGATCTCGTCGGCCGTGGCCTTGACGATCTTGGCGCGCGGGTCGTAGTTCTTGTAGACGCGGTGGCCGAAGCCCATGAGCCGCACGCCGGCCTGCTTGTTTTTCACCCTCGTGACGTACTCGTTCACGTTGCCGCCGTGGTTCTTGATGTCCTCGAGCATTTCGAGCACGGCCGCGTTGGCGCCGCCGTGCAGCGGCCCGAACAGCGCGTTGATGCCCGCCGAGATGCTCGCGAACAGGTTCGCCTCGGAGGAGCCGACCAGCCGGACGGTGGACGTCGAGCAGTTCTGCTCGTGGTCGGCGTGCAACACGAACAGCAGGTCAAGCGCCTTCGCGACCACCGGGTCGGCTTCGTACGGCTCGGTCGGCAGCCCGAAGGTCATCCGCAGGAAGTT
>DASYBO010000046.1:0-7610 GCA_036500685.1 Pseudonocardiaceae bacterium | reverse complement strand
TACTAAGGAGGGATTCTCATGACCAACACCGACGTGATCGTCGAGGTTTCCGGACTGTCCAAGAGCTTCACCGGGTCCGAGGGCGACGAGCTGCGCGTCCTGGACGGCATCGACCTCCAGCTGCGTTCCGGTGAGATCGTTGCACTGCTTGGCCGGTCCGGGTCGGGCAAGTCGACGCTGCTGCGCACCATCGCCGGCCTGATCGCGCCCACCACCGGCACGGTCAGCTATCGGGGCACCGAACTCAACGGCGCCAATCCCGGTGTGGCCATGGTGTTCCAGACCTTCGCGCTGATGCCGTGGCTGACCGTGCAGGACAACGTCGAACTCGGCCTTGCCGCGCGCGGCGTCGCCCCGGCCAAGCGGCGCGAACTGGCCGAGCACGCCATCGATCTGATCGGCCTTGACGGCTTCGAATCGGCCTACCCCAAGGAACTTTCCGGCGGCATGCGCCAGCGCGTCGGGTTCGCGCGGGCCATCGTGCTCGAACCGGACCTGCTGCTGATGGACGAGCCGTTCTCCGCTCTCGACGTGCTCACCGCGGAGAATCTGCGCACCGAGCTGATGTCGCTGTGGTCCGGCGGACAGTTCCCGACCAAGGGGATCTGCATCGTCACGCACAACATCGAGGAGGCCGTGCAGCTGGCCGACCGGGTCATCGTGCTCGGCGCCAACCCCGGCCGCATCCGCGCCGAGGTGCCGGTCACCCTCGACCGGCCGCGCGACCGCCGCTCCCCCGCCTACGCCGCGCTCGTCGACCAGCTCTACGACCTGCTCACCGGCCGGGTCTCCGACGAGCCCGAGATCGCCGGCACGCGGGCCACACCGACCGCGAAGCCGTTGCCGGTGGTGTCGGTCGGTGGGCTCGCCGGCCTCGTCGAGATCGTCTACGCCTGGGGTGGCCGGGTCGACCTGCCGGACATCGCGGCCGAACTGAACTTCGAGATCGACGACCTGCTCCCCCTCGTCGACGCCGCCGTCATGCTCGACCTGCTCTCGGTCGAAGGAGGCGACCTGCTGCTCACCGACACCGGCAAGGAGTTCACCACCGCCGACATCCAGCACAGCAAGGAGATCTTCGCCGAACAGGCCCGCGAGCACGCGCCGCTGGTGCGCACCATTTGGCGGGCGCTGAACTCCAGCGCCGACGGAAGCCTGCGCGACGGCTTCTTCCTCGACCTGCTCCGGCGCGGCTTCTCCAGCTCGGACGCGCAGCAGCAACTCGACACCGCGATCGACTGGGGCCGCTACGCGGAGCTGTTCGACTACGACTCGGACAGCGGCCAGATCACCATCGACCCGTCCGCTGCCGAGCATCCGCGCCTGCGGGCCAGCTGAGGGCAGTAGTGTCGCGGTGGAAGCAGACGAGTGAGAGAAGGGCGATGGCGTGAGCGAGATCAGTCGGGTCGGGGTGGTCGGGGCCGGGTTGATG
Organism: Pseudonocardiaceae bacterium; assembly: GCA_036500685.1. Classification (GTDB taxonomy): domain Bacteria; phylum Actinomycetota; class Actinomycetes; order Mycobacteriales; family Pseudonocardiaceae; genus CAJCJE01. The sequence continues at coordinate 6,178 of DASYBO010000046.1, read as the reverse complement.
GGTTCCGGCATCGCCGAGGTCTGTGCGCGAGCCGGCCTCGACGTGCTGGTCAACGAGGTCAACCGGGAGGCGGCCGACGCCGGTCAGGCGCGGGTCACCAAGTCGATCCAGCGCGGTGTGCGCAACGGCAAGCTGTCCGAGGCGGACGGCGACGCGGCCCTGGCGCGGTTGCGGTTCACCACCGATCTCGGTGACTTCGCCGACCGGCAGATCGTGATCGAGGCCGTCGCCGAACACGAGCCGACCAAGGTGGACGTGTTCGCCACGCTGGACAAGGTGGTCGAATCGGCCGACGCGATCTTCGCCTCCAACACCTCGTCGATCCCGATCATGAAGCTGGCGATGGCGACCAGGCGCCCGCAACAGGTCATCGGCGTCCACTTCTTCAACCCGGTGCCGGTGCTGAAACTGGTCGAGCTGATCCCGTCGCTGCTGACAGACGAGCAAACCCAGCTGCGCGCTGAGTCCTTTGTCACCGGTCCGCTCGGCAAGACCGTTGTCCGCTCCCAGGACCGGGCCGGATTCGTGGTGAACGCGCTGCTCATCCCGTACCTGCTCTCCGCGATCCGGATGTTCGAGTCTGGCTTCGCGTCGGCTGAGGACATCGACAACGGCATGGTGCTGGGCTGCGCGCACCCGATGGGTCCGCTCGCGCTCACCGACCTGATCGGCCTCGACACCACCAAGGCGGTCGCCGAGAGCATGTACGCGGAGTTCAAGGAGCCGCTGTTCTCGCCGCCGCCGCTGCTGCTGCGCATGGTCGACGCCGGTCTGCTCGGCAAGAAGAGCGGTCGGGGGTTCCACGACTACGCGCGCTGATGCCGGCTAACGCATTGTCGGACCATTCTCGTATCCTGCGTAGACATCCCCGCATTGGTCGGGCGATGTCGCGCAGCCAGAGCACGCGGGCACACCAGAACCACAAGGGGAATCGTGGCAAGCAAGACCGTGGTCGAGTGGGTCGACGACATTGACGGCGCGCCCGCGACGGAGACTGTCTCCTTCGCGCTCGACGGTGTCGAATACGAGATCGACCTCTCCGCCGAACACGCCACGCAACTGCGCACGGCGCTGACCGAGTTCATTCGCAAGGCCCGGCCGGAAACGAGCGCGCCGCAGCGCGCCGACGCACCGGTCGAAGACGACGAAGAACCAGGGCTCATACCGGCGCCCGCCCCGGCCGAGTCGTCCCGGCATCTGCCGGCGCCGCGAAGTGCGATCAAGTCACGCATTTCCGCGACGCAGTTGGCGATGGACGTCGACGGTATCGAAGAGCGCCCGACGAAACCCGCACGCACGACACGAAAAGCCGCACCACAACAACCGGCCAAGGTCGCGGCGGCGAAAACCACCGCGGCGAAAACGACGGCCAAAACCGCTGCCGCGAAGCAGACTGCCGCGCCGAAACCGCAGCCAACTCCCGAACCGACGCCGGAGCCCAAGACGAAAACTCAGCCCCCCGCCGCAGCGAAGTCCCGACCCGCCGCGGCAAAAGCTCAACCCACTGCCGCCGCAAAGGCCCAACCCGCCCCTGCGGCAAAGGCCGAGCCTGCCCCAGCGGCGAAGCCTGAACCCGCTCCCGAACCGGAGCCGCAACCCGACGCCGCGCAGCCGGCCTCGGAGCAGCAGCGTCTCACGATGGCGTCCCCGTTCAGTCAGCCCGAGCAGCCGCGCGTGACCAGGAACGCGGGGGCGAAGGACGGCCCGCCCCGCCCGCCGATGATCACCTTCAGTTCGGCCAAGCCATGACGCGCTGACCCAAACAGGCCATTAGATCTTGGGCAAACGGCGCATCGACGGCGTCGCCGAGGGCCCGAGTCGCGCGATCGCCTGGATCGCGTACGGCTCGGGCTTGCCCCACCGCAGCCAGCGCGGCACCCCGAACGCGGCCGAGCGCAGCGTCCGCAGCAGTGCGATCGCGCCCTCGCGCGGGTACGGGTCGCGGCCGTGCAGGGCAATGCCCCAACTCGGCAGCAGCGAATAGGCGAGGTGCCCGAGCAGCGTCGTGTACACGGGGCGGCCCAGCACGAGCGGAAACGTCAGCGGCGGCCGGTGCAGGAAGCGGTAGACGATGTCGCTGTCCGGGGTCCGCGCAAGCGCAGGCCGCATGTCCGCGAAGTACGCGCGCATCTGTTCCCGGCTGCCCGGAACGTCCTCCGCGTGCAGTCCGACCAGCGTCGCGGTCTGCCGCTGCTCGTCCAGGTACCGGTCGGCCTGGGCGTCGGTCACCGGGTATCCGCCCATCCGCACCACGGACAGGAACGAGGACACCTCGGCGCAGTGCACCCAGCGCAGCAGTTCCGGGTCGTCGATGCGGAAGGTCTCGCCGGTCGCCTGGTCCCTGCCCCGCAGCGACCGGTGGATCGACCGCACCTTGGCCGCCGCCTCGGCCACCTGATCCTTGGGCCCGTACGTACTCAGGCCGACGAAGTTCGCGGTGCGGGCCAGCCGGCCGAGCGGGTCCTCCTGGAAGTTCGAGTTCTGCACGACCCCGGCGACCGCGCGTGGGTGCAGCGCCTGTAAGTAGAGGCTGGTGATCCCGGCGATCCACATCGACGGGTCGGCGTGCATGTTCCAGGTCACCGAGTCCGGTCCCAGCAGGCCTGGATCAGCGGTGAGTACCGGTTCACTCATCGGCCCTCCCCTCCGGGATCACTGGTTGTTGGCGCCGCCGCTGTTGCCATTGTCCAGCGTGGTGTTCGGCAGCAGGGTGTTGCTGTCGAGTAGCAACTGTCCGCCGGCCGGCTGGACCACCTTGACGTTCACCGTCGCGCTCTGCGCGGGGGTGCCGTAGGTCAGCGGGATCGGCACGTTCAACGACGACCCGTCCGAGTTGGTGGTCACCGAGCCGATGTGGCCGCCGTAGATCGGCGTGCGCGCGCTCCAGTACTGGGCGAACTTCTGCTCGCTGTTCTGGTAGTAGAACTGCCCCCGCTGGCTGAGCTGGTTCCACGCGGAGGCCGGGTCGGTCGCCGCGGTGGTGTAGAAGTGCTCCGCGAAGTTCGCGCCCGCCGAGTAGCCGATGGTGCCGACGGACTGCGCGGCAGGCGGCAGAGTCGTCGTGCCAGTCGAGTTCGAGTTGGTGTTGCTCGTCCCACCGTTGCCGGTGTTGCCCTGCTGCTGGGAGGTCTGGGTCGAGCCGCCGTTCTGGCCGGTCTGGTTCTGGCCGCCGCCGAGGTTGGCCAGGTAGATACCCACCCCGGCCACGATCAGCACCAACACCACCGCGCCGAGCAGCAGCGCACGCTTGCGCACATCCGAGGGCGACTTGGGCCGGTCGACGAGCTGGGTGCCGCCGGGCAGGAACGCGGCGGAAGGCAGCGCGGGCGCTGGGGCTGCCGGTTCGGCGGCCACCGGCGCGGCTACCGGCACCGGCTGCGGCGCGGCATCGGCTGCCGGTTCCGCTTCGATCGGCTTGGCCGGCACCAGGTCGGGCCGGGTCGGGTTGCGCGGCACGCCGGCTAGCACGGTCGCGGGCAGTTTGGAACCGGCCAACTCGGCCAGCAGCCTGCTGGCCTGGGCCATCGTCGGTCGATCCGCCGGTTCGGGGCGGAGCAGTTCCATGAGCAGCGAGGTCAGCGCGCCCGCCTGCCGAGGCGGCTGCACGACCCCCTCCGCGACCAAACGGAGCAGGGCCAGCTGGTTCTGCCGTTCCGGGAACGGCGGACCGCCCTCGACCGCGTCGTAGAGCGTCGCGCCGAAGGAGAACACGTCCGACGCCGAGGTCGGATCGGAACCGCGCGCCACCTCGGGCGCGAGGTAGGCCGGGGTGCCGGCGAACATGCCGGTCTGGGTGATGGTCACGTCGCCGACGGCGCGCGCGATGCCGAAGTCGGTGATCTTGGCGATGCCACTGTCCGTGATCAGGATGTTGCCCGGCTTGATGTCCCTGTGCACGATCCCGGAGGCGTGCGCGACCGCGATCGCCGACGCGATCTGCGTACCGAGCGCGGCGACCTCCTCGACCGAGAGGCTGCCCTGATCGCCGAGGACGACCGCGAGGCTGCGTGCGGCAAGGTATTCCATCACGATGCACGGGTCACCGTCGTGCTCGGCCACGTCGAACACGACGATCGCGTTCGCGTGGTGCAGTTTGGCGGCGATCCGGGCCTCTCGTAAGGCCCTGCGGCGCGCGTCCTGCTTCTGCTCCTCGGTGAGGCCGGGTTGTAGCAACAGCTGCTTGATCCCGACAATGCGCTCAAGTCGCTCGTCACGTGCCCGCCACACGACGCCCATCGACCCGCTGCCGATTTGTTCCAGTAGCCGGTAGTGACCGGCGATCAGCTGACCCTCGTCGATGACCAGTTGCTCCCTGTTTGCGCAGTCGCTTGAGAGCGGCATAAGGCATGTGCGGACAGCCTCCACCTTATCGAATCGACCGACAACGGCGTTCAGCCGATGGACCCCCAAGATCAGCGATGATCGGACCGACCCGAGCCCACCGAAGCGGCACGGCGGCCCGTTCGTCCACATTCCACCGAGTGGTCTATACCACGTACGCCCAATGGCGAGTAGACCAGGTCAAAGCGCAACCACAGATCGCTCAGCCGACGTGGAAGGACCATTCATGCAGCACCGAACCGTGAGAGCCCGGCTGCGCGGGTTAGCGGTACTCGCCGCCGGCGTCGCGCTGGCCGGCACCGCGACCGTGGCCCTGAGCGCCTCCGGCCAGGCAGCAACGGCCAAGGGACTGCCGCAGATCCCGAGCATCGGTGACGTCGTCCCGGCGCCGGTCTCGGTGACCTCGGCCAAGACCCCCTACACCGTGACCGCGATGACGGTCGTCTTCGCCCAGTCCGGCTCGGCCGCCGCGACGGGCATCGCCAACCAGCTCGCCACCGAACTGCGGCGCACCACCGGTTTCCCGCTGCCTGTGGTCACCTCAACTGCGCGCCGAGGCCCGCACGCCGACAGCGGCATCGCGTTCCTGCTCAACGGGCCCGCCAGCCTCGGCGCCGAGGGTTACCAGCTGGCCGTGAACACATCGGGCGTGACCATCACGGCCAACCAGCCCGAGGGCCTTTTCGACGGGCTGCAGAGCCTGCGGCAGCTGCTGCCGGCGGCAGCCGATGGCAGCACGAGGCAAGCGGGCCCGTGGACCGTGCCCGGCGGCACCATCTCCGACCAGCCGAGGTTCAGCTACCGCGGCGCCATGCTCGACGTGTCGCGGCACTTCTTCCCGGTGAGCGTGGTCGAGCGGTACATCGACGAGATCTCGCTCTACAAGATCGACTACCTGCACCTGCACCTGTCCGACGACCAGGGCTGGCGAATCGTCATCAACGGCTGGCCGAACCTGACCACCGTCGGCGGCAGCACCGAGGTCGGCGGCGGCGCGGGCGGCTACTACACGCAGGCCGACTACGAGGCCATCGTCGCCTACGCGCAGTCGCACTACGTGACGATCGTGCCGGAGATCGACGGCCCGGGACACACCAACGCCGCGCTGGCCTCCTACGCCGACCTCAACTGCAACGGCGTCGCCCCGCCCCTCTACACTGGCACCGACGTCGGGTTCAGCTCGTTCTGCGTGAGCAAGCCGATCACCTACTCGTTCCTGGACAACGTGATCAGCCAACTCGCCGCGCTCACCCCCGGCCCGTACATCCACATCGGTGGTGACGAGGCGCAGTCGACCAGCGCGTCCGACTACCAGACCTTCGAGGGCCAGGAACTACCGCTCGTCAGCAAGTACGGCAAGGCCGCGATGGGCTGGCACGACATCACCGCCGTCAACCCACCGACCTCGGTCGTCGCCGAGTTCTGGGGCACCACCACCAGCGACCCGAACACCGCCGCCGCGGCCGCGCGCGGCAACAAGGTCGTCATGGCGCCCGCGAACAAGGCCTACATGGACATGAAGTACACGACGGCCACCAAGCTCGGCCAGAACTGGGCCGGCTACACCGAGGTCAAGGACGCCTACAACTGGAACCCCGGCAACTACTTGCAGGGTGTCACCGGCTCCTCTGTCCTCGGCGTTGAAGCTCCGCTGTGGTCGGAAACCCTGCTGAACATCGCGAACATCGAGTACATGGCGTTCCCGAGGCTGCCCGCGCTGGCCGAACTCGGCTGGTCCGCGGAAAGCACGCACAACTGGACGTCGTTCGCGAACCGCCTCGCGCAGCAGGGTCCCCGGTGGACCGCGATGGGCATCAACTTCTACGCCTCACCGCAG
>DASYBO010000045.1:0-20947 GCA_036500685.1 Pseudonocardiaceae bacterium | reverse complement strand
CCAGGGCCTCGGCAACGCGCCCGCCGCCGCGACCATCGAGAACGGCTGGTGGCTACCCTCCGAGCAGCGGCTGTTCGACTCGCAGTTCGCCCGCAAACAAGGCTTCTTCCACGCCTACGCGGCCAATCCCGATCTGGTCGACTACGCGCTCGGCTCCTACCTGCTCGCCTGGCAGGGCTACGGCACGTTCGCAGCGTCCACCACCTACAACGGCACCGACATCTGGACCCCCGACTTCGACGCCGCCCGCAAACTCGGCAGGGCCGCGTGCCAGTTGCAGTTCGCCGGCAAACTGATCTGGCGGCCGTTCCAGCACGGCTACGTGATCGTCAACCCGCACAACTCCCCGCAGACCGCGTTCGTCGAGGCCCGCTGGCGCACCCTGCCGGCGGCGTCCGCGCAGATCGTCGCCTACTAGTCTGGGATCTCAGACACGATCGGCGCCACAGCACTCGCGGAAGCGGGCCGGGCCGGTTGTGATGGGAGCATGCAGGACGCCATCGCACTCGGGCTCGACCCACTGAGCCGCGCCGACGTGCTCGCCGTCGCCCGGCAGGACGCGCCGATCGAGCTGACCTCGGCCGCGCGCGGCGCCGTCGAGACCGCGCGGGTCCACATCGAGGACCTGGCCGGAGCGGAAACCCCGACGTACGGCATCTCCACCGGCTTCGGCGCGTTGGCCGTCCGGCACATCCCGCCGGACCGCCGCGCGCAGTTGCAACGATCGCTGATCCGCTCGCACGCGGCAGGCGCAGGCCCAATGGTCGAGCGCGAGGTGGTGCGCGCGCTCATGCTACTGCGGCTACGCACCCTGGCCTCCGGCCACACCGGCGTTCGTCCATCCACAGTGGACGCGCTGGCCGGCATGCTGAACGCGGGCATCGTCCCGGTCGTGCACGAGTTCGGGTCGCTCGGCTGCTCCGGCGACCTCGCGCCGCTCTCCTCGGTCGCGCTCGCGTTGATCGGCGAGGGCGAGGTCCACGACGCCACCGGCACCCTGCGCCCGGCCGCCGAAGCGCTCGCCGCCGCCGACCTGAAACCGGTCGAACTGGCCGAAAAGGAAGGCCTCGCGCTGATCAACGGCACCGACGGCATGCTCGGCATGCTCGTCATGGCCTGCGCCGACCTCAACCGCCTGCTCGACATCGCCGACCTGACCGCGGCCATGAGCGTCGAAGCGCTGCTCGGCACCGACCGCGTCTTCGCCGCCGACCTACAGGCCCTGCGCCCGCACCCCGGCCAAGCAACTTCGGCAGCGCGGATGATGCGGCTACTGGCCGGCTCGGCGATCATGGACAGCCATCGCGGCCCGGACTGCACCCGCGTCCAGGACGCCTACTCGCTGCGCTGCGCACCCCAGGTGCACGGTGCCGCCCGCGACACCGTCACGTACGCCGAACTCGTCGCAGACCGCGAACTGGCCTCGGCCATCGACAACCCGGTCGTGCTCGACGACGGTCGCGTCGAGTCCAACGGCAACTTCCACGGCGCCCCGGTCGCCTACGTACTCGACTTCTTGGCCATCGCCGTCGCCGACGTGGCCAGCATGGCCGAGCGGCGCACCGACCGGATGCTCGACGTGGCCCGCTCGCACGGCCTGCCGCCGTTCCTGGCCGACGACCCCGGCGTCGACTCCGGCCACATGATCGCGCACTACACCCAGGCCGCGATCGTGTCCGAATGCAAGCGGCTCGCCGTCCCCGCGTCGGTCGACTCCATTCCGACCAGCGCCATGCAGGAGGACCACGTGTCCATGGGCTGGTCGGCGGCGCGCAAACTGCGCAAGGCCGTCGAAGGGCTGTCCTCCGTCCTGGCCATCGAACTGCTCACCTCGGCCCGCGCCCTCGACCTACGCGCGCCGCTCACCCCGGCCCCGGCCACCGCGGCCGCCGTCGCCGCGCTGCGCGAAACCGTGCGGGGTCCAGGGGCCGACCGGCATCTCGCGCCCGAGATCGCCGCAGCCGAACAACTCGTCCGCTCCGGCGCGCTCACCGCCGCCGTCGACGCCGTTCTGGAGGCCAGTCAATGAGTCCGGTGATCCGCGCCGCCCGAGGCACCACGCTGACCGCGCGCAGTTGGTCCACTGAGGCGCCGCTGCGCATGCTGCACAACAACCTCGACCCCGAGGTCGCCGAACGCCCGGAAGATCTTGTCGTCTACGGCGGCACCGGCAAGGCCGCCCGCGACTGGCCCAGCTTCCACGCCATCACCCGCGAACTCACCGACCTGCACGAGGACGAGACCTTGTTGGTCCAGTCCGGCCGCCCGGTCGGCGTGCTGCGCACCCACGAATGGGCGCCGCGCGTGCTCATCGCCAACTCCAACCTGGTCCCCGACTGGGCCACCTGGCCCGAGTTCCGCAGGCTGGATTCGTTGGGCCTGACCATGTACGGCCAGATGACCGCCGGTTCGTGGATCTACATCGGCACCCAGGGCATCCTGCAGGGCACCTACGAGACCTTCGCGGCAGTGGCCAACAAACGCTTCGGCGGCACGCTGGCCGGGACGCTCACCGTCACTGCGGGTCTCGGCGGCATGGGTGGCGCGCAACCGCTTGCCGTCACCATGAACGGCGGCGCCGTGCTGTGCATCGAATGCGACCCGCACCGTGCCCAGCGCCGGGTGGAAACCCGCTACCTCGACGAGATCGCCGACGACATAGACGACGCGATCGCGCGCGTCGACAAGGCCAAGCGCGACAAGCGTGCGCTGTCCGTCGGCCTGATCGGCAACGCCGCCTACATTCTCCCGGAACTGTTGCGGCGCAACGTCGACGTCGACATCGTCACCGACCAGACCTCAGCGCACGACCCGTTGGCCTACCTCCCGCTCGGCGTCGAACTCGACGACTGGGCCGACTACGCGGCGAAGAAGCCTGACGAGTTCACCGACCGCGCGCGCGAATCCATGGCCGAACACGTCAACGCGATGCTCGGCTTCAAGGACCGCGGTGCCGAAGTGTTCGACTACGGCAACTCGATCCGCGGCGAAGCCAAGGCGGGTGGCTGCGACCGCGCGTTCGAATTCCCCGGCTTCGTGCCCGCCTACATCCGCCCGCTGTTCTGCGAGGGCAAGGGCCCGTTCCGCTGGGCCGCGCTCTCCGGCGACCCGGCCGACATCGCCGCCACCGACCGCGCCATCCTCGATCTGTTCCCGGAGAACGAATCGCTGGCCCGTTGGATGAAGCTGGCCGGCGAAAGGGTTGCCTTCCAAGGCCTACCGGCCCGAATCTGCTGGCTCGGCTACGGCGAGCGCCACCTCGCAGGCCTGCGCTTCAACGAGATGGTCAAGAGCGGCGAGCTGTCCGCGCCGGTCGTCATCGGCCGAGACCACCTCGACTGCGGTTCGGTCGCGTCGCCCTACCGCGAAACCGAGGCCATGGCCGACGGCTCTGACGCGATCGCCGACTGGCCCCTGCTCAACGCGCTGGTCAACACCGCCTCGGGCGCCAGCTGGGTGTCCATCCACCACGGTGGCGGCGTCGGCATCGGCCGGTCCATCCACGCGGGCCAGGTCACCGTGGCCGACGGCACCGAGCTCGCAGGCCAGAAGATCGAGCGGGTGCTCACCAACGACCCGGCCATGGGCGTCCTTCGGCACGTCGACGCGGGCTACCCCGAGGCCGACGCGGTGGCCGACGAGAAGTCCGTGCACATTCCGATGAACAAGCAATGAGCGCGAACGACCTCCTCGCCGCCATCACCGATGTCGGCGCGGATCGCAAGCGCGGCGGCTACTCCCGGCACGGCTACGACGCGGCCGAACTCGAGCTGCGCACCTGGTTCATCGAGGAGGCCGGCCGCCGCGACCTCGACGTGGAGGTCGACCGCAACGGCAACATCTGGGCCTGGTGGGGCGCGCCCGGCCCGAACGCCGTGATCACCGGCAGCCACCTCGACTCCGTCCCCGGCGGCGGCGCTTTCGACGGCCCACTCGGCGTCGCGTGCGCCCTGGATGCCGTTGACAAGCTCCGCGACAAGGGCTTCGCGCCGGCTCGTCCGCTCGCGGTGATGGTGTTCGCCGAGGAGGAAGGTGGCCGTTTCGGCGTCCCCTGCCTGGGTTCCCGCCTCCTCACGGGTTTGATCGAGCCCGCCCGAGCATTGGCATTGACCGATCCGGCCGGCGTCACGTTGGCCGAAGCGATGCGCGCGGCCGGTTTCAACCCGGCCCACATCGGCCGCGACGACGAAGCACTCGCCCGCATCGGCTGTTTCGTCGAACTGCACGTCGAACAAGGTCGCGGCCTGGACAAACTTCCCGGCACGCCACCGATCGCGGTGGCGACCAGCATCCTCGCCCACGGCCGCTGGCGATTCACCCTCACCGGCCAGGGAAACCACGCCGGCACAACGGAAATCGGCGAACGCGCCGACCCGATGCTCCCTGCCGCCGCAACCGTCCTGGCCGCCCGCCGCGCCGCCGCCTCGGTCTCCGGCGCCCGCGCCACGGTCGGCCGACTCGTCCCCACCCCCGGCGGCACCAACGTCATCGCCTCCTCCGTCGACTTCTGGCTCGACGCGCGCGCGTCCTCCACATCGGACACCCGTGCGGTAGTCGACGAAATCTCTTTGGCGGCGCGGGAAGCAGCCGAAGCAGAAGGCTGTGAACTGACGGTTCACGCAGAATCGTACGGCGACATGGTGGTCTTCGACGGCAAGCTCCGCGACGACCTCACCACCCTCCTCGGCGACGTCCCGCAACTCCCCACCGGCGCGGGCCACGACGCCGGCATCCTCGCCGCTTCCGTGCCCACCGCGATGCTGTTCGTACGCAACCCCACCGGAATCAGCCACGCGCCGGCCGAATACGCCGAACTCGGCGACCGGATCGCCGGCACCGCCGCACTGGTCAAGACTCTGGAGCAGCTATGCCGGTGAGCTATTACGCAACCGAGTCGCACACCCTCATCGACGTCGCCTCCGACGGCACCATCTCGGCCATCTCCCAAACCGACGCTCCGTCGGCGGAAGCCATTCGTCTGCCCGGCGTGGTCCTGCCTGGCTTCGCCAACGCGCACTCGCACGCCTTCCACCGCGCGCTCCGAGGCCGTACGCACGGCAACGGCGGCACGTTCTGGACCTGGCGGGAAACCATGTACGCGCTGGCCGCGCGGCTCGACCCGGACAGCTACTACGAACTGGCCAGGCTCGTCTACGCGGAAATGGTGCTCGCCGGCTACACGAGCGTCGGCGAATTCCACTACCTGCACCACAACTCCGGCGGCGCCCACTACGCCGACCCCAACGCGATGGGCAACGCGCTCGCCAAGGCCGCCGTCGATGCCGGCATCCGCCTGACCCTCCTCGACACCTGCTACCTGACCGGCGCCATCGGCACCGAACTCGTCGGGGTGCAACAGCGTTTCGGTGACGACTCGGTCGACGGCTGGCGCAAGCGCGTCGACGACTTCACCTCCGACGCGCCGAACGTCCGGCTCGGCGCTGCCATCCACTCGGTCCGCGCGGTGCCCGTCGACGCGATCGGCGTCGTGGCCGGCTGGGCCGGGGAGCGGTCCGCGCCATTACACGTGCACCTGTCCGAACAGCCTGCCGAGAACAACGCCTGCCGCGCCCGCTACGGCCGGACCCCGACCGAACTCCTGCACGAACAAGGCGCCCTCGGTCCGAACACCACGGCCGTCCACGCCACCCACCTCACCCCGGGCGATATCAGCCTGCTCGGCGCGCACGGCTGCACGGCCTGCTTCTGCCCCACCACCGAAGCCGACCTCGCCGATGGCATCGGCCCGGCGCGGGAACTCGCCGACGCGGGCGTCAACCTGGCGCTGGGCAGCGACCAGCATGCCGTCATCGATCCGTTCCTGGAGGCGCGCGGCCTCGAACACGGGGAACGGCTGCGCACCGGCCAACGTGGCCGCTTCGCCACCCTCGATCTGCTCGTCGCGGCGACCGCGCATGCCGCGATCGGCTGGCCGTCGCTGTTCGAGGTCGGCGCCCCCGCCGATTTCCTGACCGTCCGCACCGACACCGTCCGCACCGCGGGCTGCGCCCACAACCAGTTGATCTTGGCCGCGACCTCGGCCGATGTCGCCGCTGTCGTGATCGGCGGGCGAATCGTCGCGCGGGACGGCCACCATGACACCATCGGCGAGGTCGGCCCGTTGCTGGCCGAACGGATCGAGCGACTCTGGGGCGAATGATGACCAGCACGGTGCTGACCGGGATCGGCGAACTGACCACCAACAACGACGACCTGGGCCAACTCAGCGACGCCGCGCTGGTCATGGAGGCCGACCGCGTCACCTGGATCGGCCCGTCCGCATCGGCGCCGGCCGCCGACACGCGCATCGACCTGGAGGGTGCGGCCGTGCTGCCCGGTTGGGTCGACAGCCACACCCACCTCGTCTACGCCGGTGACCGCACCGCCGAATTCACCGCCCGGATGGCCGGAAAGCCTTACGCCGCAGGCGGAATCGCCGTGACCGTCGAGGCGACCCGCTTCGCGAGCGACGCCGCGCTCAAGGCCAACCTGCGCAAGCAGGTAGCCGAGGCGTACCGCCAGGGCACCACGTACCTGGAAACCAAAACCGGCTACGGCCTCACCACGGCCGACGAGGCCCGCTCGGCCGCCATCGCCGCCGGCATCGCCGACGAGATCACCTTCCTGGGTGCCCACCTGGTCCCGCCCGGCGCCGACGCCGACGATTACACCGCCCTCGTCTGCGGCGAGATGCTCGACGCGGTGGCGCCCCTCGTCGGCTGGGCCGATGTCTTCTGCGAAACCGGTGCCTTCGACGCCGACCAGTCCCGCGCCGTGCTGACGGCGGCCAAGGCCAAGGGACTCGGCCTGCGGGTGCACGGCAACCAACTCGGGCCCGGCCCCGGCGTTGCCCTTGCCGTCGAGATGGGCGCGGCCAGCGTCGACCACTGCACCTACCTCACACCGTCCGATGTGGACGCCCTGGCCGGCTCGGACACCGTCGCGACACTGCTCCCCGCCTGTGACATCTCCACCCGCCAATCCCTGCCCGACGCCCGAACCCTGCTCGACGCCGGTGTCACCGTCGCCCTTGCGTCCAACTGCAATCCGGGCTCGTCCTACACGTCCTCGATGGCCTACTGCGTGGCAACGGCCGTTCTCCAGATGCGGATGACCGTCGAGGAAGCCGTGCGCGCCGCGACCTGGGGTGGCGCCCGCGCGCTGCGCCGCGAAACCGGTGACGGCGCCGTCGGTGTGCTTCGGCCCGGCAGCCGCGCCGACGTGCACGTCCTCGCCGCGCCGTCGGTGACGCATCTCGCCTACCGGCCAGGCATGCCGCTCACCGCCGCCGTCTGGCGGGCCGGCGCCCGCGTCGTCTAGCCTGCGGTGAGTTTCGCGGTGGCCGACTGCTGAATCCGCGCCGCTGCCGTCACGAACTCGGCGATGGTGGCCAACTGCTCGTCGTTGTACGTCGAGCAGAGTGCGCGCATGCCGGTCATCAAGTCGTCGAACTGCGGCGCGCTCACGGCGAGGTATTCGCGGTTCATCTCGATCAACACCCTGCGCCGGTCCTGCGGATGCGGGATGCGCCGGGCGACGCCCTTACGCTCCAGTCGGTCGATGAGACCGGTCACCGAGGCGGGCGCCAGCCCGGACCGCTCGGACAGTTCGCCCGCGGTGAGCGGTCCCAGGCGTTCCAGTAGGTCGAGGGCCTTGGTCTCGGTCGCGGTGAGACCGCCCTTCGACGCGACCGCCGTGTGGAACATGACCGCCGCCGTGCTCAACTCGCGCCCGGCCAGGAACACCCGTTGAATCAGCTCTTCGCGGCGGCTCGACATGTCCGGGATCCTAGCCGCGCACGGCACGAAGGCCGGGAATCAGCGATTCCCGGCCACTCACGCACGTGATGATCAGCCGCCGATGACCGGCGGTGCCGTCCGCTCGTCGGTGCCGAAGATCGAATCCGGGTCGGCCTCGACCAGGTAGGAAGCGCGCTTGTGCTCGCCGTCGCCCTGACCGCGCCCGCCCCGGCCGCCACCGGCGCCCATGCCGCCGCTGGTGCCGGCACCACCGCGAGCACCCGCGGCACCGCTCTCCATCGCGGACTCCTCGGCCGCCTGCGCACCGGCCGCCGATCGCGCGCCGGCACCGGAGGCGCTGCTGCCCGATTGGCTGGAACTGCCGCCCGGCCCGAATCCGGAACCACGGCCGTAGCCGCCACCGGCACCGCCACCGCTGCCGCCGGCGCCGCCCATGCGTCCGCCACCGGCCCCGCCACCACCGCCGCCCATGCGTCCACCGCCGGCACCGCCGCCGTAGCCACCGGGAGAATAGGGGGTATCACCGCCGCCGGGGCCGAAGCCGCCACCCATCGGCATGCCGCCGACCGGCATCCCACCGCCACCTCCCGGTCCGCCGCCGGGATAGCCGCCAGTGCCGCCGGGGCCGCCGGGACCTCCTGGGTAACCGCCGGTTCCGCCCGGTCCGCCGGGGTAGCCCTGGGTGCCGACGCCACTGTTGCCGCCGGTGTTGCCGCCCGAGCCACCGGACCCGGAACCGCCAGGTCCGTTACCCGTGGGGCCCACGCTGGGCCCACCGTGATAGGTGCCACCGCCGCCCGAGCCACCACCGGAGGTACCGCTGCCGCCCGTGCTGCTGACGCCGCTCAGCCTCGGGGTGGCGCCGCCACCGCCGCCACCGGAACCGGAGCCGCCCGCGCCGCTGCCGCCAACCGATCCGCTGCCGCCACTGGCGCTGCCGAGGCTGTTGCTGAACGTCGGCGTCGGTGCCAAGGCCGGCATCTGCTGGCTGGCCGACTGGAGGCTGGCGTGATAGGTCGACGCGACCTGGACCGACTGGTTGTGGTTCTCGGCCGCCTTGTTCAGGTTCGCCTGCGCCTGCGGCACGGCCGCCGTCGGGTCGGGCGCGGTCGAGACGTCCTGCAGCGCCTGGGTCATCGTGTACGTGTACGGCTGGGGCATGTTGCTCTGCGCGCCGGACACGGCCGTCGACTGGTCGGCCACGTTCGCCGCGGTGACCTGAGCACCGGCAGCCGCGTTGTTGGCCCAGTTCGCCACCTGGGTGTGGAACGCCATGGCGGCCTTGGCCGCGTCGCCTTCCCAGCCGGCGGTGGCCGTTTTCGCCGCGTCGTTGAGCGTCGAGGTGATCGTCACCAGCGAGTTGCCGATGTTGTTCCAGGACGTGGCGACCGCGCTGGTCTGGCCCCGGTCGGCGGAGTGAACCGCGTTGTACAGCGACGGAGAATCCTGCGACGCGTAGTTCGGATCACCGGTCGCGGGCGGGGGACGGTTGTTGAAGTCCTGCGCCAGCTGGTTGGTGTGCGCGGAGTGCTGCCCGCCCGTAGGGGCGTGACCGGGCACATAGGGCCCGTACTGCGGTGGCGCGTTGCCGTCGGAGGCCGACGTCTGGGTCGTCGCCACTACGGGCGGCGGCGTCGTGCCGGACGGGTCGCCGGAGTTGTTCGGCGTCGTCGTACTCGGCGTTGTCGTACTCGTCGACGTCGTACCAGGGCTCGTGCTCGTATTCGTACCCGTACTCGTCGAGGTGCCGTCTCCAGCCGCCATATCGATCCCCTCGTAACTACGAAACCTTGTTCAGGAGCCTGCTGGGAAGTGTGAGACCACGACCGGAGCGACCTCCTGGACCAGCGAACAGCTCTTGGTCATGCCTTGCGACGAGTTGACCGCGATGTCGATTCGGGAAGTGCTCGTGGTCGCGAGCGAAATATCGCAGTTGCTCGTCAGAGTGTCCTGGAACAGCTTGCCCGTGTACTTGCTGAGCGAGGTGTCGGAGACGGTGCCGCCCTGGGTGTTCAGTTGAGCGATGCCGGCGGTGTTGTAGATCACGATCTGAATCGTGTAGCCATCGATGGTCGCGCCGTTGTCGGGCCGGTCCCATCGGCAGCCGCGCCCGCCAGGGGCGTTGATCGTGTAGCCAGGGTGCAGTTGGCTGTTGGTCTCATCGGTCTTGGTGATCAGCGAGCAGGGGTCGACGGAGGCCAGCGGGTTCGTGTTCGCTGTCGGGTCGCTGCTGCTGGTCGTCGTCGACGATGTCGTGCCGCTGGCGACCGGGTTGCCGGAGTTCTGGGCTGAGCACGCGCTCAGGCCGATGGCTGCGACAGCGATCAGCGGCAGGGCGAGCATGCGATGAGTCACGGAAATCCTTGCGGTTCGTCAGCTGAAGTGTGGTCCGCTGTTGGGGTTGGCCGATACCGAGGGCGCGTTGGCGGCAGGCGTCGACGTGGGCGTCGAGGCGCCGGGATCGATCTTCTTCAGGATGTCGGCGACCTGGTTGTTGGTTTCCTGGTAGTTCGTGCTCGCCTGGATGTAGGCGTCGTGCATCTGCTTCAAGGTCGCGTTGAGGCTCTGCATCCCTTGGAGCATGCCCTGCGGATCGGTGGCGACGTGCTGGGTGTAGGTGGCGACCGCCTGGGCGCCGTTCAACGTGCCGAGGTTGGGGGCCTGTTGGATGGCCATCAGGTCATCCTGCATGGTGCGGATGTGGTCGATGGCGTCCTGACAGGCGGCGGCGAGGCTGGCGGCAGCATGCGGGTCGAGTTTGAACCCGCCTCCTCCGCCGCCACCGGCTGCCTTGAGCAGGTTGCCGGCGCTACCGTCCATCTGGGCCGCCTGGTTGGCGGTGCCCGTGGTGACGGCCATCCGGTCACGCTGTTCGACCAGGGCCGCCTGCTGCACCATGGCGCCGTTGGCTGGTTCCAACATGTCGCTCTGTCCTCCCCGGAGAGTCGCGCTGGCGGGTGCCGAATTCCGCCTCTAAGACGATACCGGACCGCCGATCTGATGTGGTCGGCTTTGGGGTCGTCGATCACTCGACTGGTGGATAGACCTGAAAAAAAGTGCTGATTCGACTACCTTCCGTGATTCTACCTGATCGGTCCGACCGGTGATCTAGACTGCCACACGGACGCGAATTCGTTGGTACTGGGAGCTTTTCGTGCGTGGTGGGTGGCTGGCCGGGGTCCTTGCCTGCCTTGTCGTTGCGTCCGGCTGCGCGAACACCGTCGGTGGGCGGGCGGAACCGGCAGCGGGTGCCAGTTCCGCGACCTTGCCGGGTTCTTGCCGGCCCTCGGATCTGCTGGCCTGCATCGTGCCGGCGCCGGCCGGTTCGGCGCCCTACTCGACGCCGCTGGGGCCCAATGGCGCGGTCACCGCGCGGCAGTTCGTCAGCGCGTTCTACCCGGACGATGCGCAGTACAACAACCAGATCGCCGACCAATTGCAGACGCAGGGACTCCAGGCCATCGCGCATCGGAACTGGGCCGTGACGCAGGGCGACCAGGCCGACGTCGTGCTGCTCGGGTTCACGACCGCGCGGGGCGCCCAGCAGCGGGCGCGGGTGGTCGAGGACAGCACTCGGCGGGATCCGACGCTGAGCACGTTCACCGGGCCGGGGTTGCCGAACGGGGTGGTCGCGTTCGTGGACCGCACCGTCGACAAGTACGGCAACATCGGGGTCCGGGCCTACGCGGCCTACGGGCAGGTCGAGCTGGAGTTCAACTTCTTCCATCCGAGCAGCCTGGACACGGCCGACCTGGCGGCGCAGGTCGACGCCGAGGTCGCCCTACTCAACGCTTAGGCGTCCTCGAGGTCGTCGGAGTCGTCGCGGGCCAGGAAGGTCGCCAGTCGCTCGATGGCGTCCTCGAACCCCGGATTGGTGTCGACGAACACCCGTAGCCGCTCGGCCAGCCAGCCGAGGGTCACCTGTTCGTCGCCGCGTCGTTCGTCGAGTTCTTCGATACCGCGATCGGTGAAGTACACACCAACCTCCGATGAGCTGAAAGCTATGCGGGACAAGGGTAGGACACCCACATACGAAGACGTCGCCGGCTCGGAAAGGTTCCGGGCCGGCGACGTCCACCACCAAGAAGCTAGAACGCGCCCTCGATGATCTCGCGCTGCTCGACCTCGTGCACCTTGCTCGAACCGGACGCCGGCGCGGCCATGGCGCGACGGGACACCACGCTGAGCCGACCGGCGAGCTCGGGGAGCTTGGTGGGCAGCCACAGGCCGAAGAACGGCCATGCGCCCTGGTTGGCCGGTTCCTCCTGCACCCAGCGGACGTCTGTCGCGTTGGAGTACTTGGCCAGCGCCTCGCCGAGCCTGCGCCACGGGATCGGGTAGAACTGCTCGACCCGCACGATCGCGGTGTCGGTGGCGTCCAGCTTGGCCTGCTGCGCGGCCAGTTCGTAATAGACCTTGCCCGAGCAGAGCAGGACCTTGCGCACGCCGGCCGGGTCGGGCTTGGTCGGGTCGTCGATGACCGAGAGGAACTTGCTCTCGGTGAAGTCCTCGACCGAGCTGACCGCGGCCTTGTTGCGCAGCATGGACTTCGGCGTGAACACCACCAGCGGCCGCTGCACGCCGTCGAGGGCGTGCCGGCGGAGCAGGTGGAAGTAGCTGGCCGGGGTCGAGGGCATCGACACGGTCATCGAGCCTTCCGCGCACAGCTGCAGCCAGCGTTCGATCCGGCCCGACGTGTGGTCGGGGCCCTGCCCTTCGTGGCCGTGCGGGAGCAGCATGACCACGTTGGAGCGCTGGCCCCACTTGGCCTCGCTGGAGGAGATGAACTCGTCGATCACGCTCTGCGCGCCGTTGACGAAGTCACCGAACTGCGCCTCCCACAACACCAGCGCCTCCGGGTTGGCGACCGAGTAGCCGTACTCGAAGCCGACGGCGGCGTACTCGCTCAGCGCCGAGTCGTAGACCATGAACCGGCCCTGGTTCGGCGAGAGGTTCTGCAGCGGGGTGTACTCGGCCGAGGTCTTGCGGTCGATCAGCACCGAGTGCCGCTGGGTGAACGTGCCGCGCCGGGAGTCCTGACCGGACAGGCGGATCAGGCGACCCTCGTCGACAAGCGAGCCGAACGCGAGCAGTTCCGCGAACGCCCAGTCGATCTCGCCGTCGGTGGACATCTTCAGGCGCCGCTCCAGCACCGGCTTGACGCGCGGGTGCGGGGTGAAACCCTCGGGCAGGTCGATGTGGGCGCGACCGATCCGCTCCAGCATTTCGCGGGTGATCGCGGTGGGCACCTTGGCCGGGATCGGCTGCTCGGACTCGACCGAGGGCGATGGCCTTGCCGTGCCCTTCTCCAGCTCACGGACCTCGTTGAAGACGTGCTCCAGTTGGCTGGAGAAGTCCCGCAGCGCGGTCTCGGCCTCGGCCATCGAGATGTCGCCTCGGCCGATCAGGGCTTCGGTGTAGGTCTTACGGACGCTGCGCTTGGCGTCGATGATGTCGTACATCGCAGGCTGCGTCATCGACGGGTCGTCGCCCTCGTTGTGGCCACGGCGCCGGTAGCAGACCATGTCGATCACGACGTCCTTGTGGAACGCCTGGCGGTATTCCACGGCCAGCTTGGCCACCCAGTAGCAGGCTTCCGGGTCGTCGCCGTTCACGTGGAACACCGGCGCACCGATCATCTTGGCCACATCGGTCGAGTACTTCGACGAGCGCGAGTGCTCCGGGTTGGTGGTGAAGCCGACCTGGTTGTTGATGACCACGTGCACGGTGCCGCCGGTGCGATAACCGCGCAGCAGCGCCAGGTTGAGCGTTTCCGCGACGACGCCCTGGCCCGCGAAGGCCGCGTCGCCGTGCAGCGCGACCGGGAGCACGGTGTAGCCGTGGGTGGCGCCCTTGTCCAGGAGGTCCTGCTTGGCGCGGGCGATGCCCTCGATGACCGGGTCGACCGTCTCCAGGTGGGAGGGGTTCGCGGCCAGCGACACCTTGGTCTCGCCGTCGCCGAACATCCGGAAGTACTTGCCCTCGGCGCCAAGGTGGTACTTGACGTCGCCGGAGCCGTGCGCCTGGCCGGGGTCGATGTTGCCCTCGAACTCGCGGAAGATCTGCGAGATCGGCTTGCCGACGATGTTGGCCAGCACGTTGAGCCGACCTCGGTGCGCCATACCGATGACGACCTCGTCCAGCTCGTGCTCGGCCGCCTTGTCCAGGACCGCGTCGAGCAACGCGATCACGGTCTCGCCGCCCTCGAGGGAGAACCGCTTCTGCCCGACGTACTTGGTCTGCAGGAAGGTCTCGAAGGCTTCCGCCGCGTTGAGCTTGGACAGGATGTACTTCTGCACCGCGGTGGAAGGCTTCTCGTGCTTGATCTCCACCCGCTCCTGCAGCCACTTCCGCTCGGCCGGCTCCAGGATGTGCATGTACTCGACGCCGACGGTGCGGCAATAGGAGTCGCGCAGTACACCGAGCACGTCGCGCAGCTTCATCTTCTCGTGGCTGGCGAACCCGCCGACCGCGAACCACCGGTCCAGGTCCCACAGGGTCAGGCCGTGGTGCAGCACGTCGAGGTCGTCGTGGCGGCGCTGCCGGTAGTTCAGCGGGTCGATGTCGGCCATCAGGTGACCGCGGGTGCGGAACGCGTCGATCAGCTCGATCACCCGGGCGGTCTTGTCGACCGAGCCTTCCGGGATGTCCTGCACCCAGCGGATCGGCTCGTAGGGCAGCCGCAGCGACGTGAAGATGTCGTCGTAGAAGCGGTCCTCGCCGAGCAGCAGCTGGTGGATGCGACGCAGGAACTCGCCGGACTCCGCGCCCTGGATGATCCGGTGGTCGTAGGTGGAGGTCAGCGTGATGATCTTGCTGACACCCATGTCGGCCAATGACTGCTCGCTGGCGCCCTGGAAGTGCGCCGGGTACTCCATCGCGCCGACGCCGACGATCGTGCCCTGACCCGCGGTGAGTCGAGGCACCGAGTGGTTGGTGCCGATGGTGCCGGGGTTGGTCAGCGAGATCGTGGTGCCTGTGAAGTCCTCAGTGGTCAGTCCACCGCTGCGGGCCTTGCGGATGATGTCCTCGTAGGCCGACCAGAACTGCGTGAAGTTCATGTTCTCGCAGTTCTTGATGGAGGCGACCACGAGCGTGCGGGCGCCGTCCTTGCCGGGCAGGTCGATGGCGAGGCCGAAGTTGACGTGCTCGGGGGTGACGATGTTGGGCTTGCCGTCCACTTCGGCGAAGTGCCGGTTCATGTTCGGGTATGCCTGCAGCGCCCTGATCACGGCGTAGCCGATCACATGGGTGAAGGAGATCTTCCCGCCGCGGGTTCGCTTCAGGTGGTTGTTGATCACGATCCGGTTGTCGTTGAGCAGCTTGGCCGGCACCGCGCGCACGGAGGTCGCGGTCGGCACGGTGAGCGACTGCTCCATGTTCTTGGCGATGGCCGCGGCCGCGCCCCTGATGACCTTGCTGCTGTCCCCGGCGGCCGACGGGATCACCGGCGCGGCCTTGGCGGCCTGCTGCGGGGAGGGCTTGCCGGTGGTCGGCAACGCGGGGCCGGACGGCGCGCGCAACGGCGCGGCGGACGTCGTCGCGGTGCTGCCGTTGGAGGTCACGGGCGGCGGAGTGCTCGGCTGAGTCGTCGGAGTCGTCGGCTTGGTGGGTGCGCCATTGCTACCCGGGCTGGTCGCTAGCGCGGTGGTCGACGTCACGGTGATCGCGCTGCCGGTCGGCTGCGCTACGTTGTCACCGACGCCGGCCGCACGTTCGGTTGGCTTGTAGTCGGCGAAAAAATCGTGCCACGCGGGATCCACCGACGACGGGTCGTTGAGAAACTGCTCGTACATCTCTTCGACTAGCCACTCGTTTGGCCCGAATTGTGACGCGGGACTGCTGGACACGGTTGACGCTCGCCTCTATCTTTTCTCGACTCGAACCTGGCCCGGGATCGGTTTTTCACCGTCAACCAGGCTAGTCCTCTCGCAGGCTTGATTCACAACAGACCAACCACTGGCAACGAGCGTTCTGTCACAGGATCGATCTCCGAATCGATCCCGTGCCGCTGTGCAGGGCGGATGGGCCTGTCGAGAGAGCCTATGGGGCCCCAGGGCATCCTCGACCTGGGGTTAAGTCGACAGTCAGTCGGCCGAGCCAACCGAATCGGCGTGATCCATTGATGAGTAACGCCACAGTTGGGCGTAGGTGCCGTCCGCGGCTAGCAGTTCGTCGTGGCTGCCGTCCTCCACGATTCTACCGTTCGCCAGCACCACGATCCGGTCCGCGCGAGCAGCGGTCGCCAGCCGGTGTGCGACCACGAACGTGGTGCGGGACCTGGTCATTCGCTCGCTCGCGGAGAGCACCGCGGTCTCGGTCGCCGGGTCGAGCGCTGCGGTCGCCTCGTCCAGCAGGACAAGGTCGGGTTCGACCAGTTCGGCCCTGGCCAGCGCGACGAGTTGCCGCTGGCCGGCAGAAAGGCCCTGGCCACGTTCGCCGAGCGCGTGGTGGAAACCGCCGTGCAGGGACGCGACCATCGGCAGCGCGCCGACCTCGCGCACCGCGCGTTCCACGGTCTCGTCGGAGGAGTCCGGCCTGCCGTAGCGGACGTTGTCCGCGACGTCGCCGGTGAACAGGTGCGGCTCCTGCGGGACGACGCCGAGCCGCTGGCGGAACCGAGGCAGGTCGTAGCTGCGCACGTCGATGCCGTCGACGAGGACCCGGCCGCTGGTGGCGTCGTAGAAGCGGGCCAACAGCTTGAGCAGGGTGGACTTGCCCGCACCGGTCTCGCCGACGAAGGCGACGGTCTGACCGGCCGGAACGCGCAGGTTGATCTTCTCCAACGCGGGACGGGCCGCGCCGGCGTAGGAGAAGCTGACCTCGCGCAGTTCGACGTCGCCGCGCAGCCGGGCCGGTGGGATGACCGGGTGTTCGGCCTGCGGCACCGTGGTCGGGGTGCGCAGCAGGTCGCCGATCCGCTGGAGGCCGACGCGCGCCTGCTGGTAGCCGTCGAACACCTGGGACAACTGCTGCACAGGCGCGAAGAATTGGCTGAGATATAGCAGGAACGCGACCAGCACGCCGGTGCTGACTTTGCCCTCCGCGACCCAGATCGCGCCGACGCCGAGCACGATCGCCTGCGCGGTCTCGGACAGGAACGTGATGCCGGGGAAGTAGATGGCGATGTAGCGCTGGGCACGCAGCCGCGAGCGCCGGTAAGCGTCGGAGAGGCGTTCGAAGGTGGCCGCCGTGCGGGCCTCCTGCGAGTTGGCCTGCGAAACGCGCAGCCCGGAGACGTTCTCCTGTAGGTCGGCGTTGACCGCGCTGACCTTCTCGCGGGCATCGGCGTACGCGGCCGAGGACGCGCGGCGGAAGAAGAGCGTGGCCACGATCAGCAGCGGCAGCGCGGACAGCGCGAACAGGGCAAGCCGGATGTCGATGACGATCATGGCGACGGTCATGCCGACGATGGTCAGCACGCTGACCACCGTGGTGATCAGGCCGGTCTGCAGGAACGTGGACAGCGCGTCCACGTCCGTGGTCATCCTGGTCATGATCCGGCCGCCGAGCTCGCGCTCGTAGTAGTCGAGGCCGAGCCGTTGCAGGTGCGCGTAGCTGCGCACGCGCAGCATGAACAGCACGTTCTCGCCGGCCCGCGTGGTGATCAACGTCTGGAGGGCCAACGCGACCCAGTCGATCAGCACCGTGCCCAACGCGATGATCGAGGTGACCCAGATGACCGACTCGATGTGCGCGGACACGCCGTTGTCCAACCCGTACCGGACCAGGATCGGCAGCGAGACCCCGGCCAGCGCGTCGAGCGCGACCATGATCAACGCGATCAGGAGCGGCCAGCGCACCGGCCGCAGCAGCGTGGCCAGGCGGAAGTTCGGATCCGGTGCCGACGCGTCGATCCCCGGCAGGCTCGGGGTGTCGGTCGGGGGCGGCAGGGCCTGCACCGCGGCCATCAGCTCGGGGGTGGGCGGGATCGCGTCCGCGCCCGGCCACGGATTGGCCCCCGCCCTCGCCAACGCCTTGGCACTGCCGACGCTGACCTCCTCCGGTTCCGGCTCCGGCCACAGTTCGTGGGTGATCCCGTCCTGGCCGGGTTCGAAGTCGCGGGCTGCCGTGGTCATCTCGTCGATCGCCTCGCCTGGACCGGCCAGCAGCGCGCGGAACAGCGGGCTGCGCTCGGCCAGTTCGGCCTCGGTGCCGATGTCCACGACCTTGCCCGCGTCCAGCACCGCGATGCGGTCGGCGAGGGCGAGGGTGGAGCGGCGGTGGGCGATGATCAACGTGGTGCGTTCGGCCGTGACCGAGCGCAGGGTCTGCTGGATGGCCGCCTCGGTGACCGCGTCAACGGCCGAGGTGGCGTCGTCGAGCACCAGCACGCGCGGATCGGACAGCAGCGCGCGCGCCAACGCGACCCGCTGGCGCTGGCCACCGGAGAGAGTCAGGCCGCGTTCGCCGACCAGCGTGTCGTAGCCATCCGGCAGCTCGTTGATGAACCTGTCCGCCTCGGCCGCGCGTGCGGCCGCGCGCACCTGTTCGTCGGTGGCCTCCGGAGCGCCGTAGGCGATGTTGTCCCGGATCGAGTCGGAGAACAGGAACGCCTCCTCGAACACCACACCGACGGTGTGCCGCAGCGAGGAGAGCGTGAGATCGCGGATGTCCACGGGCGCGCCCGGCGGACCGATCCCGATCGACCCGGACTGCACCTCGTAGAACCGGGGCAGCAGCAGCGACACCGTGGATTTGCCCGAACCCGAGGTGCCGATCAGCGCCAGCGTCTCGCCGGGCGCCACCCGAAGGGAGGTGCCGTCGAGTACGGGTTCACTGCGGGTGTAGCCGAAATGGACGTCGTCCAGGACCACGCCGACCGGCCCGGCCGGCACCTCGCGCGCGTCTGGCGCGTCCACGATGGCCGGCTGCGAGTCGATCAGCTCGTACACGCGCTCGGCCGCGGCCCGCACCATCTGGCCCATGATCACCAGGCCGGACAGCATCCTGGCCGGGCCGGCCAGCGTGGCGACGTAGCTGGCGAAGGCGAGGAACGTGCCGATGCTGATCTGGCCGCGCAGCGCCAGCCAGCCGCCGAGGGCCAACACCGCGACCTGGCCGAGCGAGGGCAGCGTGGACAGGGTCGCGTTCGGCTTGGCCTGAAACCGTGCCGCGCGCAGCCGCTCCGCGAACAGCCTGCGCGCACCCCGTTCCAGCCGGCCGACCTCGCGGACCTCCTGGCCGAACCCCTTCACCACGCGCACGCCGGTCACGGTCTCCTCGACGTGCTGGGCGATGTCGGCGGCGCGCTGCTGCGCCGACCAGGTGGCCGGGAACAGCTTGCGCCGGGACCGGGCGGCCACGAAGCCCAGCGCGGGCACCACAACCAGCGCGATCACGGTCAGCAGCGGAGAGAGCCACAGCATCGCCACCAGCGACACCGCGACCAGCACGATCATCCCGAAGGAGATCGGCACCATGGACAGCAGGCCCTGCACCAGTTGCAGGTCAGAGTTGGCCCTGGACACCACCTGGCCGGTGCGCAACTCGTCCTGTTTGCCGCCGTCGAGCCGCTGCACCGAGGAGAACACGTCCTGCCGCAGGTCGTGCTGTACGCCAAGGGCCAGCTTGCCGGCGAGATAGCGGCGCAGGTACGCCGCGATGAACCGGATCGCGGCCAACACCACCAACACCGTGATCAACAGGCCGATCTCGCTGGTCTTGCCGGCCACCGCGTCGTTGACGCCGACCCTGGTGATCAGGGGCCCGACCGCCTCCAAACCGGTGCCGAGCACCGAGGAGACGATGACCACCACGACAAGGCCGGGGTTGCGCCAGGAGATCTCGAAGAGTCGACGGATCCATCCGGTTGATGCGGGCGTGGCGGATTTGGGCACGCCTTCCAGACTAGGCGCGCTCACCGACGGTTTCTAATGAATTGTTTACCGAGCTAAGTAACCTGCGTCGCAGTGCGAGCTCGCTGCTCAGCTGATGTTGCGCTTGCGGCTGATCGCCCAGCCGAGCACGCAGAACACCGCCGTGTAGCCGACGAACACCAGGCCGGTCAGCCACCACTGGGGCAGGTCCGCCGCGCTCAGCAGGCTCTTGATCTGATCCACGTTCGGGGAATCGGCCGGCAGCCTGAGCTGGTCGATGAACATCTGTGCGGCCAGGTCGGTTATCGAGTCGGTCGCCGCCTTGACCGGCAGGAAGTTGCTGATCTGCGGCGCCTTGACGGCCAGGAAGAAGAAGCTGAGCAGCGTTTCGCCGAAGATGCCGTAGAGCGGCAGGGTCAGCACGACCGCGATCGGGTTGCTGATGATCCCACCGATGCCGACGCCGAGCACCGACCACAACGCGATGATCACCGTGCCGACCAACGAGATCAGCAGCCAGTCGCCCGCGTCCGGGAACGTGTTGCTGTCGCCGGGAATCAGCACGCCCAGCGTTGCCGCGGCCAGGGTGATGACGCCGTAGCCGAGCCCGAAAATGCCGTACACCAGCAGTTTCGCGCCGAACACACCGTCGCGCGAGCCGGTCAGGTAGGTGGTGGTGATGCTGCGGTGCCGGTACTCGGAGGCCATGCCGAGCGCGCCGAAGATCGACGCGAAGATGCTGGTGAAACCGAAGGATTCGCTCAGGCTGATGTAGGCAAGCGGCACGTGCACGGCGCTCTCGCCGATGCTCTGCGTCACCGATGCACCGAGCGTGACGAACAGGTTGCCGAGTAGCGCGACGGCCGCGGACGGGATCAGCAGCGCCCACCACAGCCGGGTGGAGAGCACCTTGCGGAACTCGGCCTTGATCAAGTTGGCGGTCATCAGGCGTTGCCTCCGGGTCCGCTCGGGCCCTGTTCCTGGTTGGTGTCCTGCGGTCGGTTCTCCGGGGGCGGCGGTGGGGCTGCGGTCGGTTCGAACGGTTGCGGCGCCCACGGGTCGGGCTGGGCCGTTTCCGCCTGCGCCTGCGGCTGTACCGGTGGCTGCATCGGTTGCTGGGCCTCTGGCGGGGCCTGCTGCGGCTGTGCCTGGGGCGCCCACGGGTCGGGTTGCTGCGGGAGTTGCGCGACGGGTTCGCCGTACTGCTGCGGCGGATATCCGGTCGGCTGCTGGTAACCCGGCTGTGGCTGATAACCGGGCTGCTGCTGGTAGCCAGGCTGCTGCTGATAACCGGGCTGTGGCTGGTAACCCGGCTGCGGTTGCTGGTAGCCGACGGGTTGCTGGTATCCGGTTTGTTGCTGGTAGCCG
>DASYBO010000044.1:0-6996 GCA_036500685.1 Pseudonocardiaceae bacterium | reverse complement strand
ATCTACGAAAGCGCCGGCACCGCGACCTGCGCCGGATACCCGGGGAGCCTGAACCACGAGCAGGCCGACGCGAACTCGTTCGCGTCCTGGGGCGTGGACTACCTCAAGTACGACAACTGCAACAACCAGGGCGTGCCCGACCAACAGCGCTACACCACCATGCGCGACGCGCTCGCCGCCACCGGCCGGCCCATCGTGTTCAGCCTGTGCAACTGGGGCGACGCCTCGGTGTGGACCTGGGGCGCGGGCGTCGGCAACCTGTGGCGCACCACCGGCGACATCGCCGCGAACTTCGACAGCATGCTGTCCAACTTCCACACCAACGTCGGCCTCGCCTCCTATGCCGGGCCGGGTGCGTGGAACGACCCGGACATGCTGGAGGTCGGCAACGGCATGTCGTTCACCGAGGACCAGGCCGAGTTCAGCCTGTGGGCGGAGATGGCCGCGCCGCTGATCTCCGGCACCAACCTGACTGCAGCGACCCCGGCGACGATGTCGCTGTACCTGAACAAGAACGTGATCGCGGTCGACCAGGACTCGCTCGGCAAGCAGGGCAAGGAGGTCTCGGCCTCCGGCGGCCTCGATGTGCTGGCCAAGCCATTGGCCAATGGTGATGTGGCGGTGGCGTTGTTCAACGAGAACAGCGGATCGGCCACGATCTCCACCAGTGCCTCGGCGGTCGGCGTCGCCGGTTCGAGCAGCTATCGGCTGGACAACCTGTGGTCGAATGCGATCTCGTCGACCAGCGGGTCGATCAGCGCGACCGTGCCCGGCCACGGCGTTGTCATGTACCGGGTGTCGCCGGGCAGTGGCAGCACGGTGGGTAGCACCGCCGAACTGGTCGGGGCGTCGTCCGGTCGTTGTCTTGATGTGAACGGTGGGTCCACGACGCCGGGCGCTCAGGTTGACATCTGGGACTGCAACGGCGGTGCCAACCAGGAGTGGACACCGACCTCAGCGCGTGAACTTCGGGTTTACAGCGGAACCATGTGCCTTGACGCGTACAACGGCAATACGTCGGCGGGTACCAAGGTCGAGTTGTGGTCGTGCAACGGTGGCGCCAACCAACAGTGGGCGCTGAATCCGGACGGCACCATCACCGGTGTGCAGTCCGGGCTGTGTCTGGACGTGACCGGTGGCAATGTGCCGGCCGGCAATGTGAACGGGACCAAGGCCGAACTCTGGCCGTGCAACGGCGGCGCGAACCAGCAGTGGGCGGTGGGCTGACCGGCGGGATGTGCCAATCCCCGCATGGGAATCGTGGATCCGGCGTAGTGCGTTGATGTCTCGATCAGGACGGATGGAGCTCTCAGTGGGGTGACCACCCCTTCGGACGGGCGGTTGCCAGCGACGGCGACCTCTGGATCCGGGGTGTCGGTACGCACGGTTAGGCTCGATCCGTGGCGCAGGATGATCCGTTCCGGCATGCGGTGCTGGAGGCCGTGCTGGAGCGGATCACCTTCGCCAACGAGGAGACCGGCTACACCGTCGCGAGGGTGGACACCGGGCGCGGCAGCGACCTGGTCACCGTGGTGGGTGCGCTGCTCGGCGCGCAGCCAGGTGAGTCGCTGCGTATGCGTGGACGGTGGGGTTCGCATACGCAGTACGGCAAGCAGTTCCACGTCGAGGACTACACGACCGTGCTGCCGGCCACCATCCAGGGCATCCGTCGCTACCTCGGTTCGGGGCTGATCAAGGGTATCGGGCCGGTCCTGGCCGACCGGATCGTCGAACACTTCGGCGTTGACGCGCTGGACGTGATCGAGAAGGAGCCCGAGCGGCTGATCGAGGTGCCCAAGCTCGGACCGAAACGGACCAAACTGATCGCGGACGCGTGGGAGGAGCAGAAGGCGATCAAGGAGGTCATGGTCTTCCTGCAGGGCGTCGGCGTGTCCACCTCGCTCGCGGTGCGGATCTACAAGCAGTACCAGGACAAGGCCATCGAGGTGGTGCGCACAGAGCCGTACCGGCTGGCATCGGACGTGTGGGGGATCGGCTTCCGCACGGCGGACACCATCGCCAAGGCGGTTGGCATCCCCCACGACAGCCCGCAGCGGGTCAAGGCGGGGCTGCAGTTCACCTTGTCCGAGGCGGTCAACAACGGCGACTGCTACCTGCCCGAACAGGAACTGATCGGCGACTCGGTGCGGATACTCCAGGTTGACGCCGGGCTGGTCATCGACTGCCTTGCCGAACTCGTGGTCGAGGAAGGCGTTGTCCGGGAGGAGCTTCCGGACGAGGAGGTCGGCGAGAAGATCGCGGCGATCTACCTGGTGCCCATGCACCGCGCGGAGATCTCGTTGGCCAATCAGCTGCTTCGGTTGCTACATGCGGAGAACGACCGGCTGGCCGCGTTCGCCGATGTCGACTGGGAGCGTGCCCTGACCTGGTTGCGCGGGCGGACCGGCGCGGATCTCGCCGAGGCTCAGGAGCAGGCGGTGCGGCAGGCGCTGACCAACCGGGTCTCGGTGCTCACCGGCGGACCTGGCTGCGGCAAGAGTTTCGCCGTCCGCTCGATCGTCACGCTGGCCATGGCCAAGGGCGCGCGGGTGGTGCTGGCCGCGCCGACAGGACGCGCGGCCAAGCGACTCACCGAGTTGACCGGACTGGACGCGGCGACCGTGCACCGGCTACTCGAACTGCGTCCCGGCGGCGATGCCGCCTATGACCGGGATCGGCCGCTGGACGCGGATCTGGTGGTGGTGGACGAGTCGTCGATGCTGGATCTGTTGCTTGCCAACAAACTCGTCAAGGCGATCGCGCCCGGCGCGCATCTGTTGCTGGTGGGCGACGCGGATCAGTTGCCCTCCGTCGGGGCCGGTGAGGTGTTGCGTGATCTGCTGGTGGCCGGCAGCCCCATTCCGCACGTACGGCTGACGCACATCTTCCGACAGGCGCAGCAGTCCGGGGTGGTGACCAACGCACACCGGATCAACGCTGGCGAGTTCCCCGTCACCGAGGGCTTGCCCGACTTCTTCCTGTTCGCGGTGGACGAGGCCGAAGCCGCCGCGGAACTGACGGTCGACGTGGTGGCCAAGCGCATCCCGGCCAAGTTCGGGCTGAATCCGCGACGCGACGTGCAGGTGCTCGCGCCGATGCACCGAGGCCCGGCCGGCGCGGGCGCGCTGAACACGCTGCTGCAGGAGGCGTTGACGCCGGCGCGGCCGGATCTGCCCGAGCGCCGTTTCGGTGGTCGGATGTTTCGGGTCGGCGACAAGGTCACCCAGATCAGGAACAACTACGACAAGGGCGCCAACGGCGTCTTCAACGGCACCCTCGGCATTGTCACCGCCATCAACCTCGACGACCAACGGTTGTCGGTGCGCACCGACGAGGACGAGGACATCGACTACGAGTTCAGCGAGCTGGACGAGTTGGCGCACGCCTATGCGATGACGATTCACCGCTCGCAGGGCAGCGAGTACCCGGCTGTCGTCGTGCCGGTGACGATGAGCGCGTGGATGATGTTGCAGCGCAACCTGCTGTACACCGCGGTGACAAGGGCGAAGAAGCTGGTGGTGCTGGTGGGTTCGCGCAAGGCGATCGGACAGGCGGTGCGCGCGGTCGGCGCCGGACGCCGGCATACCGCGCTGGACCATCGACTGATCGCGGTCTGAGGGGACCGGAAGGCAGGCGTCGACGAATTAGGGCAGCACCCCGACGGCCGCGTAGGCGTTGGCCTCGACCGGGGCGGGCAGCCAGGCTGGCAGGCCACCGGGATCGGGGCGCCAGTACGGGGTCCACACCAGGCCGGGCTCGACCAGGTCGTAGCCGGCGAGCAGAGGGCGGATCTCGGCTTCGGTGCGCCATTTCACCGGAGTCGGGGTCCTGGCCATCACCTCGTAGGCGTGGGCAAGTTGTTCGTCGGTCAGGTTGAGCGGGGAAATGTGCGAGATGGCCAGGTGGCTGCCGGACACGCACGCGTCGCGGTAACCCGCGACGACGTCGGCGGCTTCGGCGTCGTCGGTGACGAACGGGATGATCGCGACGGCGAGCACGGCGACAGGGCGGGTGAAGTCGAGCAGTTCGGCGACGCCGGGCTCGGCGAGCACGGTCGCGGGTGCACGGATGTCGGCCTGGGTGATGCTGACGTTGTCGAAGTCCGCGAGCAGCCTGCGCGCGTGTGCGACGGCTACCGGTTCGATGTCGACGTAGGCGACCCTGGCGGCCGGATTCAGTTGGTGCGCGACCTCGTGCACGTTGCCGACGGTGGGAATGCCGGAGCCGAGGTCGAGGAACTGGTCGATGCCCTGCTGTGTCAGGTATCGCACGGCGCGACCGAGGAACGCGCGGTTGGCCCGCGCGTAGGTGCGCGCCCACGGGCCGACCTTGAGTGCCTCTTCGGCGGCTTCCCGGTCGACCGCGAGATTGGTGTTGCCGTCCAGGTAGTAGTCGTACATGCGGGCGGCGTTCGGCCGGTCCACGTCGACCCGGGAGGCGTCGGCGAGCCAGGCGGTTCGGTCCTCCGGCGTCTGCCGCTGGTTCATTCGGCCAGCTTAGGGTGCTCGCCGGGAGGCGGAACAGAGCCCACCTGGGAGGTTTCTCACCACATACCCCGGTTAACACGTTAAGTATTGACGTCGTCGCGCTGCGGGGCCAAGGTAGGCGCAACTGTGGGGCGAGAGCTGAGGTGGCGAATGAGAGTCAATCGTCGGCTGGTCAGCACACTGACCGTTGCGGCGACCGCGCTGGCCGTCGGGTTGCCGGTCACGGCGGGCGCGCAGGATGCGTCCGCGGCGCGGCAACAGCAGTTCGCCGCGGCGGCGCAGGAATTCGGGGTCCCGCAGAGCGTGCTGCTCGCGTTGTCCTACAACGAATCCCTGTGGGAGACGCACAACGGCGCGCCGAGCACCACCGGTGACTACGGCCCGATGGCGCTCACCGATGTAGCCACCGGGTTGACAGACAAAGGAACTCCGTCAACTGCCGGGTTACACACCTTGATCACCGCGGCCGCACTGATCGGCGCGACCCCGGCCGCGGTGAAGTCGGATCCGGCCGACAACATCCGCGGGGCCGCCGCATTGCTTGCGCAGTATGCGAAAAAGGTCGGTGACGGCATCCTGCCCACCTCGGTCGACGACTGGTACGGCGCGGTCGCGGAGTACTCCGGTTCGGCCGATACGTCCGGCGCCAAGGACTTCGCGGACGACGTGTACACCACCATCCGAACCGGCGCGTCCCGGCGCACCGATGACGGCCAGAACCTGAGCCTGCCGGCCGATCCCTCGGTGGCGCCGAACACCGGCCAACTGGCCGCGTTGCACCTGGCTCCGCCGCCACCCGGCCAGCAGCCGCAGTGCCCGACCAACCTGGCCTGCACGTTCATCCCCGCCGCGTACGCCGAGGACTCCAGTAGCACCGACTACGGCAACTACGACCTCGCGGACCGGCCCAACAACGGGCTGAGCATCAACTACATCGTCATCCACGACACCGAGGAGACCTACGCGGCCACGGTGTCGGATTTCCAGAACCCGAGCCACTACTCCAGCGCCAACTACGTTGTGCGCGGCAGCAACGGCACGGTGACCCAGATGGTGCCGGATTCCGATGTCGCCTGGCATGCCGGCAACTGGTACGTGAACATGCACGCGGTCGGCATCGAGCAGGAGGGTTTCGCCGTGCAGGGCGCGACCTGGTTCACCGAGCGGCTCTACCAGACCACCGCGAAACTCGTCCGCTACCTGGCTGCGCGCTACCAGGTTCCGTTGGACAGGCAGCACATCATCGGCCACGACAACGTGCCCGGCCCGAGCCCGGCCGGCATTCCCGGCATGCACTGGGATCCGGGGCCGTTCTGGAACTGGAACCACTTCATGAATTTGCTGGGCAGCTACATCGTGCCGACCGGCAGTTCGCACAGCCCGGTGGTGACCATCAACCCGAGTTTCGCCACCAACATCCAGAACGTGACCGACTGCGAGAACAACACGCCGGTCGCTGCGCAGGCAGCCAGCTTCGTGTACCTGCGCACCGCGCCGAACGCGAACGCCCCGCTGTACAACGATCCCGGCCTGAACCCGACCGGCACCGTTGGCACGACCTGCGCGGCGGACTGGGGCGACAAGGCCAGC
This sequence comes from Pseudonocardiaceae bacterium, assembly GCA_036500685.1. Taxonomy (GTDB): domain Bacteria; phylum Actinomycetota; class Actinomycetes; order Mycobacteriales; family Pseudonocardiaceae; genus CAJCJE01. Next base: position 919 of record DASYBO010000044.1, on the reverse strand, counting down.
AGCGGTCAGCAGTTCACCGTGGCCGGCCGATCCGGCGACTGGATCGCGATCTGGTGGGACGGCGCCAAGGTGTGGTTCGAGAACCCCGCTGGCAAGCAGGTGGTGACAGACTCCTCCGCGCTGGTCGTCGAACCGAGGCCGGGGGAGACCTCGGTGCCGGTCTACGGCAGTGCCTACCCGGAGGCCAGCGCCTATCCCTCCGCGATCCCGGTGCAGAGCTTGACCCCGCTGCCCTACACCGTCCAGGCCGGACAGTCCTATGTGTACGGCGGCCGGACGCCGACGGACTATTACTACGCGCAGAGCATCGACAACAGCATCCCGGACGACCACACCGACGTGCCCGGCACGCAGCGGTACCTGGAGATCCAACTCGGCCACCGGATCGCCTTCGTGCTGGCCAGCCAGGTTCAGCTGGTGCCGGCGGTCGGCTGACCAGGCCAGGTTCGCGCGGACGTTCGGCGTCGACCCATCAAGATCGGTGACGCCGTAACGGTCCGCGAGTTCCTGGGTGAGCAGCGCCCGGCCGGATAGGCTCAGCGCGTCCGGATCGGCGGCAAGGGCGACGACGGCGCGGCCGACGAACCTCGGGGACTGCCCCGGACTCGCGCCGGTCACCACGGCGACGTGGCCGTCCGATGTCTGGGTCACGACGGCAGGTTAGCCACTGGGTTGATTCGTGTATGCCGCCACATTCATCCGATGACTGGTTGACGTCCTCGGCCACACCGCGTATCAACTACAGGTGTTCAAGCCAGCCCGCAGGCGCACGGGCCGGTCATTCCGGTGTGCGCTAAAGGAAGGGTGAAGCATGAACAGGGGCCACAAGCTTCTCGTCGGCGCTGTCGCCGCGCTGCTCGGCGCCGCGTTACTCACCACGGGCACGGCCGACGCCGTGCCGGGCAAGCACGTGAGCGTG
>DASYBO010000043.1:0-2367 GCA_036500685.1 Pseudonocardiaceae bacterium | reverse complement strand
AGTAGTCATGATCCGTCCCTGTGGTTAGTGACTCCCGAGCCGCGCACAGCCGGGCGCGAGGTGGCGTCCAACGGTGTCTGGGTGAAACTTCTGCCCACTTGCTCTCCTGCTCAAGTGGTCTACTTCATGATGGAATAGTCTCCAACGGAAGTAGATCGTGGTCAAGGCCTCCTCCGAGGTCGGCCGGCACGGCGGTTGGTGCTGAAATCCTCGGCCAGGCGGACCGACAGCTGGTCCTCGGTCGAGCCTCCGGTGTGTGAGTGTCTCTTGTCCCAGACGGTAAGGAGGGGCTCCCTCCCGAGTCAATGATTGTCAAGAAATATATTCAGGTGATGAGGTGTCAGCGCGCGCTGGATGGCGTCGGCGGAGCGAACGTCACCGGGCACCGGCCTGCCCCGGCACGCAACAGAGCCCTCGGTGTCACTATCCGGTGGCCGGCTGATCGACCACGTCCGTCCGTCCTGGGACGGGTATGCACCTGCGGGCGGTGCGGGAACCGGGTAGCGGCACATCAGCGACGTGGATCGGGACCCGGTAGAGCTCGGTGAGCCGTTCGCTGGTGACGACCTTGGCGGGCGGGCCGTCGGCGGTGACCGCGCCGTCGCGCATCAGGACGGCCCGGGTGGCGTAGGCCAGGGCGTGGTCGGGTTGGTGGGTGGTCATCAGCACCGAGCGTCCGTCGGCGGCGAGGTCGGCGATCACGGTGAGGATGTGTACCTCGTTGCCGTAGTCCAGTGCGGCGGTCGGCTCGTCCAGCGCGAGCACCGGGGCCTGCTGGACCAGGGCGCGGGCGATCAGCGCCAGTTGCCGCTCGCCCCCGGAGAGCCGCGCGAACGCGCGGTCCGCGAGACGGTCGATGCCCAGCTCCGCGAGGGTCGCGAGGGCGGCCCGGCGGTCGCCGGCCGAGGGGGTCGCGGTGACGCGCAGGTGCGGGGTGCGGCCCATCACCGCGATGTCCAGGGTGGTGAACGGGAACACCGTGGCGCGGATATCGGTCAGGAAGACCACGGCGGCATCCGTCGAGGGACCGAGATTGAGCCTCACCTGGACGTCGGGATGGCCGGCCTCGAACTGCTGGGCCAGGTCGGTGAAGGTGCCGGTCAACGAGGCCGCCGCCGAGACCGTGATCGTCGTGGGGGGCACCGAGGGACTGCCGCACGCCACGAGTAGCGCGGCGAGGAGCACCACGCCCAGCGGCGGCAGAGCCCGACGCAGTCGACGCGGCACGCGAGCTCCTTCTTGGTCGGTGCGATGTCACCAAGAACATCTGGATGCTCACACCGCGAAATCGGAAAGTCCAGCTGCAACGATCCTCAACTGCGGACGCAACGGCCCGAGGAAATCCGCGAGCGGCTGCCGCCGGCGCTAGCCAACCGGTTGCGCTCATCGGCGGCGATGGTGCGAGAGCAGCGACAGGGCGGATCCGCACAACGTTCGAGTTTCGATTTCCGCGCTGATCTCGTACCAAGGGGCGCGGGAGTGCCATGATGCGGTGTCGCCTCCTGGTCCGAACGGGGCGGGTCACTGTCGGCGCCGAGCTTGTCGCTAGGACAACCGACATCACGTCGACCCGAATCCGGAGGTGCCCTCGTGGCCGAACCAAGACCAGCCTCCCAGCATCACCTCGCCGACGGCGTGTCGATTTCTGGCGCGACTCCAGAGGAACTGTTGATCCGGGTCGGTCGGGGTGACGAGCTCGCGTTCGAGCTTTTCTACGGTCACCTTGCCGGGCCGGTCCTTGGCATGGCTCGCCGGATTGTGCGTGATCACGCCCAGGCCGAAGAAGTCGCCCAAGAGGTGATGCTCGAGCTGTGGCGGACCGCGCCGCGATACGACCGGGCCAAAGGCAGCGCAAGAACCTGGGCGCTGGCCGTGGCGCACCGCCGCGCGGTGGACCGGGTGCGCACCGAACAGGCCACCACCAACCGCGAAACCACAGCGGTATTCGAGGCGGGGCACCGCCAGGCCTTCGACGAGGTCGTCGATCTCTCCGAACAGCACCACGAACGCGACCAGGTCCGGCGATGCCTGGCCCAACTGAGCGATGTGCAGCGCGAATCAGTCGCCCTGACCTACTACCGAGGCCACACCTACGCCGAAGCCGCCCGCATCCTCGATGCACCGCCGGGCACCGTCAAGACTCGGCTGCGCGACAGCCTCATCCGACTCCGCGGCTGCTTGCAACGGGCGGACACCGAGATCGCCGTGGACGGCCGACTTACACCCCGTTTCGGGTTGTTCGGCGTGAAGCCGAGCTAGCGGCTCAGCCAGCGGCACCTCGCCGGGCACGCTTTCGCGTTTGCTCGCCCCAGGGTCGTGCTGGGGCCGTGGTGCGGGCCCCGGACACATCAGGGAGATCGGAAGAGC
>DASYBO010000042.1:0-3660 GCA_036500685.1 Pseudonocardiaceae bacterium | reverse complement strand
GCGAGCGCATCGCCTCGTTCGTCGGTGTCGACTTCGACGAGCTGGTGTTCACCAAGAACGCCACCGAGGCCATCAACCTCGTCGCCTACGCGATCAGCAACTCCTCGACCTCCGGCCCGGATGCCGCCCGCTTCGTCGTCGGTCCTGGTGACGAGATCGTCATCACCGAGATGGAGCACCACGCGAACCTGGTGCCCTGGCAGCAGGTCGCGCAGCGCACCGGTGCCACCCTGCGCTGGTTCGGCCTCACCGACGACGGTCGACTCGATCTGTCCAACGTGGACGGACTGATTAACGAGCGGACCAAGGTCGTCGCGTTCACCCACCAGTCCAACGTGCTCGGCACGGTGAACCCGCCCGAACCGCTGGTGGCAAGGGCCAAGCAGGTCGGCGCGCTGACCGTGTTGGACGCCTGCCAGTCGGTGCCGCACTCGCCGGTCGACTTCCACGCGCTCGACGTGGACTTCGCGGTGTTCTCCGGCCACAAGATGCTCGGCCCCTCCGGCATCGGCGTGCTCTACGGCCGCAGGGAACTGCTCGCGGCAATGCCGCCGTTCCTCACCGGCGGGTCCATGATCGAGATGGTCGAGATGGCCCGCTCCACGTTCATGCCGCCGCCGCAGCGCTTCGAGGCCGGCACCATGATGACCTCGCAGGCCGTCGGCCTCGGCGCGGCCGTCGACTACCTCTCGGTGGTCGGCATGGCCCGCATCGCCGAGCACGAGCACCGGCTCACCGAGGCCGCGCTGGCCGGGCTGGCCGGGATTTCCGGCGTGCGGATCATCGGCCCGACGGGAACAGATTCGCGGGGTGGCGCTGTTTCCTTTGTTGTGGATGGCATCCATCCGCACGACGCGGGTCAGGTGCTGGACAGCCTTGGTATCGCGGTTCGGGTCGGTCACCACTGCGCGTGGCCGCTGCACCGCCGCTATGGCGTTCCCGGCACCGTGCGCGCGACGTTCTATCTGTACAACGACCTGAGCGACGTGTCAGCGCTGCTGGACGGGGTACGCGAAGCACAGCGCTTCTTCGGGGTGGCCTGAGATGAGGACGGTGGTCTGATTTGGACATCAACCAGATGTACCAGGAGATCATCCTGGACCATTACAAGCACCCGCACGGTCGCGGCCTGCGCGATCCCTACCAGGCCGAGGTCCACCACATCAACCCGACGTGCGGCGACGAGATCACGCTGCGGGTCAACCTCAACGGCAGCGGCACCGACGCCGAAGTCCTCGACGTGTCCTACGACGGCCAGGGCTGTTCGATCAGCCAGGCGTCGGCCTCGGTGCTGACCGACCTGGTGGTCGGCCAGACGGTCGGCTCGGCCTTCAAGACGCTCGACGCGTTCGTCGAGCTGATGCAGGGCCGCGGCCAGGTCGAACCCAACGAGGACGTGCTTGAGGACGGCATCGCCTTCGCCGGTGTCGCCAAGTACCCGGCAAGGGTGAAGTGTGCGCTGCTGGGGTGGATGGCGTTCAAGGACGCCGTCGCCCAGTCCGAATCAGCCGACAAGGTGGAGAACCGATGACCGAGCCCGCAGAACAGACTGTGCAGCGCGGGGCCGCCGGCATGCCCGAGGCGCCGACCCGCGCCGAGGTGGCCAAGATCGAGGACGTCGAGGAGGCCATGCGCGACGTGGTCGACCCGGAGCTGGGCATCAACGTTGTCGACCTCGGCCTCGTCTACGACCTGCGCGTCGACGACTCCAACACCGCGCTGATCGACATGACGCTCACCTCGGCGGCCTGCCCGCTGACCGATGTCATCGAGGACCAGGCGCGTAGCGCGCTGACCGGCGGCGTCGGCGGGGGACTTGTCGACGACATCAAGATCAACTGGGTCTGGATGCCGCCGTGGGGCCCCGAGAAGATCACCGACGACGGCCGCGAGCAGCTCCGCGCCCTCGGCTTCACCGTCTGATCCCTTTTCAGCCCGCTAAGCCCAGTAGGGCTGCGCCCGCTCCGCGTATCCGTGCTCGATCCGCAACCGGATCGAGGGATGGATGTCCAGTCCAGCGAGGTCGTTCCTGGCCACCCAGGCGACCTCGCTGGACTCGTTGCTGGTCCTCGCCGTGCCGCCGACCCGCCGGGCGCGGAAGCAGATCGAGAACTCCTGCCGCACCTCGCCGTCCGTGAACGCGATCACGTGCTCGGGGTCCGAGTACACGCCGATGATCCCGGTCGGCTCGACGTCCATCCCGGTCTCCTCGGCCACTTCCCGGACCGCCGCCGCACCGATCGTCTCGCCGATCTCCTGCGCGCCGCCCGGGATCGCGTAGCGGCCCGAATCCGTTCTGCGGATCAGCAGCACCCGTGACCGCTCGTCGAGCACGAACGCGGTGACCGCGACGACAATACTGTTCGCTCTCGGCGCGGACGCGTCACGGTAGTAGTCGACGCGAGCCATACCCACCTCTATTTGGCGCATACATATTCACGCGCGAAATTTTAACAAATGGCCCGCGAAAATTGTTGATGACTCCTGGACGTTTCGTGGTCGGTCTGTCGCGCTCCGACCATCAATCCAGGGCCGGTCAGCGCAATGATCTAGACCGAACGGTCTAGCAGATTACTCCGAACGGGACCTATCGGGAATGGAGCCGCACACTGTTTGCTGTCACCCAGACAGTCCAACCACGACTTATTTTTTGAATTTCTCCGCCACCGTCCGGAGGCACATTTGTGAGTGTCGTTGTGCAGCTTGCCCTTATGCGTTCACCGCATGATTCCGGCGTGCGACAAATCGCCGCGTTGTCCGCGCGATTGGCGTATCTGTTCATGGCCCTGACTCTGGCCTGGGGCGTGTTCGCGGCAACCGGCTGGATCAACCGGCTCACCGGGCGCAGCGCGGTGCGCGGCACCCACCTGGTGTTCGCGCTGTTCACCATCGCCTTCGGCCTGCTGCACGCGGCCTCGTTCCTGTTCCTCACCGACGCGAACGAGCTGTTCAACCCGCTCATGCTCACGGTGCCGCTGGCCGGCGGCAGCCTGTTGCGGTGGGCGCCGGGCATCATCGGGCTGGAACTGATGATCGCCATCGCGGTCACCGCGGGCCTGCGGCACCAGGTGAACTACCGGAAATGGTTGCGGTTGCACCAGATCGGCTACCTGGCCGTCGGCCTCACCGCCGTGCACAGCTGGTTCGGCGCGATCGCCAACGGCCATCTGGAAGTGCTCTGGCTGGCCGGTATCACCATCGCCGCACCGGTGATCGTCCTGTGTGTGCTGCGTTTCACGCCGAGTCGGATCCTTGCGTCCGCCGGTCTGCTCAACGGTTAGCTGTCTCAGTGGGAAGGAGCGCTGGATGAGCCCGCGCCGGGTGCTGCACGCCGATACGTCCATCGAGGTCAGTGTGAACAACGCGCGCTGCCACCTTTACGGGATCTGCCAGGCGGAAGCGCCCGACCTGTTCGAGCTGACCGACGACGAACGGCTGCGCTACGTCAGCCACGTCGGACCCGCGCATGTCGAGCAGGCCAAGGCGGCCGCGAGAGGCTGTCCGATGCGGGCAGTGAGTCTCTCGGTGGAACGGCGGTAGCGCGATGGAGCAGATCGTCATCGTCGGCGCCGGCCTTGCCGCGCTGCGCGCCGCGGAACACCTGCGCGAGCAGGGCTTCGACGGTCGCATCGTGATGGTCGGCGACGAGCCGCACCGGCC
>DASYBO010000041.1:0-5057 GCA_036500685.1 Pseudonocardiaceae bacterium | reverse complement strand
ATAGCTGCCGGTGTAGAGATCGGCGATCAGCACCCTGGCCACGCCGATCGGCAGGTCCAGCGCTGAGGCGAGTTCCGCGACCGTGATCGGCTCCTGCGCCAGTTCGATCGCCCTGCGCTGTTCGAACTGCAATGGCGCGGACAGCGCGGCGGGCTGCGCGTAGACCATGGTTTCCAGCTTGAGCCCGTCGTGCAGTGGCCGGGTGCGGCCGCCGGTGACCATGAACGGCCGGATCAGCACGCCGTCCGCCTCCACCGAGGGATCGTGGGGCGTGTTCGGCCTCGGTTCCGGTTCGGCCGGGTCGACCGGCTCGAACCAGGACTTCGGCTGGGTCGGCGGCAGCATCCTCGGGTCGGGCAGCCGCAACGGGTCGCGCTCGGTCATGGAGTCAACGATTCTCGCAGTTCGGTGATCAGGGCCGGGTTGAGCAGTCTGCCGGCGCGCTCGGCCAGCACCGCGATCTCGTAGCCGATCAGGCCGATATCGCAGCCCTCGCCGGCCAGTACCGCGATGCAGCTGCCGTCGGCGATGGTCGAGACCAGCAGGAACCCGCGCTGCATCTCGATCAGCACCAGCTTCAGGCCGTCGAAGTCGTAGTAGCGGGCCGCGCTGCGGGACAGGCTGGCCAGACCCGACGTGAGCGCGGCGAGCCGGTCGCCTGCGGTGCGGTCGAGGCCGGCCGACTTGGCGATCAGCAGGCCGTCGGAGGACACCACGACGGCGTCTCTGACCCCGTCGGTGTCGCGCACGAAGTTGTTGACCAGCCAGTGGAAACTGTGCGGGTCGGTATTGAGATCAGTCGTCACCAGGTTCCTCCTCGCGGCCAGCGACGGCGTCGACGCCGCTCATCGCCAGTTGGCCGCGTTGATGTCCTTGTTGGAAGGCAGAGAGCATGCTGCGCACCTGACTGGGAGTGCGTTCGCTGCTCACGCCGTTGGTCGGGGTGTGCTCGCGATCCGGGGTCCTCGGCGTCGGTGTGGCCGGGACGGTGGCCGCTTGTTGCGTTCGCCTGCGGGACTGGCGTTTGACCAGGCCGTTCGGGGTGGTGGCCTGCGGCGTGGGTGCCGGCGCCGGCGTTTCCGTGCGGGTCGCGGGGATGGCGGGAGCCTCGACGGGCTCAGCTTCGGGGGCGGGCTCGATCGGCTTGCTGGCCGGCCTCGGTGCGGGTGGCGGGAGGGTCGACTCGTCGGCCAGCAGCTCCGGCGGGAGCAGGATGCGCGCGGTCAGGCCGGTCGTCGGCGACTCGGACAGCTCCACCCGCACGCCGAGCCGGTTGGCCAGCCTGCCGACCACGTAGTGGCCGAGGAAGCGGGTCGGCGCGACCAGGAAGTTCTCCTCGTCACGCAGCCTTGCGCGGGCGGCGGCGAGTTCGGCCGGGGTCATGCCGATGCCGTGGTCGACGACGACAAGCAGGTACCGGTTGCCCATTCGCCTGCCGTAGATCTCGACCTCGAGTTCCGGCGATGAGAAGGCAAGGCCGTTCTCGACCAGTTCGGCCAGCATGTGGGCGACGTCGGTGATCACCGATCCGGTGACGAAGGCCGGGTCCACCCTGCGCAGCACCACCCGGCGGTAATCCTCCACTTCGGACAGTGCAGCCCTGATGACGTCCGCGATCGGCAGCGGCTGCGACCACACCCGTGGGCTGGTCTGGCCGACCAGCACCAGTACGCTCTCCGCGTTGCGCCGCATGCGGGTGGCCAGGTGGTCGAGCTCGAACATGTTGGCCAGCGCGGACGGGTCGAGCTCCTCCCGCTCGAAGTCGCTGATCAGGGAGAGCTGGCGGCGCACCAGGTTCTGGTTGCGCCGGCCCAGGTTGGCCAGCGACGCGGTGGTGTTGCGTCGGATCAGCGCCTGCTCGGTGGCCAGCTTGAGCGCGGTGTCCTGGAGTCGGTCCAGCGCCTTGGCCAGCACCCTGATCTCGGTCGCCGCCTTGTTCGGGACCAGGTTGAGCACCGGCCGGGCCAGTTCGCCGGGGTCCTCGCTCTGCAGCTTGGCCACGGCCGATGGCAGCCTGCGGATCGACATGTCGTTGGCGTCGCGGGCGAGCAGTCGGACCGGGTCGATCACCGACCGGGCCGCGCCGATGACCAGCGCGATCATCAACCCGATGATCAACAGCGCGAGCAGTGCCATGGCGCCGAGTTCCCTGCCGGCCCCGTTGCGCAGCTGGTTCGCGCGGGTCATCACGTCGCGCCCGACGGTCTGCTGCGCGGTGCGCATCCCGTTGACGACCGTGGTGGCCGCGTTCCACCAGGTCGCCGGGTTGACCTTGCTGGGCAGCGGGCCGCCGGAGGCGCTCACCGCCAGGTTCTCCAGCGTGGTCATCTGGGTCGCGTCGGGCGAGGTGAACGCGGCGGCGACCGAGACGTTCTCCGAGCCGCTGGCGTACCTGGCGTAGTCCGCCAGCGCGGCTGCTTTCGAGCCGAGGACCTGCTCGAAGGCGGTGTAGCCGCCCGGCGCGAACTGGCCCGCCGCGAAAAGGCCGGTCAGCTGGCCACGCTCCTGCGCGGTGAACTCCTTGGCGTCCGCGAGCGCGTAGAGCGCCTGAAGGCCGTGCCGCAGCGTCGGGTCCTGCGCCTGGTCGAGGCCGAGTTCGACGCCGTCGAGCGCGGCGATCGCGGTCGTGTAGAACTGGAAGGCGGTCGTCGGCTGGGCCAAGTGGTCGTCGACAGTGGAGCGCAGCCCGGCAATGTCGTCCAGTTTGGACAGTGCGGCGCGCATCTGGTCGGTGCCGGCGTCGTCGTACTGCGGGTTGGCCAGGGTCTGGTTCAACGCGCTCAGCGCTCGGTCCGTGCTCGGTCGCTGCGCGGCCACCTGCGCGGCGAACGCGTTGTCACCCGCGAGTAGGCCGTTGGTCAGGCCCCGCTCCAGTTGCAGTTCATGCACGGCGGCCTGCACGCTCAGCGCCACGTTGACGATGTGGGTTGTGGTCCGCGCGGTGCGGAAGGTGCCGACCTGACCGCTGATGATGAACCCGAGCAGCAGCAGGACCAGCACCAGCGACACGCACAGGATGCGGATCAGCTTGCCCCGGATGGACCTCGGCCGCACGGCCGCGTCGAACAGCCGCGCCGGTCCGCTGCTGCGGCGCAGCACGTCAAGCGCGACGCGATCAGAAACCGCGTTTTCCGAGGCCGGAGCATGTATCGATTGGCTCGGGGGCATGGGCTCGCCGTCCGACCGGTCTCCGGCCGGCAACCCCTGGTCGTGCGCGACCACAATTCCCTCCGTTGCTGACCAGCGCCGATTCACGAATTCGGCAATGTCCCCCGTATGGACGCGGGGCATCCTATCGGTACATCCAACGGCAAGGCCAGTGCTGCTGACCTGCTCGAACGGGGATGTCTCCGACCTCGTTCACAGTAATTCCGGAATACGGTGAATATCGCCAGCCCATCGGCCGGTGTTGAACCGGGCCGGTCCCGGTGCCTGACCTGCCGCGCCCTGCGCGATTATTCCTGCGCGGATTAGGCGCTCGCGTGCACAGTAACTTTACGTTGAGGAAACATTGAGCGGAACGAAAAAACCTCCGATTCGGGGTTTCCCCAACGGCTTCGGCTCACCAACATGGTGTTATGCCGGCGGACGGTCAGCACACCGACGCGACCAATGTCGCTGTGGGCAATTCCGCCACGGCGTGTGCTTCCTGCGGTGCGCCACTGCCCGGCGGCACGGACCCGCCCCGCAAGTCGGCGGGCGGCAGGCCGGCACGGTACTGCTCCAATGCCTGCCGGCAGCGCGCGTTCCGGCGCCGGGCGGCGGCCAGGCAACCAGCGGTTCGGCCATTGCCGCAACCACCGGCCGGAGCAACGCTGGTCGCGGCACTGGACAGCTTCGTTGGCCGCAAACAGGAACTGAGCCAACTGCGCGCGGTGTCCCGCTCCGCGCGCCTGCTCACCCTGATCGGACCGGCCGGGGTCGGCAAGACCCGGCTCGCCCGGGAACTACTCACCGCGGCCAAGCTCGCCGACGTGCGCTTCGTGTCGCTCGCCGATGCCGAGGACGCACTGACCTTGCAGGCCAGGGTCGGTGCGGCGGTGGGGTTGCGCGGCCGCGCAGGCGCGGCGGAACTGGCGCGGGTGATCGGCGCGAGTCAACTGGTGCTCGTGTTGGACAGCTGCGAACCGGTGGCCCAGGCGTGCGCGGAGCTCGTGGTCGCGTTGCTCGGTCGGTGCGCGGGCCTGCGCGTGGTGGCGACCGCGCGGGAGGAACTGCGGGTGCCGGGCGAGGTGCTGTTCCGGGTGCCGACGCTGCCGCACCTCGAGACCAACACGCGCGGAGAACGGGGCGCGCCGATGTACTCCGACGCGGTGCGGCTGTTCGTCGAACGCGCGCGGGACAGCGACCCCGCCTTCGAGCTGACCATGGCCAATGCCCAGCTGGTCAACGACATCTGCCATCGGCTGGACGGCTTGCCGTTGGCGATCGAGCTCGCCGCGCGGCGGGTCCGCACGCTGCCGCTGGCCTCGATCCTGGCCGGCCTCGCCGATCCGCTCGCGCTGCTCACCGACGGCGGCCGAACCGCACCGGCTCGGCATCGCGACCTGCGCGCCGCGCTTGACTGGAGCTACCAGCGGTTGACACCGGCCGAGCAGGTGGTCTTCCGGCGGATCTCGGTGCTGGCGGCCGAGTTCGGCGTGCCGGTCGTGCTGGCCACCTGTGGCCGGGAGGTCGCGGGCGACGGCGAGATGCTGCGGCTGCTGTGTTCGCTCGCGGACAAGTCGATGCTGGCGCACGCCACCCCTGGCGAGGACGGCCAGGCACGGTTTCGCCAGTTGAGCCTGGTCCGCGCCCACGGCCTCGACCGGCTCGCCGCCGTGGGCGAACGGGGACAGGCCAGGCAGCGGCTGACCGACTGGCTCGCCGGGCTGGCCGAACCGATCACCGAGAGCCTGTTCTACGTCTGCGCTGATTTCGGCGAACTGCACCAGCAACTCGAGGACCTGATCGACGCGGTCGACCGCACGGCGGCCGTGGCCGATCACCGCTACGTGCTGCTGGTGCTCGCGCTGGCCACGGTCTGGCGCCACCAGGACCGGATTTCCGAGGGCCGG
>DASYBO010000040.1:0-14210 GCA_036500685.1 Pseudonocardiaceae bacterium | reverse complement strand
GCCGGGCGACGGCGCGGGCCAACAGCGCGTCCAAACCATTGCTGCCGATTTCCGCGAGTATCGCGATTGCGGTGCCGATGGTGGTCGCGCCGTAGAGTACATCCACGGTGAACGGTGCCAATACGACCAGGAACACCATGGCCCATCGACGCTGCCAGGGGCCGCTGCGCGAATTCCCGGCCCGTCCCGCTGACAACGTGGTCATCGCCCCCTTCTAGTCGATTTCCCGGTCGGCGGCGCCAGGTGGGAACCGCCGCCTGCTCCGGTTGGTTCGCGCACTCTGCGTAGCCAAGGCCATGCCGGTCACCAACCGGGCCAGCAATGTGGCCATGGTGTGCACCTCGGCCGAGGACAGGTCGGCCAGCGCGGGCGCGAACCGCTCGATGAGGTTCGCCCGGAACTCGTCGAGGAAGGCGAGGCCGTCCTCGGTCACCGCCAACCGGTAGGAGCGGCGGTCCGCGTCGTCCACGAGCGCCCGCAACCGGCCCCGCGCCTGTTGGTCCTGGACATGCCGGGTGACCGTGGGTGGCGCGACGCCAAGCAGCTCCGCCGCCTCGGTCGGTCGCAGTCCGGGCCGCTGCGCGAGCAGGGTCAGCAATCGGATGGCCACCGGATCGAGCGAGTGGCCGGCCAGTCCCCTGCGCACGAATTCGGCCGAGTCCGCGAGCCCGGACAGCAACAGCCAGACATCCTCGCCGTTTACTTCCATGAAGTAAACGTATCACCTCGGCTCCCCCGCACCCGATATCCGATGGACCCACACCTGATAATTGACATCGATGAGTGCCACATTGGTTGCCAAGAACCTGACCGCGGGACACGGCGAACGGATCCTGTTCGCCGGGCTCGACCTCGTTGTCGCGCCCGGAGACGTGATCGGCCTTGTCGGCGTCAACGGTGCCGGCAAGTCGACGCTGCTGCGGATGCTCGCCGGCCTCGCGCCGAGCGAGACCGGCAGCATCGCGCTGAGCCCACCCACCGCGAACATCGGCCACCTGCCACAGGAACCGGAGCGCCGCGACGGCGAGTCGGTGCGCGAGTTCCTGGCCCGCCGCACCGGAGTCGCGGGCGCCCAGCTCGAACTCGACGCGGCCACCGAGGCACTGACCGACGGCGCGCCCGGTGCGGACGACCGCTACGCGCTGGCCCTGGAACGGTGGCTCGCGCTCGGCGGCGCCGATCTCGCCGAACGCGCCGGCGAGGTGACCGCGGACGTCGGCCTCACCGTCGACCTCGATCAGCCGATGCGCTCGCTGTCCGGCGGCCAGGCCGCGCGGGCCGGTCTGGTGTCGCTGTTGCTCAGTCGCTACGACGTGTTCCTGCTCGACGAGCCGACCAACGACCTCGACCTGGCCGGTCTCGATCGGCTGGAGCGCTTCGTCGGCGGCCTGCGCGCCGGCACGGTGTTGGTCAGCCACGATCGGGAGTTCCTGACCAGGACGGTCACCTCGGTGCTGGAACTGGACCTGGCCCAGCAGCAGGTGCGGCACTACGGCGGCGGCTACGAGTCCTATCTCGCCGAGCGCGAACTCGCCAGGCGCCATGCCCGCGAGGACTACGAGGAGTACGCGGACACCAAGGCGTCGCTCCAGGCCAGGGCGCAGACCCAGCGCAACTGGATGGAGAAGGGCGTGCGCAACGCCCGGCGCAAGGCGACCGACAACGACAAGATCGGCAAGAAGCTGCGCGCCGATTCGACCGAGAAGCAGGCGGCCAAGGCCAAGCAGACCCAGCGGATGATCGAACGGCTCGACGTCGTCGAGGAACCGCGCAAGGAATGGGAACTGCAGATGACGATCGCGGCCGCGCCGAGGGCGGGCGCGGTGGTCGCGACCCTGCGCGGAGTGGTGGTGCGCCGAGGCCCGTTCACCCTCGGTCCGGTCGACCTGCAGATCGACTGGGCAGACCGGGTCGCCATCACCGGCGCCAACGGGGCCGGCAAGTCAACCCTGCTTGCCGCGATGCTCGACCGGGTCGAACCGGACGAGGGCCAGACCCATCTCGGTCCTGGTGTGCGGGTCGGCGAGGTCGACCAGGCGCGCGCCCTTTTCCTCGGCGACGCGGCGTTGTTGGACGCGTTCGGCGCCGAGGTACCGGACTGGCCCGTCGCGGAGGTACGCACGCTGCTGGCCAAGTTCGGGCTGACCGCCGCGCACGTGCTGCGTCCGGCGGCGAGCCTGTCCCCCGGCGAACGGACCAGGGCGGCACTGGCGCTGTTGCAGGCGCGCGGGGTGAACCTGCTGGTGCTCGACGAGCCGACCAACCACCTCGACCTGCCCGCGATCGAACAGCTCGAATCCGCGTTGGACAGCTACCCCGGCACGTTGTTGCTGGTCACCCACGACCGGCGGATGCTGGCCTCGGTGCACACCAACCGGCACCTCGAAGTGGTCGATGGCAAGGTGTTCGAGCGCTGATCACCGCACCGGCTCGTCGGCCAGCATGACCGAGCGCATGGTGTCGATGACGTCGCGCCAGTTGGCCCGTGTCTCGCACAACGCCTGCTCGCCCGCCTGCGTGATCTCATAGACGCGACGCTTGCGACCTGCGACCAGTTCCCAGCGGCTGCACACGAAGCCGGCGTTCTCCAACCGGTGCAGCGCCGGGTAGATGGTGCCCGATGGCAGGTTGACCCGCCCGCCGGAACGTTGGCGCAGCGCCTCGATGATCGCGTAACCGTGCCCTGGCCGCGTTGTCAGCACGGCGAGCAGCATGCCGTCCAGATTGCCTTTGAGATCGGCAGCGCGCATACCTGCCGATGCTACCGGTGGCGCAACGGAAACAGCCCCTTCTCGCCTGGGCTGTTTCATTCACACCACCGGTTCACACCGCGTTCTCGTTGCTGTGCAATCGATAGCAAACGATCTTCGTCAGGACACCACGAGCACAACCTTGCCGCCGGCGTGCCCGCCGTCCACCACTTCCTGCGCCTTGGTCGCTTCCGCGAGCGGGTAGGTCGCGGCAACCGTGACGGTCAGTTCGCCGCGCGCCGCCGCGTCCGCGGCATCGGCCAGTGCGGCCACCGGGATCGGGCCGCCGCCACCGGACATCGTGATGCCGAGTTGGCTCGCGGCCGGGTCGGCGATGGTGACGATGCGGTCCTTGCCGCCGCGCAGTTCGATCGAGTCCGGCAGCGCGCCCTTGCCTGCGACGTCGAAGACGGCGTCGATCCCGTTGGGCGCCAGCGCGCGGACCCGCTCGACCAGGCCTGCGCCGTAGTGGGTGGGCGTCACGCCGAGGGTGGCGATGTACTCCTGGTTGGCCGCGCTGCCGGTGCCGATCACGGTCGCGCCCCGCCGCACGGCCAGTTGCGCTGCCATCGCGCCGACGGCTCCGCTGGCGCCGTGGATCAACACGGTCTCGCCATCGGCCACGTTCAACTCGGTCAGTACGCGCTGCGCGGTCTCGACCGCGACCGGCAGGCTCACCGCGATGTCCCAGTCCAGGTCCTCGGGCTTGCGCAGCAGGGTGGCGCCGATGGCGTATTCGACATAGCCGCCACCGGAGGCCCAGCCGAACACCTCGTCGCCGACCGCGAACTCGTTCTCGCCCGAACCGACCTCGCTGACCACGCCCGCGACCTCGAAACCGGGAACGTGCGGCAGGGTGACCGGTGCGAAGGACTGGGTGGCCCCGGACCGGACCTTGCCGTCGAACGGGTTCACGCCTGCTCGCCGCACCGCGACCAGCACCTCGCCGGGGCCGGGCTTCGGCTTGTCGATCTCCACCTCGTGCAGCACCTCGGGACCACCGAAGGCCTCGAACTGAATCGCTTTCACCGCGTGCTCCCTTGTGGACGGATCCCAACGCCCGATCGAGTCGATACCAATGGCGCAGGTAACAATATCGCGACTAGATCCAGTTGGTGACCATGGTGGGCGGAACGGTGTAGGTGACGGTCAGGGTCTGGCCCGAGGCCAGCGCGAACGCGCCCGAGGTCAGGCCGGTGGCCTGGCCCGCGTAGTTGATTCCGGACACCGCTCCCCCGGCGACCGTGACCACCTGATCGGTGGCGCCCGCGGTGTAGGCGAAGGGGCTCGCGCCGGGAGTGAGCACGGCCGAGCCGAGCGGGTCGTAGCCGAGGTTGTCGCGCAGCACCACGGCATCTACCGAGCCGGCCAGGTTGATCGCGCCGGTCGCGTTGCCGCGCAGGTCGTTGCCGTGGATGTCACCCATGATCGCGGTGGCGGCGACCTGGATGCCGTAGGTCTGTCTTCGTGGGCTCCCACCGTCATACGCGCGGCAGTCGACGATCTGCACGCCTGCCACGTCCGCGCCGAGCAGGACGCCCGCGTTGGACGTCGTCGAGCGCTGCCCGTTGGCGTTGAAAACGCACCCGCTGATCCGTAACTCGTTGCTGGCGCCCTGCACGCCCAGTCCGGACGAGCCGTTGCCGAAGGCAAGGCAGCCGGTGTAGCTCAGGCCGGACACCGGATGGCCCGCCACGGAGGTGATGTTGAAGCCGAGTCCGTTGTTGGCGCGGCTCACGCAGGCCGAGTACACGTGGTTTCCGCCGCCCGCAACGCTGTAGCCGTTCAACGCGGAGGGCTGGTAGGAGAAGCCGTGCCGGGAGTTGCCGATCGCCTCGCAGGCGACATAGACGTCGTTGGACGAAGGCTGCGCGACCGCGCCGGTCGTGCCGTTGTCGATGGAGAAGCCGTCGATGTTGTTGGCGTAGGCAACGCAGTGCGACCAGATCGTGCCGTTGCCGCCCGCGCTGCCGAAACCGTGGTTGAGGTTGCCGGTGGCGAAACAGTTGGCGATCCGCATGCCGTAACTGGTCTGTCCGGTCTGCGATTCGATGAATATCCCGTATCGCCCGTTGGACGCCGCGTTGCAGTCGCTGATCACGAAGTCCTCGACCGGGTACTGCCCGGTGCCGATGCCGATCCCGGAGGACCCTGCCCCGGATCCGCCGCCGCGGTTGAGTCGCCCGTTTCCGATGGCGCGCACCGCGTGGATCACCGTGCCCTGGGTGAGGAAGTCGATGCCGAGCCCGGTGGCGACGCAGTTCTGGATGATCAGGTCCTCGAACTGGCATTGCGCGAGGTACTGGCAGAACACGCCCTTGATGCCGACCCCGAACTGCGGGCCCTGGTTGGCACCGTCGATGCTCAGGTGCGCCATGGTGAACCGGGTCAGCGGATTCGCCTTGGTGCCGCTGCCCTGCACCGCGCTGACCGAGCCGGCGGGCGCGATGATCGCGCTGCCCACCCCGGACCCGATCAGCGCCACATTGTCGGCCGGCACGATCGCCGTGCCGACCTTGTAATTACCTGGCGGGAAAAACACCGTCCCACCCGTACCGGTCACCGCGGTAATAGCTGCCTGGATCGCCGCGGCATCGTCGGTGCTGCCGTTTCCGGTGGCACCGTAGTCCTGGACGTTAACCACGTGCGCACCATCGGATAGCTGAACTAGCCTGTCAATCCACCAACCGAGCAGACGTGAGGCCCGTCATCGACAGCAACATCCAGAACTTCGCCGTGGCCAACCTGCGGCGGCGCCCGGAACCGGTGGAAACCGGCGGTTTCGTCGTCGGCATCGACCCGAGCACCACCAGCCATCACGTGAACTACGCCACCCCGCTGCCCGGAATCGAGCCGACCAGTGCCGATGTGGCAGCGCTGGTGTCGGCGTTCCGCGAGCGCGGGCTGACACCGCGCCTGGAATTCGCCCCGAATGCCGCACCCGCGGTTGAGGCGGCGTTGTATGCGGCGGGCTTCACCGTTGAAGAGGAACACGAGTATCTGGTGTGCGTGCGGGACAGCCTTGTGCCGCCGGACAATCCGCCATTGGTGGAGGCTCCGGAAACGGACGCGGACTATCTGGCCGTCGACGCGGCGCTCGCAGAGGCGTTCGGTGACGAGTTCACGCCGTCACCGCAAGGCGTGGCCCGGCTGCGTCGCATCGGCGAGATGGGTGGAGCGGTGCGGTTGGTGCGCGCGCCCGACGGTGACTGCGCCGGCGCGGCGTCCTGCTCGGCCCCGGCGGTCGGCACCTCGGAACTGGCCGGGGTCGGCACCCGTCCGGCCTACCGAGGCCGGGGTATCGCGGCCGCGGTGACCGCGAGCCTGACCGCGTTGATGTTTGCCAAGGGCAACGAATCCGTCTGGCTGGAATACGGCGGCGACGGCTCGCGCCGGGTCTACGAGCGGATCGGCTACCGCCCGGCCGGCCGCCGACTCTACGTGAGCATCCCCGGCTGACCATCCACATTCGACTCGGGAGTCGGCCACATAACAAGGTCTCGACAACAACGTGGCGCTCGTAGGCCACCGGCCACTTTGTCTTCTAGGCTGTCGGCAACCACGAGCGAAGCGAGAGAATCACGTGGACACGACCGAACGGACAGCGGACGCAGAGCCCGCCCTGGAACATGCCATCGAGATCGGCGTCGAACACGACTACTCCACAAGCAGTACCGGAGTGGTTCCTTTGTCGCAACGGCGTTCCCGGTTTCACTTCCTGTCGCTGTGGATAACTCTTGCCGCCGGCTTCACCTATCTCTTTCTCGGATTCCAGTATCACGACGCCGGCTATTCACTGTGGAAAGCGGTCGGTGCCGGCGCGATCGGCGCGATCGCCTACCTGATCTACGCCCTGCCGGCCGCGTATCTCGGCTCGACGACTGGCCAGACGCACGCGCTGCTCACCCGGTCCATCCTGGGCAAGGTCGGTTCGGCCCTGGTCACCGTCGTGCTGATCGGCATCGCGGCCGGCTGGACCGCGTTCGCCTTCAACCTGCTCGCGACCCTCTACGACGGACTGTTCAGCTGGGGCCACGTGGTGTTGATCAGCGTGATCCTCGCGGTCGTCGGCATCACCAACAATCTGTTCGGATTCACCGGAATCGCCGCGTTCGCCCGTTATCTGGTGGCGCCGCTGATGATCCTCTGGATTCTCTACCTGGTGATCAAGGGTCTCATCGAGACGCCGGCCTCGGTGCTGTCCAGCAGTTCCAACGCGACGACGCTGCCGTTCCTCGGCGGGATCGGCGTGGCGATCGGCTCGGTCATGTGGGGCAACGAGCCGGACACCTGGCGCTACGGCAAGCCGAAGTTCTTCTGGCCGGTGCCGCCGATGCTGATCGCGTTCGCGGTCGGGCTGGTGCTGTTCGTCGCGGGCGGCTGGATGATGGGCGCGCTGTCCAAGGTCACCCAGTACGATTTCGGGCCCGCGTTCCGGTACACGGTCGAGTATTCGATGTTCGGCGTGTTCGCACTGGGCGCGATCATCGCCACGATTCTGCAGTTCGCCATCAACGACGGAAACTATTACGAAATGGTCAACGCGGGTCAGAACGCGCTGGGCGGAGTGCGCGGCTGGCAGCGCTGGTACACCTGCGTGATCATGGCGGCGATCGCCGCGCTGTTCACGTGGCGGTTTCCGAGCGTGGAGAACGGCTTCTTCGTGGTGGCGAGCTGGTCGGCGATCGTGGTGCCGTGTGTGACCGTGGTGATGGTGGTCGACCGGTTCCTGCTGCCGAGGTTCCTCACCGCGCGGCGGCCGATGGCCGCGGTCCCGTCCTGGCGCGATGCCGGCCTCGCCAACTGGCCGGGCATCGTGGCCGTACTGGTCGCGGTGGCCTTCGGCGCCTGGGGCCTCGACCTGTTCCCCGGCGAGGCCACTCCCCCGACCGTGGGACTGCCGGCGGTCGAGGCGTGGCTGCTGGCCGGAGTGATCTACGCTGGGCTTGCCGTGCTCGTCGGTCGTGGCGACCGGTCGGGGACCGTGCTCGGCTTCAGCCGGGCCGCGGAATCCGTTGACGGCGCAACGAATCGTCGAGGAGACCCTACCGATGACCGGACCAGCACGTGACCTGCTCGCCTCGGCCCGGCAGCTGATGCTGCCAGCGGAGAAGGACAACAAGCTGGTCCCGCTGATCGCGTCCGGGCAGGCCCCGCGTTCGGTGTTCGCCACGATCGCCGCCGAGGAGAGCCGGATCGTGCGCAGCGACTGGCGCAGCTTCCTCACCATCGCGGCACGCTGCACCGAGCCGATCAGCCGCGAACTGTTCAGCGGCCTCGCCGCAGGCGAGAGTCTCGCACTGACCAAACTGGACACTCTGCGCGCCGCGACCGGCCTCGACGACGCCGCGCTGCGCGCCTACCAGCCCAAAGCAGGCTGCCAGGCCTACCCGGCCTACCTGGCCTGGCTGTGCCTGTTCGGCGAGCCCGCCGACGTGATCGTCGCGCTGCTCGCCAACTTCGCGGCCTGGGGCAGCTACTGCGGCACGATCGCAACGGCCATGCGCGAGCACTACGGTTTCGACGACGAGGCCTGCGCGTTCTTCGACTTCTTCGCCGAGCCCGTCCCCGGGATCGATGACGCGGCCGCCGCGGCGATCGAGGCAGGCCACGCCACCGACGAGGCGTTCACCTACGGCCGCCTGTTCCAGTCCTACGAGCTGATGTTCTGGAACACCATCGCGGAGGTCTAGGCTCCGACGAAGGCTAGCCTCTGGCCTGCGACGGGATCGGGCGGGCGGCCTGCGTGAGTTTGCGCAGTCCGCCCAGCAGGTCCTGCCGGTGCAGATCCAGCAGATGGTCGACGACCAGCGGATCGAACTGGCTGCCCTTGCCGCGCACCAGTTCCGCCGCGGCCTCGGTCGGCGTCAGCGCCGCATGGTAGGGCCGGTCGGCCAGCATCGCCGCCCACGAGTCGCAGACCGCGACGATCCTCGCCTCCAGCCGGATCGCGTCGCCGGCCAGGCCGAGCGGGTAGCCGCGGCCGTCCATCCGTTCGTGGTGCTGGCGGACGATCTCGGCGACGTCGGCGAGGCCGGGGACCAGCCGGGCCATGTCGCAGCCGTACTGGGCGTGCTGCTCGACCAGGTTCCGTTCGGCCTTGGACAGCGCACCTGTCTTGCGCCACACGCTCTGCGCGATGAACACCTTGCCCATGTCGTGCAACCGCCCTGCCAACTCGACCCGGCGCACGGTGACGTCGTCGAGGCCCATGGCCGAGGCGATCAGCGCCGACCAGCGGCCGACCGCGCGGCCGTGGTCGAAGCCGGAGAGCCAGCCGTCCACCTCGTCGGCCGCGCGTTGCAGGAAGGCCAGCAGGTCGTTGGCCGAACCGACCGCGCTGTCCACGGCCGCGACCACGATGTCCTCGGTGAGCGTGTCGCCGACGACGACCCGGTCCCGGCCCTGGAACTTCGCGGCATAGAGGGCGCGGTCGGCAGTGGTGATCAGCTCGGCGGGTGTGCTGCCGTGTCGGGGATAGCCCGCGGTGCCGACCGAGACGGTGACGTCGATGAGCACGTCCGGGTTGGCCGCGATCGGCGTCGCCGCGACCTCCATCCGCAGCCGTTCGCCGATGGCGCCCAGTTCCTGCGGGTTCGCGCCGGGCACGACGATCGCGAACTCCTCACCGCCGTAGCGGGCCAGGAAGTCGGCGGTGCGTACGGATTCACGTAGTCGCCGCGCCACCTCGATCAGCACCCGGTCGCCGGCAGGGTGGCCGTGTTTGTCGTTGATCGACTTGAAGTGGTCGACGTCGACGATGAGCACCGCGAGGTTGGTGCCGGAGCGGCGCGCGCGGGTGATCTCGATAGGCAGCTGAGCGCTGAAGAAGCGCCTGGTGTGCAGTCCGGTCAGCACATCGGTGATGGCCAGCCTGCGCTGTTCGGCGACAAGGCCTGCCAGGCGACCGATGGTGAGCATGAACAGCACCGCGCACGCCGCCGCGATCACCGGGATGTCCCGGAACATGCCAAGCGAGAACTGGATGACCAGGGCGACCGGCGCGATCAGCGCGGCGGCGGCGAGGACGGCCAGCCGCAGCGGGGTGAGCCGCATGTCCTCGGGTGACGCGCGTTCCGCGATCCGGCCGACGGTCGGGTGCAGGGCCGCCGCGCCGAGCGCGAGGTTGCCGCCGAGCCAGATCCCGTCCAGGAAGTTGCCGGCCACGTAGGTGCCGGCCAGCTGCTGCATCACGTAGATGGTGTCGGCGGCGAAGATCAGGAACAGGTTGCCGCCGAGCAGCATGAACGAACCCGGCTTGCGACCGGGCCCGAGGATCAGCCGCAGCGCCACCGCGAACATCGCGATGTCCATCACCGGATAGCCGACCGAGGCCAGCTTCACCAGCAGCGGTTCATCCGCGCGGGCCTGCGGCGCGATCAGGTACAGCCAGGACAACATGGCCGCGGCCACCGCGATGGTGGCCGCGTCGAGCAGGCTGGCCAGGTCCCGGCCCGGCGTGCGCAGCCGGATCAACAGGATCAGGCCCACCACGACCAGCGGGTAGTGCCCGAGGTAGAGCGGGTCCGCGATGGCCGGGTAGTCGGTGTCGCCCTTGATGTCGTGCGCGACGTAGAAGCAGATGTCCGCAGCGGCGTAGACGACCTGGCTGGCGCCGAGGATCAGCCACGGCAGCCGGGAGCGCCGTGAGGGCAGGTTGAACAGGCAGCCGACGAACACCGCGACCGCGGCGGACGCGCTGGCCAGGCAGTAGAGGATGACCCGAAGGACCGCGGGCGCGTCGAGGTGGACCGCGACGTAGTATGCGACGATCACGACGATCCCGGCGCCGAGATAGGTCAACCACCAACTGTTGCCTGTTCGCGTGGCCTGTCGCGTGTCCATCGCGCCTCTCGGGTTCGGGTGATCGAACCCATGCTATTACCAAAACCAGCACTCTGGGCACCGGCCCGGTCACCGTGGGTTCGAATGGGTGGTGCAGCGGCCCCACCGGACCACGACGGTGCAGGTCTCGCTGTTTTCTGCAAATTGCATCGGCGGGAAAAACGTTGATTTCGTTAAGTCCGGAATCAACGGCGAATCAGTTCAGGGCAGGACAGCGGCTCTGGTCGCCACGATCAGCCAGGCGCGCGCCTCGAACCACACCCCGTCCGGCCGCTGGTGCGCGGCCAGCGTGCGGCGCAGTCTCAGCAACGCGGCCTCGGCGCCGTCCGCGTCCATCGCCTCCAGTGCCGTGCGGACCGAGTGCAGCCCGCGCACCGTCGCGCAGGCGATCACGCTGTCCTGGCCGTAGCAGATCGGTTCACGCAGGTCGACGCAGTGCACCTCGCTGAACCCGGCGGCGAGCAGCATCGCCTCGGTGACCCCGGACTCGGCCAGCGCGAACGGATTCATGGTCGGTTCGGGGACGGGAGCCGCACGGCCGGGGGTCAGCGCCTCCTGGATCTCGATCTGCCATTCGTTGCGTTCCGCCCGCTGCCAGACCAGCTGCACGAACCGCGCGCCCGGCCGCAACGCGCCCGCGATGTTGCGGAACGCGGAAATGTGATCGGTGAAGAACATCGTGCCGAACCGGCTGATCGCCACATCGAATTCGGCCTGCGGGAACGCGTGAGCCTGCGCGTCGGCCTGGACGAAGGAGACGTTGCCAAGGCCCTCCTCGACGCTGCGCTCGCGGGCAAGGTCGAGTCGCTCCGAGGACAGATCCACGCCGAGCACCGCGCCGCTGCCGGAGGCGGCGGCCCCGATCCGGGTGGTCTGGCCCGCGCCACAGCCGATGTCCAGCACCGCTTCGCCTGGTCTGATGTTCGCGGCGGCCAGGAAGGCGTCGGTGTATCTGCGCAACTCGACGTCGTAGAAGTCGGCGACACCGACCCGATCCACGGCGACCACCAGCCCTTCTTCGCAAAGGCGGAGCCGCTATTCGACCAGGTGACCACGGACCTGTAAAGCCGACACGGGCCCTTAGAGTTGGCCGGGTGACGGTGGAGCGGGCGAGAGCGGCGGCACCGACCCCACCAGGCAGCAGGCCGCTGCGGGGTCGGTCGGCCGAACTGGGTGCGGCGCTGGAGGCGCTGCGCACGGTGCGGCGCGGCAGGCCCGCACTGGTGGTGTTGCGCGGCGAGCCGGGGATCGGCAAGACCGCGCTGGTCCGGACCATCGTGGAACAGGCAGGCCGGCTCGGCTTCCACACCGCCGACACGGCCGCGCACGAGGACGACCGGGTCACGCCGCTGGCCTCGATCGGGCCCGCGCTGCGCTTCGGCACGACGCCGCTGATCGACTCGGCCGACTTCATGGACCTGGCCACACTGCACCAGCAGCCACTGTGGCTGGCCGAACGCCTTGCCACGCTGCTGGAGCGACGCGCGCAGGACGGCCCAATCCTGCTGGCCGTCGACGATGTGCAATGGTGCGATCCGCTGACCGCGTTCACCCTGAGGGTGCTGCCGAAACGGCTGATCGCCGCGCCGATCGCGTGGGTGCTGGCGACGAGGCAGGTGCCCGGCGGCGGCCCGGCCGAACTGATCGCGGACGCCGCAAGGCCCGAGTTGCCGGTGACCTGGCTGGAGTTGACCGCGCTGACTGAGGACGCGGTGCTCGCGGTCGCCACCGACCGGCTCGGCGCCCGACCCGAACCGGCGGTGCTGCGCAGACTCTCCGGCGCGCACGGCAATCCGTTCCTCGCGGTGCAACTGCTGGAAGGCCTTTTCGATCCGGCCGTTGCCGGCACCGACGCGGCCACGGTGCCGATCGGGTTGCTGGACGGCGTGCGCAGGCGGGTCACGGCGACGTCGGCGCCGTGCCGCGAACTGGTGCGTACCGCGTCCGTGCTCGGCCCGGAGTTCCAGCTCAGCGATGTGGCCGGCCTGACCGGCGTACCGACAGCGCAGCTGACCGAGCCGCTGATGGAGGCGATCAACGCCGCGCTGCTCGCCGACGAGGGCAACGCGGTGCGGTTCCGGCACGAACTGCTGCGCCTCGCCGTCTACGAGGACCTGCCGCCCTCGGGCCGGTACGCCCTGCACCGCGCCATCGCCGAGTACCTGCTGGCTCGCGGGCGCGGCTACGCGGCGGCAGCGCCACACGTGCTGGCCACCGCGCGACACGGCGATTCAGCCGCCGCGGACGTGCTGCGCAAGGCAGCGCACGAGGTGCTGGGCACCATGGCCACCACGTCGGTCACGTTCATCCGTCAGGCCTTCGAACTGGTCGACGCGAACGATCCGATGTGGAGCGAGATCGGCGCCGAGGCGGTGGCGATCCTGGTCGCCGCGCGGTACTTCGCCGAGGCGAGCGAGTTCGCCGACATGCTGCTGGCCACCCCGGTCGACGCCGCACTGCGCGCCAGGGTGCAGTTGTTGCTGCTGCCCCGATTGTGGTCGACCGAGCAGTACACCGAACTCCTCGACCGCGCCGCCGACCCCGGCGCGCCGGTCGACCTCGCCGCCCGCCTCGCGGGTTATCGCGCGCTGGCCACGGCGGAACCGGTCCAGCCAAACCAAACCGACCCGATCGCCATCGTGCTCGCGACCATGGCCGCCGCCGAAGCCGCGCAACGCGACCGTGACTACACCCGCACCCACACGCTGTTCGCCGCAGCGCGGGTTGCCGCGCAGGGCCTGACCGGCTACGGCGCGCCCGAGGTCGGCCAGTTGGCGTTGCGCGAACTGTTGGCGTTGGCCAGGTTGGACAACATCGACGGCGCGCTGGCGGGCTTGGGCGACAGCACCCGCTTCGGCGACTCCTGGCAGGCACCGCAACTCGCGCTGCTGCGCGGACAACTCGCCTACGCCGCGGGTCGGATCGACGAGGCGGCCGAGGCGATGGCGACCGCGACCACGTTGATGGCCGAGCTGTTCGACAACGCCGTCGAGCCACAGGTCCGCCTGTTGACGGCGCTGATCGCGTTGCTGCGCGGGGACAACACGCCGATGCGGAGCCTGGATCAGCCGTTGGCCAAGGCTGTGTCGGCCGACGCCGACGGTGATCCACGCGGTACGGAGGAGATCGTGGCCATCCTGCGTACCGACTGCCGCTTCCCCTGGCCCGAGGAACTGCTGGTGGCAGCGGCCAGCTCTGCACACCATCGCGGCGAGGCCGGCACCGTGCGCGCCGCCGCCGATCTGCTCACCGAACTCGCCGAGCGCAACCCCGACGTGCCCGCGACAACAGGCGCCCGCCTGCTGGTCGACGCACTGTCCACAGGAGACTTCGAACCAGCACTGACCCGCCTGCGACACAGTCCTCGACAACAGCTTCTCGTCAGAGCGCAAGAAGAACACGGACGCTCCCTTGTAGACATCGAGGACCGCAAAGCCGGGCTGGACGCGCTGGACGCCGCACATGACCGCTACACCGAACTCGGCGCGACCGCGGCGGCGACCCGTGTACAGCGACTGCTCCAGACCGCAGGCGCCCGCCGACGCCGCTGGGCGCCGATCCCGCAACGGCCAGAACACGGCTGGGACGCGCTGACCGAGATGGAACGACGAGTGG
>DASYBO010000039.1:0-5815 GCA_036500685.1 Pseudonocardiaceae bacterium | reverse complement strand
AACCTCGGCGCGGTCGGCGGGCGCACTGCCTTCCGAGTGCCGGAAGAGCAGCGGGGACTCCCTGGCTGGGTCGATCGGAATGTCACCCCGCTCGACACGGCTTTCGGGCGGGCTGTCTCCCAGGGTGGCCCTGTCAGCGGTCTTGGTCCTGGCGGGGGCCTCCGTCGTGGCAGGTGGCCGCGCCGGCCCAGGACCACGCTCTGACTCGGGGCGCGGCCGCGACGCGCCCTGGGCGATCGAGGTCAGCCAGACAGCGTCCGCCATCTCGGACCACGTGAGGTCGTGGGCACCGGGCCGCTCGGCGCCCGCACTCCCCGGTGGCGTGGGCGACTCGACATCACGAGGTTCGACCGGATCGACGGGATCTAGCCACGGTGCGCCAGCTCGGCTAGCCACGTCACGGCGCCAAAGACGTCAACTGCCGCCACAACGCATCCACCAGCCGGGACCACGACACGTCGTTTTCGCGATACGCACCCGAGGTCGCCAGATACACCGCATCCAACAGCTTGTCGGCGGGCAGACCCCCCATCGCCGCGCTCCGGGCCACGAACTGCTGGACCAGCCGGAGCCGGTGCTCATCCGTGTCCGTCAGATGGGAGGCCACCATGGCGGCAAGCTGGCTGGCGTTGGGTGCGCGTGTCTCCAGCCGTAGGCACCGACGCAGGAAGGCGGGTGGGAACTCTCGTTCACCATTGCTGGTGATCACGATGACCGGGAACGCGTGGCAGCGCACCCGGCCGTCGACGATGGTGGCCGTTGACTCCGGGTCGTCGGTGAACACTGGCACCTTGGCCGAACGGCTCCGTATCCGCGCCAGCTCCGGGATGGTGAACTCCCCGTCCTCCACGATGCTCAACAGGTCGTTCGGCAGGTCGGCCTCACTCTTGTCCAACTCGTCGATCAGCAGCACGCGAGGCAACCTAGTGGGCAGGAACGCCGTTCCCAAAGGGCCGAGACGCACGAATTCGCCAATCGGCGGCTCAAGGTTCACCGGGTCGGGGGCCGAGGCCGCGTCTACCGCTCGACCGCCCTCCCGCTCCCACCTGGCCCGCTCCCACCTGGCCATGGCCTGCCCAGTGGTTCCGGCGGCCAGCGCCCGCCCGATGGCGTCGTAGCCGTACTGGCCCGACTTGAGCGTGGTCAGACTGGTGATCGGCCACCGCAGCACGCGACCCAGTCGCAGTTCCCTGGCAATCCGAAAGGCCAGACTCGACTTGCCGGTGCCCGGAGGTCCCGTGACCAGCAATGGGCGGCGCAGGTACAGCGCGGCGTTGACCATGTCGACTTCATGCGGGTCTACATCACGCTCGGACAGGTGAAACTGCGAGCCGAGCCGGCGTTCCGTCTCACCGTCGTCCTCGGGGGGCACATCGCGCTCGGGTAAGGGACCGCCGCGAAAGGTCCGCCACGGCGGCGCGGGGTGAAGGGGCTTGTTCAGAAGTGTGTCGTGCGACGGCTGGCCGGTACCGCGGTAAACCCACCAGCCAGGTGTATTGGTATCCCGAATCTCTTCAAGAGGCTCGTTCACGCTCATCGGAGGTGTCTTCTCCTCTTGGCTGTGGGATGTCTGGCGGCTGATCGAAGGTCACCACACGATGCGGATTGTCCCATAACACGACCAAACCGTGTGTAAAACTCACCGCGGATTGCTTCTCTGCCGCGTGGAAATCAGCTCGCCGCAATGCCTGTGCGCGCCCAGGCATGTCACCGAGGCCGTCGTCCTCCACGAGTCGAGCCAGGACCGCCCGAAGGGCCGCCGACGACACCTCAGGATGCCACACCAGTGCCGGCAGTCCCGAGCGTAACGCAACGCCCAGTTCGTCCGCGCCCGGCCGCGGTTGTGCGGATGGCGCCGAGGTGAGCACCACCAGAGCCAGTTGCGGGTCCTCCGAAAGGAGGGCGTCCATGCGATGGGGGTTCGTCAGGTCCGCCGACTGGCAGACGTGAACCCGCGCGGCCGACGGGTCGTTCATCAACGTTTTCCAGCGCAGCCGCCACACTCGATGCCAATGCGAGGACTGCATCCGTTCGAGTGAGCGCACCACGACCGGGTAGTCCAGGCACAACGGACGGGGCTCTCCCGAGTCGTGCTCCTTGTGCCAGCGATGGACCGGCAGGGTCAGCAACGCGCGCGGCAGCACGAACTCCAATGCCACCGCGCCCGCGTGCCCGGACCACGCCCGCTCCGCGCTGACCACCAGGTCGTCGACGCGCCGTTCGAGCTCCTCTAACCTGACCATGCGAGTCTCGCCGCGCGGGGGCGGCCACTTCGAGGGATCGTCCTGACGCCAGTAGGACAGCAGGTAGCGGTCCGGGTCGATCCCATCGTGCTGCACGACGATCATCAGGTGCAACCGTGGCTCGACCGGGATTCGCGCGGCACCCGCCGCGGCTCGCCGCCCCCGCAGCTCATCGCCGAGCCGGAGGCGCCGCGCCTGTTCGTCGCTCCATTCCGTCAGCTTGGTACGCACATCGCCACCAACCTGGTGCGCCACGAGCTCGACGAACATCAGCGCCGGCGGGAATCCGTCGGCCCCGGCGTTGAACTCCGCCAAGTGGGAGAACGCCTCCCATGCGCTGGCCACGCTCATGGCAGGGGATACTCCCGGGCCGCCGGCTCGCTGCACCAGCGTCGGGAGTTGTGGAATGGTGATCTCGGCCAACCATTCGCGCAGGCGCTGCACCTCGGTCGCGGGGAACAGCTCGAGCACCAATGGTTCGGTGTCCGGAGCCGCCGTGCGGTCGAGGAGGCGTAGCCACGCCGACGTCGAGGTCTCCTTGACCGAAACATGGATCTGCCGGTACGAGTCCGGTTCGGCCGCCGGGTCCTGGGCGATCACCTCGCGGTAGAAGGATTCCGAGGCGATCAGCGCGAGGACGCCAGCCGACGACCTCAGTTCCGCTTTCGCCTCCGGTGCCTCCAGGATGCGGAATGCGAGGTTGACGGCTTGGCTCACCACGCCGTCGCCATTCTGGTGCACCTCGCCCGCGTGCAGCGCGACGCGCAGCTGTATTGCCGCCCCTGCCGAGTGAAGCGCGTTATGCCGGCGCAGCCACGCGACCAATCTGCTGGGGAGCTGATCGGCGAGCAGGCTTGGCTCCACCTCCGGCGGCAGCAGAATCATCGCCCCATCGCCTCGGTCCTCCACGTGACAGGCGGTCAGATCGACTCCGGACTCGGCAAAAGCGCAACGCAACACGTGATACAGGCCCTCGTGCACTACGCGCTGCTGAGGCGCGATCCTGGCCGGGTCGGTGAAGCCCGCCACGTCTACCACGACGATCGTTCGGTGTCGCGTGCGCCAATGCTGCGACACAAGGCATCATCTCCCGCGAACGCCGGCTCTCGACCCGCAACCGTGCGATACCTGGATTATGCTGGATTATGTTGGAGTAGGCGGCTGTCTGGTGATCCTCGTGACAGTGGGTGACCTTTCGGGTGTCTTCGCGGTGGCTGCGCATGCGGGGTGGCCCGGCAGAGCTGGTCCGGCGGCAGGGCACCAACTCTTGCCGGGCTGATGGGATTATCGGCGCAGTGCGCCGCCCGCGGTGCGCTGCTGCCAGGCTTTCTCCTGGAGTGCACGGCGCCATTCGTGCAGTTCTCTTCGCTCGGCCGCAAGACGGCGGAACCGTCGGTCGAGCGCGTAAGCGGTCCAGGAAGTGCCCACCATCAACCCTCCCCAGAGGCTCAGCAGCATCAAGATGACAACGATCCAGAAGCCGGTCATTTCGATCGGCGGGAAACCCCGCTGCGGCAGTTGAGTTCCGCGCCGCTGCCGGCTGGCAGCGAACGCGGCCCCCGCGCCGCATTCCATGTCGTGGTTGGCATGATCACTACTCTTTCCTCCGGGAACGGATGGCTGTGATCACAATGACGGATGGCGGGGACACGGAACAGGGATTGCTACCGGTACCGAACCGGTAATTGTGCACATTCAGTGAGTCTGTCGGCGGAGTCCCTCGATGTCGAGCACGGTGACCGTACGGCGCTGGGTCTGCAGGTAGCCACGGGCACGAAAAGTCCGGAGTGCTTTGGCCACGGCCTCGCGGGAGGCGCCAACCCAGCCGGCGAGCTCGTGCTGAGTGAACGGCAGGGTGATCAGGATTCCTGCTTCGGTCGGTTCGCCGAAGCGCTCAGCCAACTCGACCAGGCGGTGGGCTACCCGGCTCATGGTGTCGTAGACGCCGAACTCGACCCGCTTGCGGTCCGCGTCGCGTAGCCGGCCGGTGAAAATCCGCAGCAGCAGCCACATCGTCCGGGGGTGGTCGTGCAGGAAGGCGATGAACTCCCGCGAATCCACAACCAGGACCTCGACGAGTTCCATGGACCACACCGAGGCCGACCGCGGTTGCTCGTCGATCGCCGCCCACTCGCCGAGCAAGGCACCTGGCCCACGCACCGCAAGGACTACCTCGGTGCCATCCTCAGCGGAGGAGAAGACTTTGACCCGACCCGAGATTACCAAGATCACCGTATCGGAATGGGTGCCCTCCAGGAACAGGGGCGTGCCGGTGGTCAGCTGGCGGCGGCGGCCGTGTCGGGTGAGGTCTGCCCACTCGCGCTCGGTCAGCTCCGCGCCGAACTCCGGTACTGCGGCGGCTCCTCGTTCCACCGGATTCCTCCCTGAGATCGGCAGGACGACAGCGCCTGCTCATCGTCGTTACCCGCCACTGCTTCGCGGCGTTGCCTGATCGTCGAAGCTATGGTCGGCGCGGCCACCAAGGTGATCGATTCTCACTGGCAGGTTCCCGCTCCACTACTATCCGCCATACCGGGATCACATTTGGGCGGAAACGGGAAACCAATCGCCAGGACGGTCGTGATGCATCGCATCAATGATGCAGTTCTTATGGCTCCCGGAGCCGGTATCGGCCCGAACCTGACGGGCTGACCGCGCATATGCTCGGCGGCTACCTCGAACCCGACGCCGCGCTCGCCGCGCGGCTCGACTACGCCTTCGGGCCCACCGAATAGACCCACTGATGTCGCGGTGCTTGCCGCGACAGAGCATCGATGCCCGTATCTGTCCGAAGACCCGCGCGGCTACCTCGTTTGTTCTGCACCCGCCGATCGCCGGTGCACCGCCGCTTCCCGGGTGCCCGGCCCGGACCGCTGAGGTGTGCCGTTCGACCTCAGCTGACGCCGGCCAGGTCCACCACGAAGACCAGTGTCGAGCCGCCCGGGATCGGGCCGTTGTCGCTGTTGCCGTAGCCGAGAGCCGGCGGGATGACGATCACCCGGCGACCTCCCGGTTTCATGCCGGCGATTCCCTGGGCGAAGCCGGGGACCACTCCGTCGAGTGGGAAGCTCACCGGCGCGTCACCATGGGACCACGAACTATCGAACGTCGTGCCGTTGCCATAGAGGGTGCCCGTGTAGCGGACGTCGACGGTGTTCGAGGGTGTCGCCGCCGCGCCCTTGCCGACCACGATGTCCTGGGTGACCAGCTTGGTGGGCGGCTGCCCGACGCCGGCCTCGGCCTGGCTAGCCTTGGTCAGGTCGGTCGGGTTGCCGGTGAGCGCGGGGACGCCCGGTACGGCCGGGCCGGGGTTCGTGGCCGGGTCGGAGCTGGTGGCCGGGGCCGTGCCGGCCGCCGCCGAGGAGGCTGAAGGGGGTGGGGCGGCGGCCGGTGGCGTGCTCGACCCACAACCGGCGAGGATGCTGAGCCCGGCGGCGCCCACAATGAGCAGGGAACGGCTCATGCGGCTCAGCCGACCATGCCGGCCAGGAGCCCAGACGTGCGGCCTGCCCGGTCGGGCCGGGACCGACCACCGACAGAGGAAACGCCCGACAAGACGACACACGAGGAGG